>CANQVU010000071.1 GCA_947627415.1 uncultured Clostridia bacterium | reverse complement strand
TTTTTACAAACAAAGAAATAACAAAAAAGGTAATAATAGCAATACTTTTAGTGATGTCATTTAACTTTATAACACCAGTAGCTTCACAAGCAGATTTTGGTGGTGCATTGTTTAAACCAATATGCCAATTACTGAGTTCAATTTCAGATTTAGTTATAGGAGGATTACAGTATTATTTTATAGGTGATAGTAATATAAGACAGAATTATCCAGATACTGTAAAAAGTGCTTTTGGGATTGGTACTAAAGATATGTTTTATATAAGGTATTCACCAGGTATTATATTCTCTGGGAAAATAGCTGGATTAAAAGTTAATTTTATAAATGCTGATAAGAATAAAGATAATGAAGACATTTCAAAAATAGATGTAGATTATATACCATTGGGACAGGGTAAAGAATTTGATAATATACCAGAAGAGTATGGATATGATGAGAAAAACGCTTATACTTATATGGTATTATCAAGTGACTGGAATTTGATAGAATCAACAAAAGCACATACAATAACAACGTGGACAGCTAAAAACGAACAAGGAGAAGAAGTAAGATATATTGCTGTATCTACTGAAGTACAAGCAAATTGGAAAGACTATCTTGTAAAGTTTGGAGTAATAAGTAGTGCAATTGCTACTGGTGGAGCAACTCTTATCCCAAACATTTTACTTTTGAAGGGTAGAGAAGCTATTGATGCAATAAGAGAAAACAACGGAAAATTTATTTTATATCAAATGGTTACAAAAACAACAGTAAATGGGCAAAAAGAATCATCTGCGCTTGTATTGAAAGATACAATAGCAACATGGTATAAAGCACTAAGAGCAATAGCATTAGTAGGCTTATTATCTGTATTAGTGTACATAGGTATTAGAATATTAATAAGTAGCACAGGGCAAGAAAAGGCTAAATATAAAAAAATGATTGGAGATTGGGTAGCAGCAATATGTATATTATTTGTTTTACAATATATAATGCTGTTTATAACAGAAATAACCCAAAAAATAGTAGATATATTAGCTATAAATATAACTGGACCAAATGGTGAAGATATATTAATGTCTAATTTAAGGAATAGTATTGGAGAAAGCGAAAATTTTAGTGAAATGTTTCCTGAGTTATTAATGTACATTGTACTTGTTATATATACAGTAATGTTTACAATACAGTATTTAAAAAGGCTATTATATATGGCATTTTTCACAATGATAGCACCATTAATAGCACTTACATATCCGTTAGATAAAATAAAAGATGGACAAGCTCAAGCATTTTCAATGTGGGTAAGAGAGTATACATTTAATGCATTATTACAACCTATGCATTTATTGCTATATTATATATTTGTGAGTTCTGCAATGAATTTAGTAAATCAAAATCCACTTTATGCAGTGGCAGCAATAGGATTCTTACTTCCAGCAGAGAAATTCTTTAGAAAGATGTTTGGATTTGATAAAGCGGCTTCAGCAGGACAACTTGGAGCAGCAGCAGGAGGAGCATTAATTATGAATGCAATTAACAAAATGGGACAAAAGAGTGGAAAACAAGCTGCAGGAAAATCAGGTGGAGGTTCTACAAGTTCAGGAAATAGTTCAGGGAATGCTACACCAACAAGGTATATTGATGGACCAATCAATGGACCAAACAACGGACCAAACAATGGACCAAACAACGGACCAAACAATGGACCAAACAACGGACCAAACAATGGACCAAACAATGGACCAAACAATGGACCAAATAATGCACCAAATGTAGTAGGCAATGGATTTAATGAAGCAGTAAATGGACCAAGATATGGCTCTCCAAGCATAAAAAATGGGGCAAGAACGCTTTCTAGCCAGTATAATCCATTTACAAGACAAAATGTATCTAAAAATTTAAAAGGACTTGGAAGAGGAGTAAGAAAAGGACTAGTAGGAGCAGCAGGAGCAGCAACATTAGGAACAGTAGGACTTGCAGCAGGAGTTGCAACAGGAGATTTAGGCAATGCATTAAAATATGGAGCAGCAGGAGTAGGAGCTGGATACATGGGTGCAAATGCAGTAGGAAATAAATTAACAGAAGTAGAAAAGAAAAATAGAGAAATATATAAAGAAGGCAAATGGGGAACTGAGGAATATAATACTAGAAATTCAATATATGAATTGACTAGAGATTCAGACTTTAATAAAATATGTAGAGAGAAGTTAGGACGAAAAGATCAAGCAAGTAGAGAAGAGCTTATAAGAACATTCCATAGTAATGGAATCACAAAATCAGAAGACATTAAAAAAGCAATGTTGGTAATGGCAGGAAATCCAGGAACCACCGAAAATGAAATTATTGTAGCACAAAAAATACGTCAAGAGGCATCTAGACTTGGAATGAAGAAAAAAGAAATGGAAGATCGCTTAAGAGGCAATGGACTTGGGAATGCAGAAATTAAGAGAGCAATGGATTTAATAGCACAACTATAATAAAATCAGGAGACTAATATGGGTAAAATAGTAAGATGGTATAATCAAAATAAAAGAATAATATTTGTAGTTGTATTAATTATTATAGCAGTAATCTCCTTAATACAGATTCTAAATAATTATTATAAATCTAATACAAAAGATGAAGGTAGTAGCACTAATAGTAGTGCTACTACTTAT
>CANQVU010000070.1 GCA_947627415.1 uncultured Clostridia bacterium | reverse complement strand
TGCAGAAGTTCAACCATTGGCCCAGTAGACCCTAAACGTAAAGTTTCCATTAAATCACCTACAATATTATATTAAAAAATATATATTTTATGACATGGGGGAAAAAGGGGACAGACCCCTTTTTCCCCCATATTTTTTATGATATAATTACAAAAAACATATTTATAGGAGGCAAAATGGAAAAACAAGATATATTAAAAAAAGTGGATCACACACTTCTTAATCAAACTGCTAAGTGGGAAGATATTAAAAAAATATGTGATGATGGAATTAAATTTAACGTAGCATCTGTCTGTATACCACCATGCTATGTAGAAGAAGCAAAAAAATATGTAGAAAACAAACTAAAAATATGCACAGTAATTGGATTTCCAAATGGATATTCTACTACAAATGTAAAAGTTTATGAAACATTAAATGCAATAGAAAATGGAGCAGACGAAATAGACATGGTTATAAATATAGGATATTTAAAAGATAAAAAATATGACTATATCGAAAATGAAATAAAAAAAGTAAAAAGTGTATGTGGAGATAAAATTTTAAAAGTTATAATTGAGACCTGTCTACTTACAGAAGAAGAAAAAATAAAAATGTGTGAAATAGTAGATAAATCGGGTGCAGATTATATAAAAACATCAACAGGTTTTTCTACAGGAGGAGCTACATTTGAAGATATTAAATTGTTTAAGAAAAATTTACAAGGAAGCAAATTAAAAATAAAAGCTGCAGGAGGAGTAAAATCATTTGAAGATGCAGAAGAATTTATAAAACTTGGAGCCGACAGATTAGGCACGAGTAGATTAGTAAAATTATTGTAGGTAAAAAGGAGCCTGGCCCCCTTTTCCCTATTTTTTTAAATATGTATTGAAAAGTAAGATATTTTTTGATAAAATTAGACAAAATAGAGTAGAAAGTAAGTAGTTAAGTGTTGCTAAACGGGAAGTTGTTAGCAAACGAAAGAGCCTTAAAGAATAGGCTTTGCTGACTTATTTTCGCATTCCGCTATTAAACAAAGAATTATCTTTATTGAAAACGGAAGCTCCAAAAAAAGATAGGGGGCTTTTTATTATGACAAAATACACTCTCACAAAAAGCAAAAAAATTATTTTATCTGCAATGCTATTAAGCATTTTATTAGTTCTATCAAGATTTCTATCTATTAAATCATCATTTTTGGTAATTAGCTTTAGCTTTGTTCCAATGATGCTTGCAGGAATTTATTTGCGGACCTAAATATTCTGCAATAATAGCAGGACTTGGGGATTTAATTGGTGCAATTCTTTTCCCATTTGGTCCATATTTTCCAGGATTTACGATATCATCTGCTTTAATGGGATTAGTTTATGGAATATTCTTATATAAAAAACCAGGAGAAGAAAGAAAAGATTTTAAATTTATTGTTCAATTAATTATTAGTAGTGTTATTGTACTGGGAATAATAAAAATACTATTAGAAGCGGTATTTTTAAACGTACTATATGGAAAAGCGTATTTTGCAGTAATTGCATCAAGATTTGCGACAGAAGCTATAATGCTTCCAATCCAAGTAGTTACAATATTTTTACTTGAAAAAGCACTTAGACCATTTGTCAAAAAATATTTATACAAGGAAGAAGAAATAGGTATTGATGAGTATTTAGATACATTTGATAAATTTACAAAGGATCCAAATTTAGATGCGATGAAATATATAATGGAAAAGTTTGATAATCCTGAAAAACAAACGAAGTTTATACACGTTTCAGGAACAAATGGAAAAGGAAGTATATGTGAAATGCTTGCAAGCATTTTGAATAATACAGAATATAAAGTCGGTAAATTTATATCACCTCATTTAATAAAATTTAATGACGGTATATGGATTAATAATAAGCAAATATCAGATGATGAGGTAAAAGAAATACTACTTCCGTTATCAAAAATAATAGAAGAATACAATAAAACGCATAAAGTACCAGTTAAATGGTTTGAAGCAATTACTTCACTTGCACTTATATATTTTGCAAAACAGGAATGTGATTTAGTAGTTTTAGAAACAGGACTTGGAGGATTAATAGATTGTACTAATATTGTAGATGCAAAAATTGCAGTAATTGGAAACATCGGATATGACCACGTAGATATATTAGGTAATAATATTTTAGACATTGCAAAACATAAAGCCGGAATAATTAAAAATAATTCAGATACAGTAATTGTTAAGCAAGATGAAATAATGCAAGTTATAGAAGAAACATGCAAAAATAAAAATAGCAAATTACATGTAATAGAAAAAGAAGATATAACAAATTATTCATATAATACTGACATACAAAAATTTGATTATAAAAACTATAAAGATATAGAAATAAATTTAAAAGGGAAAGCTCAAATATACAATACTGCAGAAGTATTAGAGGTTATAGATGTTCTAAAAGAAAAAGGATATAAAATTTCAAACGAGGCAATATATAATGGGTTAAAAACAGTAGTACACAGAGCAAGATTAGAAACTTTAAGTAAAGAGCCTCTAATTATATTTGACGGAGGTCACAATGAAAATGCTGTAAAAAATTTACAGCAAAACATTAATCAATATTATCCTGATAATAAAAAAGTATATATTATATCAATTTTAAAAACGAAAGATTACAAAACAATTATAAAAAATATATGTGAAGATAAAAATGCAATTTTCTTTTTCACAAGTGGAACAGGGGATAAAAGATATTTGTCTAAACACAAATTATACAAAGAGGCTAAAAAATATTTAAATGATGTAAATATGTATGAAGAAAAGCTAGAAGATGCAATAAACATTTCTAAAAAAGTATATAATGATAGAACTATTTTAATAATAGGTAGTTTCTATGT
>CANQVU010000069.1 GCA_947627415.1 uncultured Clostridia bacterium | reverse complement strand
AAATCTTTTTGGCATGGGATTCTTTTCCATTTATAACTTTCTATTAAAAATATATTGACTTTTAATAGTTAGTCACCTAAACTCTATGTTTTTGATATTTCCTGTTATTAATATTTCATCTGTGAGCAATTTGGAAACAACTAAGTGATCTCCTATGATAACAACTGCATTGTCATCATGTTTTATCATGATTTTATTCGAATCAAAATGTCCAATACTATCATAATTGACTACATTAACTTTATTTTTTAAAATACGGATTTGAAATTCATCTTCTAATAAATAACTTCTTAAACTCTTTATTATCTGCATGAATATCACCTATGTTAGTTTATGAAAATAAATGGATAGTTATGAAAAAACCACAGTTTTATCTGTGATTTATTAATCTATTCAAATTCGCATGTAGTTTCATTTAATGTCCCGCCATTTGGACAGGTATATTGTATGCATGTCGTTCCGTCTACGGTTCCACCATTTGGACAGGTATATTGTCGATATTGATTTTGCGTTTCCGTACAAGTAGTATAATTTGGTACCCATTGTGGACATCCACAAACTTGATTACCGCAAGTATAACAATTGAGACATCCATCGCTACAATGACTACCTGATTGACAACTATAACTATAAATACAATTTCCATTCGAAAGTGTTCTTCCATTTGTACAAGAAACAGTCGCATTATACTTAGATTCAACTGCAGGATAAGAGAATGCATTTTCTTCTATTGTAAAATCTTCATGATTCACTTCTCCATATTTATCTTTTACCCATGCGGTATACTCTCCTGCTGTTTCGGCTTCCCATGTCTCTTGTATTTCTTTTATTTCAGGAATGATTATCCACTCTTTTACTTTTTCTCCTTTGTTTGTTACTGCATATCCAGTTACTCCAGCTCCTGATTTTAAGAATATTTCTGCTACTTTGCCATTGACATTTACCTCTATAGTTGGAACTTCGATATAACATTCTCCCTTATAGACATTTAAATTTGTTTTTTCTCCTTGTGCACAATATTTTCCATCACTTACATTCACTGCCTCTAATTTTCCTTCACTATTTTTTATGATTCTTCCACTAAATTTATTATTTTGTAATTCTAAATTTTTTATTTCTATTCCTTCTTCTGGCATATTCTTTAAGTTATTTTCTACTAGATAATATTCTATTTGTCCAAATGCCCCTAGTACACTATCCTTGAATGATTCTTTTCTTGTTTTTTCTATTACATTGATTACTATTGGTACTGTAATAAGTGCGATTACAGATAATACTATAATTACCGCTAATAATTCAATTAGTGTAAATCCTTTTTTCTTCATTAGAAGCCTCCTACTCCTATTTTGATACTTTTTCTATTGTTTTATTCTTATATACATTAATAGTATACTATATTTGGTCTCTCTTTTCAAGATAATAAAAAAGAGGAAAAACCTATTTCTTATTTACACACAGCATACTTTATTTTCTGTATTCGTAAACTATTCTATTATTTATTTCTATACTTAGATTATTATATTTTAATATATTAAAGAAGTTTTCTTATCGCATCTTATCATAAGAATTTTTGAAATTTAAGAGTTTCTATGAAAAATTATTCTTGCATTATTTGATTCAATTATATTTAAATGTTGATATCATTTTGTTTTAATTCATCTTCTAATAAATAACTTCTTAAACTCTTTATTATCTACATGAATATCACCTATGTCAGTTTATGAAAATGTTATGAAAAAACAACAGTTTAAACTGTTGTTTGGTTGCACATTATTCTTTAACTACTACAGTTAGTTTAGCTGAACCAAGACTGCAAGATCCCGTACACCAACTACTAGTGTTACCATTACACCATCCGGTTGAACAATAAACACCAGCATTGGAATAAGTGAGTGATACTGTAGCATTCGAACAAGTAATACCATGTTCAGCTAAGTCAATTGTTGTATTAAAATTACCACCAGATGAACTAGTTACTTTATTCCAAGAAGAATTACTGAAACATAAACTTGCTACTTGATATGAGTACACTGTAGAACCGCAAGTAAAATTTACTTTTGCTGTTGCACAGGCATTACCAGAAGTCGCAGAATGACAATCTTTGGACCAATTGATGCTTGCAGAACCTGAAATAGTAGCTTTTGTATAAACGCTTGCATCAAATGTTCCATTTTGATTAACTCCTACATTTGATAATACTTCTTGCTCAAATTCTTTTTCTGCTACCGAAAATTGTGAATAGTTTGTATTTCCTGCTCCATCTTTGACATACACATAATGTGTTCCTGCTTTTTCAGCTGTATATGTCTTTGTACTACTAGTTCCGCTTATCGTTTCCCAATTAGATGATTCTGTTTCCTCAGTTGTTACTTGATATCCCGCTAACGCTAAATTATCTGTGAATGTAATTGTCGCTGTTTTTCCACTTACACTTACACTTACTGTCGGATTTTCTCTATCTATATTGGTGATACTTGCTGTTGCAGTCCCTGATATATTTAATCCATCACTTGTTACTGCATATAATTCCCCATTTGTTTGATATGTTACACTTACTGTCTCTTTATTTGTTTTGTACCATGTATTTGCTTGTAATGTCGTTGTCGTTTCTGTATTACATTCCTCTGGTGTATTCCCTGCTCCACAACTTCCTATCATAATTCCTTGTTCTACTGTTGAAGTTACACTACTTTTTAAATAGTATTCTGGGTTAATTATATTCTCATGATGATATGTTATCTTCATTACTCTTTCTTGCGCATATTCTCCATTACTTGGTGTTTGACTCTCTTGAGCGATAGTTGGGTTAGTAATTACACTTGGACTTACTTTTTGAATATCACTTTCTTTATTTTGATTATCTTCTCCCTTACTCTCTACATATGTCCCATTATATACTCTTACCTTTATCTCATATTCTTGCTGTTTTAATCCTTCAAATGTATA
>CANQVU010000068.1 GCA_947627415.1 uncultured Clostridia bacterium | reverse complement strand
AAATTTAGCCCTAAAAAACTAAATTTTTAGGGCTAATGTTTAAAAAATTTTGGGACATTTTCAAATTTCATTGACATTTATGTTAATATAGTTTGACGGATTATGTAAAATATAATACAATCATACTGAGTATGAGGATTTCCTTATATTTGTAGGTACTATTTACTATAACTTATTTAAGGAGGAATTATCATGAAGAAAGAAGTAATTACTGTACCGATGGACAAATGCCCACTGGATGTGCTGGCAGAAATGGGAGAACGGATAAAAGACGCTTAGATTTTCTTGCATAGCAATGCTGTTGAAAAATTACAGCACAGCGATGGAGTTTCTTGTAAGGAAGGCAGAAAATAGGGGACTTTAGAGTTGACATGGAAAGCAACTGATGATTATCCTGAAACAAGAGTTGTGATTGATGTCTGTGCAATGGCAACAGATTGGAAATCTATTATCTTGATTTCAGCTTCTGACATTTCTTTTACTCTCATGCCGGTTGACCCCGAAAATATCTACTTTTTAAAGATGGCAGAATAATTTGTCCAAATCCAAAATTGAACCAGAGTAAAATGTTTTTTACTCTGGTTCTTTTTATTCATATTTTATTGGAAATCCAATATTTTTTAATGCTGTTAATCCTTTCTCACAAAATTCCTCTTTTATCATAATGTAATCTTTTGAAAAGGTAGATACTATTAATATATTATTTTAATTTTTGCATTGCTATATCTAGTCTATCAATATTATCTTGTATTTGATTTGCAAATTCTTCTGCATTTGTATAATTATATTTTTTATTTTTCAATTCATTTATTAACTCAGCTAAATCATATGTCGATTCCACATCATGATATAAATTATCTATTGTTAATAATTCTTTTGCATCATCTATTTTTTCATAATAACCTTTAACATTAATAATATAATTAGTTCCAGTAGAAAAACTCTTTGTATTACCATCTTGATCACAACATGTTGCAGTAAATCCCCCCACATTTGTAAGTATTTGTTCTGGAGTTATATTATATTCTAACCTTCCTGATGCATAATAATGTCCTGTAATTTTATCATTAAATTCTGTTGTACCTTCTTTCTGTGATCTACATCTTCTATTAGATGTAGCTTCATAATTATATTGTTCATCTGTTACAAATTCCCATTCATTATTTTCATTATTCGTAGAAAATGTTTTATTATCTAAATCATCTATTTTAAAATATCTTAATCCTCTACTTCTTGTACTTGCATGCTCATTTTTTCTATAAAATCTTACCATTATTGGTATATATGGATTTGTTCCATCATATACCATTATATTATCTGCACAATATATTTCTGCAGCAAGCTTTACACTACCTACTTCCCAAGTTTGTTCACCGCTACCACTATTTTTAGTTTCAGCATCACTTGTATATACTATATTATATCCTCCATTCACTTCTTGTGTTTGAATTTTTACATCTGATTCTTTTGCTAACTTTACAATTGCTAATACTTCATCAGATATTTGTGGAAGTGAATCTAGTGATTCATTAAATTTATTAATTGCATCTTGGATATTATTTGTTTGATCTTCTATTTGCATAGCAAATCCTTCTGGATTATCATATGAATAATTTGTCATAGTTGCTTTCAGTATAGCCTTTGCTAATTCATAAAATTCAGTTGCTATTCTTGTATTATTTTCATGTTCATTTATTAATTTTTGGCCTTCTTTAAGTACATCATAATACCTTGTTACATCTATCATATAATTATTACCAACACTAAAAGATTTGGAGTTATCATCTTGATCAATACTTGTTACATTAAATTTTCCTAAATCTGTAAGTATTTCTGTTGGTTTTTCAGTATATATTAATCTTCCTGATGCATAATAATGTCCTGATGTTCTATCATTAAAACTACTTGAACTTGTTTCTGATGATGCACATCTCCTATTAGATGTAGCTTCATAATTATATTGTTCATCTGTTACAAATTCCCAATCATTATTTTCATTGTTCGTTGAAAATTTTGCAACATTGTTAGTATTTACTTTAAAATATTTTAACCCTCTATCCCTAGATAAAGTATTTTTATTTTGTCTATAAAATCTTACCATTACTGGTATATATGGATTTGTTCCATCGTATATTACTACATTATTTGCACAATAAGCCTCTGTTGCAAGCTTTATTTCATTTACATCCCAAGTCTCCTCTCCACTACCGCTATTTTTAGTCTCATTATCACTGGTATATACTACATTATATCCACCATTTATATCTAAAGTTTTTATTTTATAATCTACTGTTTTTGCCATTTCATTTACTTGTTCTATTGTTAATCCATCTAAATCTGTTCCATCTCCAGTATAAAGTGCATTAACTTTTATTACTTCAACTATTTCTGCCGTTTTCTGATCAATCTTACATATATATCCTCGATATATTACATATACATTTCCACTAAATTTGTACACAACTTCAGCTTTTTCGTCTTCATTTCCTAATTGCCTATTAATTTCATTCTCTATTTCTGAATTCTCTTTATAAAATATATTTCCATCTTCAATAAACATATTTGTAACTATTGGAGTAAGATTTTCCCTTATTGTTTCTGCAGTATATTGCTCTGCTCCTTCTCGTGATTTATTAAATAAAGATCCTTTTATTGCAACTGTTACTACTACTCCAAATAATATCATCATTATAATTATTGTTATTACTAGAGCTATTAAAGTAATTCCCTTTGTATTTTTCATATTTCACCTCTTTGGTATAATTATAATTTATTATATATTGAGCTATACAAAAAAACAAGTTTATTTACAAAGTTTTACATTTTTTTATTTTACATTAATTGTGTTACTATATGAAGAGATTTTTTGTGTTTGCTCACCGCTTAAAGCTTTACCGAACTCCGAGACAATCTCGGGGTTTTAATAAATATCCACCGGTATAACCGGTGGATTTTCATATGCGCCTATAAGGCTCTATTACTAGCGACCACTTAAGTGG
>CANQVU010000067.1 GCA_947627415.1 uncultured Clostridia bacterium | reverse complement strand
GAAACAATTAATAAAATAATTGATGAAACAGGTGTAAAAATAGATATAGAAGAAGATGGAAGAGTATTTATATATACTGAGGACGCAGAAAAAGCAAAAAAAGCTCAAAAAATTATAGAAGATATTACTAGAGAAATCGAAGTAGGAGAAATTTATGAAGGAACTGTTACTAAAATAATGCCATTTGGGGCATTTATGGATTTAGGTGGAGGAAAAGAAGGATTGCTTCATATTTCTAAAATATCAGATAAAAGAGTAGAAAAAGTAGAAGATGTTCTTAAAGAAGGAGATACATTCTTAGTAAAAGTTTTAGATATAGATAATCAAGGGAAAATAAGTTTAAGCAAAAAAGGATTAGGAATAGAAGAGGAGCAAAGCTAAAAAAGGATTATCATAAAATAGAGTTGTACAATAATTTAGAGTATCTATATTTTATATAATTTATGAATTATTATGATTAAAACTAATGAATATTTATGTAATAGACAAAAAAGGAGAAAAAAGATATGAACAATCAAAATAAAGCAATAATTATATTAATAGGATTAATAATAATTTTAGGATTGATTTTTGGATTAAAGGTTATGGGAATAATAAAACCAGTACAAAAAGATATAGATATTGTAAATAATATAGAAAGTAAAAATGAAATCATTAGTAATGATGATAATATTAGTCAAAACATAGAAAATCAGGAAAAAGAAACCTTGCAAGAAAAGTTAATAAAGTTTATTGTAACTAAACATACTACTATAGATATTGTATTATATATTTGTCTAATAGTGATAAATATAGGAATAGGTCGGACTATATAAGAAATTATCAATGCCTGAATGGACTGTAAAATTTCAGTATTTATATCCATTTATTATTTTAATTATTAATTTGATATTTAATAATATTTCATTTATAAGATTAAAAAGCATGATTATGTTAACAATTGAAGTAATTTCACTTATTTCAATATGTTTCTATTTTAAAAGTGTTAATATGTCAGCATTTTGGCCTTTTATTCCAATAGTGGCAACGATAATTCTTGCAATGGGAATATCTTCATCAATCTCATCATCTGTAATCTCTGTTGCAGATAAGGCTAGAGCAAGCGTAGATGCTAATTACTCACAGACAATGGATTCTAATGATTCTACACATAATAAGGCAAATGCTTTAATGTTTATTGCACTTATACTTATTGCTGCATATTTGTTAGCTTGTGCAGTTGCAAATTTTAAAGTTGGTAAAGAATTTGATAAAGGAATTTTATTTATTACCGGATTAATTGTTTTACCATTTATATTTAAACCAATATTAGGTTATCAAAAAGGTGATTAAATAAAATTTGCAAAATATTAATTAAAGTAGTATAATAAAAAGGGTGGCGAAATAAAATATAATAAAAGATATTTATTGAGCCATCTTTTGAGGTAAAATAAGGAGAGATAAAATGGAGTATTTATATATACTACAACAAGCATTAGTTTGGATTATAACAATATTTTGGCTATATAACATAGTAATTAGTGCATGTTCATTAGTAAAATTAAAAGAAAAACCATTAATAGTAGATAAAAATCATAAATTTATGGCATTGATACCTGCTCATAATGAAGCAGCTGTAGTTGGGAATTTAGTTGAGAGTTTAAAAAATCAAAATTATCCAGAAGAATTGCTTGATATATATGTTATTGCGGACAACTGTACAGACAACACTGCAGAAGTTGCAAGGGATGCAGGGGCTATTGTTTATGAAAGATTTGATGAGAATAAAAAAACAAAAGGTTTTGCAATGCAATGGTTTTTAAATAAAATGAATGAACAGGGAGTAGAATATGATGCTATGTGTGTATTCGATGCAGATAATGTTGCAATGCCGGACTTTATTAAAGCAATGAACAAAAAGCTTTGCCAAGGCGAAGAAGTAGTTCAAGGATATAGAGATATAAAGAATCCAACAGATTCATGGATATCAGCAGGATATGCATTATTCTATTGGACTATGCATAGATTTTATCATTTAGCAAGATATAATCTAGGACTATCTCCATTATTAAATGGTACAGGATTTATGGTAAAATATGACCTTATAAAAGAAAAAGGATGGAATACAAAAACATTAACAGAAGATATAGAGTTTTCCTTAATTAATATATCACAAGGAAGAAAATTAGGTTGGGCAACAGATGCAATAGTATATGATGAGCAACCACTTGAATATAATCAATCTTGGAATCAAAGAATGAGGTGGTCAGTTGGACATATACAATGTGTTAAGTACTATTTAAAAGATTTAGCAAGAGGCGTAAAAGATCATAAAAGTTTAATGAATTTTGACGGATTTCTATATTTGATGGGTATGCCAATGCTTATAATAACATTAGGATTATTAGTAGTAAATCTTATAATATATGCAGCAAATGGAATGACAACTGCAGCTTTGATTTGGAATTATTTAAGATATTTAGGAGCAACATTCTTACTTCCACCACTTACAGCAATACTTATAATGTGGCTTGATAAAAGACCAATAAAACCGATGATTAAAGGAATACTTTGCTATCCATTATTCTTAGGATCATGGATATTAATAAATATAAAGGCATTAATAAAACCAGATACAACTTGGACAAAAATTGAACATACAAGAAGTGTAAAAGTTGATGAATTAGATAATAAAATAAAAGTTTAAAATATAGTAAAAAATACTCTAGTGTACCTAGAGTATTTTTTTCTTATTGTATAGAAAAAAATCAACTTTAATCTTAACATAATGCAAAGCATAACTTTCTTATATATGTAAACAATAAAATAAATGAATAGAAAATAAATATTTGAGTTATTGACAAATAGAAAACATATAACTTATAATGTACATAAATAAAATAAAAAGAGAAAACATAAGAAAAGGAGAGAAGAAACAAATGAAAAAACAGAAAGAAAGATTGAATGCAAACGTTGTAGGGGCAGGCCTTGTGTCTGCCCGAAAAGAAATAACAAACAGCAAAACCATTGCAAACGCTGTAGGGGTCGCACCCTTGGGCGACCCACACTTCGAAGAACATG
>CANQVU010000066.1 GCA_947627415.1 uncultured Clostridia bacterium | reverse complement strand
AAATATATTATACAAAATTTTAAAAAGAAAGGAGAGTATAATTAGAATATTTTGTATGTTTTAATTATACGAGGAAAAATATTTTAATAATTATAATCTAACTGATGAAGAAATTTTGAGTATTATAGAACAAAGTTTGCCTATTATAAATAAGAATTCAAAGATAAATGGAGTAATTGATGAAGATTTAAAGCAAGATATAATTGTTAATATATATGAGCAATTAAAAAGTAAAAGAAAAAAATAAATAAAAAATTTTTAAAGATTTGTCCGGTTTTTAAATTTTTTCGAGACCTATATATATAAAAGGGGGGAGAAAAAATGGAAGAAAAAGATTCAAATGATTTTGATGATTTAGTATCTTATTCAAAATTAGCATTATATACTTTGCAAAATAGTGGAACAGAAATTACACCAAAAAATTTGGAAAGCGAAATAAAAATGTTGCATAAAAAATTTGGTATAAAAGAAGTCAAGAGACTGACTAACATTATAAAAGGAAAAAAATAATACTATTTAGAAATGAGAATAAAAAAACTAGAAATTAATAGAGCTTTAATACTCTATTGTTTCTTCATACCCAAAAAGTGTTTAACAAAAAATTTCATGTAGGAGAGATTAAGATGGAAGAAAAAGTTATATATCTTTATTATACAAACAAAATGTTACAAAAAGATATAGCAGAAAAACTTAATATTTCAAAATCTACAATTTGCAGAATTATAAAAAAAGACCAAAGATATGAGCAAGAAAAAGAAAACAGAAAAAGATTAAATAGGATTAAACGCAATAAAGATATTCAAAGAAGAGTGGAATGTAATAGGAAAAAAGCATTCAGATATTCAAATATTGAAAAAAATGCACGAACAAGCAAGTTTAGAATTATCAGGAGGTAGAAAAACAATAAGTAATAGAGCATACAGAGATTGGAATAAATCTGCTTATAAATATGATTCAAAAAATAAATCTTATAGATTAAAAGATGGACTAATTGTTGGTAGGGATGTTCCAAAAATAATAAGATGGACTTTTTAATAAAGTATAAAGAACAGCTATTATGAATAGTTTTATAGTGAGGGATTTTCTATGAATTTAATTATAAATTATCCTAAAGATAAGACTACTCTTGAAGATAATATGGCATATATTAGTGCTATTTTAATGCAAAAATGCATTGATGATTTGAACATAAATATAGATAAAAAAAAGGAAGTAGAAAAAACTTTGTTAGAAGAACTTAAAAAGTCTTGAATATATTAAAATGCAGAGTTACAATCACACAAAAAAGGAGGAAGATATGAAAGTAATTGCTATATATTCAAGAAAATCTAAAGCTACAGATAAGGGTGAATCAATAGAAACACAAATTAAATTGTGTAAAGAGTATATAAATAAAAATTATTATGGTCAAGAAATAAAAACATTGATATATGATGAAGGTGAAGGCTTTTCAGGTGCAGATTCGCAAAGAAAAAAGTTCAACGAAATAATAAACGATGCTAAACAAAATAAATATGATATTTTTATATGTTATAGATTAGACAGAGTAGCAAGAAGTGTAGCTGATTTTTCAGATTTAATAGAAGAATTAAATAAAAATGGAATTAGTTTTATATCGGTAAAAGAACAATTTGATACTAGTACACCAATGGGTAGAGCTATGATGTATATTGCTAGTGTTTTTGCACAATTAGAAAGAGAAATTACTGCTGAAAGAATAAGGGATAACATGAGAGAACTTGCAAAAACAGGAAGATGGCTTGGAGGAACAACTCCTACAGGATATGTGTCAGAAGGATATAAATTATTATCTTATAAAGAAATAAATGAAAATAATGAAGTTGAGCAAAAAGTAAAAAAAGCATATATGTTAAAGCAAATTGAAAAAGAGATAATAATGATTAAAATTATTGGACATAAATTTTTAGACTTAAAATCTCTAACGTCACTTGAAACATATACAATAAATAATGGAATGTGCACAAAAAATAATAAATATTTTACTAGATTTGCATTAAAAAATATACTAACTAATCCTGTATATGCAATAAATGACATAGATATGTATAATTATTTTGTAGAACAAGGAATAGAAGTTTTTTCGAAGAAAGAAGATTTTGATGGAAAGCATGGTATAATGGTTTATAATAAAACACGTCAATGCAAACATAGAGCAACAAAACGAAATGACATGAAAGATTGGATTATTGCAGTTCGGAAAGCATAAAGGTTGCTTTCTAGGAAAAGAATGGATAGAAATGCAAAAAATCCTTAAATTAAATGAAAATAAAAGATACAGGAAACCACAAAAAAATACTGCCCTTCTTTCAGGAATATTAAGATGTAAAGAGTGTGGCTCTTACATGAGACCTAAAATCTATTCAAATCGTTTTGATGAAAAAGGAAATATAAAATATAGTTATATGTGTGAGCTAAAAGAAAAAAGTAGAAGACAAAAGTGTAATTGTAAAAATGTTGATGGAAATAAATTGGATAAACTTTTAATGGAAAAAGTAAAGGAACTGATTGCACCAAATGAAAAAATCTATAAAGAATTAAATAAGATGATAAGTGCTAAGTCTAATACTGATATCGAAGATGATGAAATTATACACTTAAAAAAGGTATATGAAAATAATAAAAGAGATTTAGAAAATTTAATACAAAGGATAAAATATGTAGATATTGAATTAATTGATGATATTAATAAAGAAGTAAAAAGAATCAAAAAAGAAAATGAAGAAATTGAAAGTAAACTTAATGAATTGAAGCAAAACGAGCAAATTAATTTTATTAATACAAATGCTATTAAAATAGTTATGGATATAATTAAAAATCATCTTGAGCAATTTGATAAATTAGATATACTTGAAAAAAGGAATCTTTTAAGATTATTAATAGATAGTGCATATGGAAATGGAGACAATGTAGAAGTTAATTTATTAAATACTACAAATACTGAATCCACTTTTTTAAATAGTAATTTGTTTCCAATAGGAGAGAATAGAAAATGAAATTCTTATGCATTTAAGAAGTATAAAAAAACTAGGGGCAGAAGTATATTTAAATGAACCAATAGG
>CANQVU010000065.1 GCA_947627415.1 uncultured Clostridia bacterium | reverse complement strand
ACTTGTACATTCCCTTGTGTTGGTTTTGTTGGGTTCGCTTCATATGTTGGTATTTCTAATTCTTTTGGACTTACTTTTTGAATATCACTTTCTTTATTTTGATTGTCTTCTTCCTTACTCTCTACATATGTCCCATTATATACTCTTACCTTTATCTCATATTCTTGCTGTTTTAATCCTTTAAATTCATATATCTCACTTTCTTGTATTTTGGTCCATGTTGTTCCGCCATCGTTACTGAATTGATATCTTACAATATCACTTTCTTCATCTTTTCCGCTTGCGATTACTTTGATACTATTACTTGTCGCTGTTGTACTGAAGTTCGCTTCTGTTGGGGCACTTTTATCTATTTTCACTTCTATTTCATTGTTTCCTGCTTTATTCCCTGCATTCTTTACATAACAACTTATTTTCCCTTTTTCTTCTACTTCTATCTCTGCTTTCCCTTTTTTACCTTTTTCTACACTTTTATCATATTTCTCTTCTGTCCCAATCCCAAATTGTAGTCCTCCTGTTAAGGCTTCACTTGTCTCCATTTCTACTGTAACTTTACTTCCATACCATTCATTAATTCCTTTTTCTCCTTTTATCTCTAACTTACATGTTGGTACTGTTAAATCACATTCTCCTTTGTCGATATTTAATTCTTCCATAACTCCTTGCGCACAGTACTTCCCATCACTTACATTTACTGCTTCTAATTTGCCTTCGCTATTTTTTGTGATCATTCCATATTTTAATGGATTATTTTTTAATTTCATATTTTTTACTTCTATTCCTTCTTCGGGTACTTCGTTTAAATTATTTTCTAATAGATAGTAATCTACTCCATTCATAGCTCCTAACACACTATCTTTGAATGCCTCTTTTCTTGTTTTCTCTATTACATTGATTACTATTGGTACTGTAATAAGTGCGATTACAGATAATACCACAATTACCGCCAATAATTCTATTAATGTAAATCCTTTTTTCTTCATTTCTTTCATTTTCTTCATTGGAACCACTCCTACTCCTATTTTGATACTTTTTTATTCTTTTATTCTTATATACACTATCAGTGTACTATATTTTATTGTTCTTTTCAAGGCAATAAAAAAGGGGGTACCCCCCCCCCGTTTACAAATAGCATACTTGAAATCTTATGTATTCGCAAACTATTCTATGATTTTATTTGACATATTTATTATAACAAAAAAGAATCTTGTTTTCAAGACTCTTTATATTTTTTTTACAATAATTTTCAATTTACATTATCTTATAATTTCATATTCCAATATACTTGCAAGCATCAAATTTTGAGTTGCTGAACTTGTAATCGTACGGCTTTCATGTGCATCCAATTGATTTCCAATATACCCAGTTAATGTAACAATTTCGTTTCCTTGTTCATCTTTTAAATGTATTTTAAACTCTGATACATATACTGCTATATCACTTGTATTTGTTACTGTTGTTTCAAATGTACTAGTTCCATTTTCATATAAAAGTGATGTGTTTTCAAAACTAAATACATCAACAACCTGATTTTTTATTACATTCTCATTGGTATTTGCTTGTGGGATATTTGAATCATTTTGTTGCTCAGTTTCCTTTTTGCAACCAGTTGTAATTCCAGTCATAAATAAAACCAAAATTCCAAGTATCACATATTTTTTCATTTTCTTCACCTTCTATATTTTCTGTCTTTATTATAACAAAACCAAAATCAAACATCAATACTTTTTTATTCTTATTACGATTCATCAGAATTTCCATCTACCGCTAGACGTCCAATAAGTTCAATTTTAGATACTGTAATAGATCCACGACCGTTCGATGACTCATTCCTTACTGATGATGTTAATGAAGTCATACCAGAATTTGATGTAAACATTAATGTTAATGTGCTATTATAACTAGATGAATAACATTTTTGAGGGCTACCCCAATCACAGTATGGATGCATAATTTGTGCACTTGCACCACCACAATTCATTGAAATATACCAATGGCCTCCTCTAAAGTTAACAGATGTATTAGCAGAAATGGTGACTCTAATTCCAGAATATAAACTCATATCTATATTACTATACCATGTTTTATTAAAATATTCTCCAGAAACATTCCAACCTGGGTCACTCAATGATTGGGAAGTAGAACTTACAATTTCATCACTATATTGCCATACCGCATATAATGTTATTTCATTACCATCTGCCACTTTATCCGATAGAATATCTGTAGAAGTAATACTTAAACTCCATCCTTTAAATATTGCATTTTCTTTTGAAGGACTAAATGTTTTTGGTTCCAATACAGATTCTCCAAGATTAACTGTCTCTGTATATGTCTCATTATTTACAATATAATGAACGATAGAACCAAATGCCCTCTTTTCTATTATAAAATCTTTATAACTTGTATTTCCTGCTTCATCTTTGACATGTATATAGTATGTTCCTGCTTTTTCTGCTATATATGTTTTACTTACACTTGTTCCACTTATCGTTTCCCAATTAGATGATTCTGTTTCCTCAGTTGTTACTTGATATCCAGCTAATGCCAAATTATCTGTTAACTTAATTGTTGCTTCTTTTCCTTCTACACTTACTTCTATTTTTGGTTCTTCTCTATCTATATTGGTAATACTTGCTGTTGTTGCACTTGATATATTTAATCCATCACTTGTTACTGCATATAATTCCCCATTTGTTTGATATGTTACACTTACTGTCTCTTTATTTGTTTTGTACCATGTATTTGCTTGTAATGTCGTTGAAGGTGTATTATTACATGTACTTGGTTTTTCTCCTTCTCCACAACTTCCTTCTATCACTCCAGATGACACAGTCACAGGTGTCGTACTCTTGAAATAATACATTGGATTTGTAATATCAGTATTATGATATATTATCTTCATTACTCTTTCTTGCGCATATTCTCCACTGCTTGGTGTTTGACTTTCTTGTGTGATAGTTGGATTAGTAATTACACTTGGACTTACTTTCTCACTTTCACTTTCTTTATTTAAGTTATTTTCTTTTTTACTCTCTACATATGTCCCATTATATACTCTTACCTTTATCTCATATTCTTGCTGTTTTAATCCTTCAAATGTATA
>CANQVU010000064.1 GCA_947627415.1 uncultured Clostridia bacterium | reverse complement strand
TAAAGCTTTTACTTAAAATTTTTAGTATTTTTGAGATTTCAATGTGCTATTCTTTCATTTTAACTTAACAGATTCCTTTATAAATTGTAATTTGTTTCATGTTCGGAAAATTCAGGACAGTCCCTAGAATTCCCCCTCACACAAATAACAATTTAACTTCTTTTTAATTTTATTATATCAATTATTTTTTCTACTACTTCATCTATACTTAAACTTGTTGTATCGACAATTATACTATCTTCTGCTATTTTTAATGCACCAATTTCTTTTGATTTATCATTTTCATCTCTCTTTTTTATATTATCGAATACTTCTTCGTATGTCATATCTATATTTTTTTCTTGATTTTCTTTGTATCTTCTTTTTGCTCTTTCTTCAACACTTGCATCTAAGTATATCTTTACATCTGCGTTTGGAAATACGTATGTACAAATATCTCTTCCTTCTACAATTACATTTTTTCCTTCTGCAAGTTTTCTTTGTATATCTACCATTATAAATCTAACCTCTTTTATAGAAGAAACTTGTGATACTATGCTTGTTACTTCCTTTGAGCGAATTTGTTTTGTAACGTTTTTTCCATCTAAATATACAATATCTCCATTTGGAGTATTATCTATATCTATTTTTATATTCTTTGCTATTTCTATTATTTTAGTAGTATTTTCTAATGGCACATTTTGATTTACTACTTCCAATGCAACGCATCTATATGTAATACCAGTATCTATGTTAATTAATCCTAAGCTATTTGCTACTCTTTTTGTTACTGTTCCTTTACCACTTCCTGCTGGTCCATCAATTCCAACTATAAAGCTCATTTAATTTTCTCCTTTTTTGTTATTTTACAAGGTTTGAGGGACAACCCTCGGCATACGATGCATTCCTCATTTTTTAAGTTCCTTGTACATATATTCCTTTAGCAACAATATCCATTGTTTGTATATTCATTGCTGTTTGATTTTCTATTTCTTTTTTACATTTTTTCTTAAAACTCTTTAATTCATCAATAACATTATATCCATATACCATAACTACTTCTGTATATATACTAATTCCTTCATCTCCATCTATTTTATCAATTCTTACTCTATTTATTCTATGTATTGAATTCGTTTTTTTTGCTAAATACTCTATTATTTGTCTAAATACTGTGTCTGAAATTTTAAAATTTCCTAAATAACTAAAAGTTGGCCTTATTATAGATTTTTCAGATATATATGGACTGGAATCCTTCCCTTTCGATTTAAATATCTGAAGTGGATCTAATATAAAACCTGAAAAATCTTTTTTTATTTCAAATGTAGGTACAGGTATAACATGTTTTCCTTGAGTTCGTCTAATTCTTTTTGCTTCTGCCATTTCTTCCTCTGTAGCAACATCTGTTATATATATTGTTTCTGTAAGTTCAGGAAGTCCTAAATTTTCTCTAATCTTCTTTATCATATTGTCAGATGTACCAAGTATTAATATACTTTCTGGTCTATATTTAATGAATGCTTTTTTTATTTCTTTTGATTCTTCTGGATTGTTAAATAGAGCTTTTTTTACTGTTTCTATTTTAGTTGCTGCTTTTTTAGCAGAAGTTCCAGCAATAACCTCATTTTCTTTTATTAAAAGTCCATCATCAATTATATATTTTATTCCTCTTTCGCTTGCAACCATCTGAGCTCTGTAGCTTTTTCCTGTTCCGTGATGGTCCTACAAATGCATATGTTTTTATTTTACTATCAATAATTTTATCAATTATCATTTTATCACCTATTTAGAATTATATCATTTAATTTAATAAGTGTAAATGTTTTTGGTAAAATGATTGTTTGGGTTTTTAATATAATAAAAAATACTCATGCCAATTTAACATGAGTATTTCATTATACCTTATTATACTTCATTTGATGATATTTTTACAACTGGACGTACACCATATGTAATAGTGTTGGCCCTCTTAATTACATCTTCCGGATAAAGAAATGGATTTCCACTACTACCCTGAGCATTGATTTCCAAAATGGTGCTCGAACTACAACCCATATCCTCAACAACTCTTAGTTCAAATTTAGGAAAAGTAATAAATAATTCTCCATCACGATATTCTCCAAAGTCTCTATAAGATATTGCTCTAGAAGCTGCAGCACAAGTATTTCCGATATGGCCCTCATATAGCAATAGCAATCTATTAATATCTTCTTCATAATTTGTATCTGAACTTTTTATTTTTTCATTATACTTTCCATTTTCAAGATTCTCTAAATAATCTGATGTGTATAATGTGGTATTTTCACTTGATGGATCTTCTGGATTACTTCCCACACTTCTTACTGATATTTTATTTGAATTTTTTATTAAACTTGCACAATATTCATTTAATGTTGTTATTGCATTATTGTATGAGTATATTGCCTTTTCTGCATTATCTAGCTCTCCATCATTATCTAAATCTTCTGCCTCATTTGCTTTTTCGTCATTATATCCTAGAGTTAAGCTTCCCATTACTTCCATACTTATTATTTCTACATTTTCTCCATTGTCATATAATATCATCCAATCTTCTTCTTCTCCATCATTGTTGCTATCGTATTTTACAATTTCTCCTTCTCTCCCTTTTGGTTCATATACAAATTCTAACTTTTGTATAATAAGTAAAGATTCGTCACCAATTGGTATTAATAATCTATATTCTTTATTATTATATTTTATATAGTAATATGCACTATTTCTTTCATCATCACTATATTGAGCAGTTAAAAGTTTTATATCTTTGCTTGCATTTGGAATTGAATTAGGATCATCTAAAAAATTTTCTCCATCTACATTTACAAGGTTTATCAAGTTTTTCCCATTACCATTTTCTTCAAAAAAGTATTTTTGTAGTAAAGATAAATCACTTTCTCCAAATGTTATTGTTCTAGTCCCTATTGTTACTTGTCCTGTTGTTTCTATTGTTTCTCTTTCTTCTGTTGTTATTAGTTTTTGATTTTCTAAATCATTTAATAATTCCTCTAGTGTTTGTGCTGTCGGGTTACTTGAATATTTATCTGCTTCTACATTTGCCTTCCACACTTCTGCCTTTTCTTCTACCATTGCTCCTCTTGTTTCTAAATTTCCTTCTCTTGCTTTTCCAAATAATCCTCCATTT
>CANQVU010000063.1 GCA_947627415.1 uncultured Clostridia bacterium | reverse complement strand
ACACAAATAGAATTAGACAAAGAAATATTAGCATCAGCAGCATTAGGAACAATGGGAGAAAATGGAGAAGTAAATTTTGAAGAACTAGATGCAAATCTGCCAGACGGATTTGAAGGAAGTAACGGAACATATGAAAAAGATGGAATTACATTTATAGTAGACAAATACGGAGGAGTAACAACAAAAGAAAAATCAACAGAAGATTTAGCTTTACTAGAAAAATATTTCTTAGGTGAAGATGGAGAAAAGAAAAACTTTTTTGATCTTGTGACTCTAAATTTTGAAGCAACAACTTATTCTGAAATATATAAATTTAATAATAATGATATAATACCAAATGCAAAAGATGAATTGAAATTTAAATATTTGCATACTGTTGGAAGTGAAGATATAGGAGATGAAATGACTATATATGTTGGGTATAAAGGAAAAGTATATGGAGTTATTGGAGATTATAAAGATGGAGGTGAAGAACAAGACCAAATATTATTAATAAAATCTGTTCAGCTTATGTATGAGCCACAAGGAATAGAAGGAAAAACAGTAAAATTTGATGGTAATAATGATAAAGAAGATGAAGAATGGGTTGTACTGTACGACAATGGAAATAATATAGAATTAGCACCTATAAATGCAATGGGAGAAAAATTAACATTAGGAAAAGATGATGAAAAAGCAAAAGATTTACAAGAAGATATAGATAATGATGGAATAATAAGTAATGAAGATAAAGCATTATATTCATATAATAATGCAATAACAAGATTAAATACCTATTGTAATACTCTAATAACAAATTCAAATAAAATATCAGTAAGAAGTATAGGAAGTAATCCAAATAATCCATCAAGTGAAAATAATACACCATATGTATCAAAGGGATCGGGAAACACTTATAATAATGTAAAAAGTTCAGATGAAAATTATAAACAAGATATTGTAAGATTTTCTTGCTATATTGGTTCTGCAATGTCTGTTGCAGATACAGATGTGAACTATTGGTTAGCTTCTAGAACCGCGTACTTGGACGAGGATGGGTATGATAACTTTATAATCCGTTGTTTTAACGGATGCGCGGCCTCTCGGAGGCGGTGGAATTCTGGTTTCTTATGGGTCTTATTATACTTGCCCAGTGGTAAAAATATCACCGAATAATTTGAAAATAGTGGAATAAAAAACTTTCAAAGATATAATAAAAAGAGAATTTTAGAAAACTACTAAAATTCTCTTTTAATATTTTGTATGTAAATAAAAGATATGTAAACAATAAAATATATGAATAAAAAATAAACATTTGAGTTATTGACATATAGAAAATATATAACTTATAATGTACATAAATAAAATAAAAAGAGAAAACATAAGAAAAGGAGAGAAGAAACAAATGAAAAATCAAAATTCTAAAATCCAAACTATAACTTTCAATGCCAGAGGTATCACTCTAATAGCCCTAATAATCACAATAATAGTAATGCTAATATTAGTAGGAGTAACAATAAGTGTAGCACTAAATGGAGGATTATTTGGAAAAGCAAGAGAAGGAGCAAGTGGGACACAAATAGAATTAGACAAAGAAATATTAGCATCAGCAGCATTAGGAACAATGGGAGAAAATGGAGAAGTAAATTTTGAAGAACTAGATGCAAATCTGCCAGACGGATTTGAAGGAAGTAACGGAACATATGAAAAAGATGGAATTACATTTATAGTAGACAAATACGGAGGAGTAACAACAAAAGAAAAATCAACAGAAGAATTAACAGCTTTAGAAAAATATATATTAGGAGAAAATGGAGAAGGCGGAGTAGAATTATTTGGAGAAGAAGGAGTAAGTGGAATAATAAATCATAATGAGTTTTCATTCATAAATGTTCCAGAGGAATTGAAAAACAATGGAGGAATAACATTAAAAGCATATTCAATGGTCGCATCATCAGATGAAATAATATCATTTAATTTTGATGGAGAGGACTATACTAGTAATGGACTAATAGTAGATATATATTTTGTATATAATGGAGCAACATATAAATTTAGAGCACTTGTAGATACTTATTTCAGCTCAGGGAAAACCCTTGCAGATATAGGAGTAAAAAACATATCATATGATGAAACAACAAGAGTAGGAAAAACCGTTAGTTATGATGATAAAGAATGGATAATATTATATGATGACGAAGAACATGGTTTACAAATGATAAGTAAAGATGCATTGAAAAAAGATAATTCAGCAGGAATAACTTTGGGAAATAATGATGAGATACTAAACGGAAAAGAAATACAAAAATTTGAAGAAAATAAGAACGGAGACAATTTAAATTTAGAAAAAGCAGTATATTCATATAATAATGCAGTAAAAACATTGAATGATGTATGTGATGAGTTAGTAGCAAAAAATGATAAAATAACAAGTGTAAGAAGCGTAGGAAGTAAAGCAACAGGAGATACAAATGCAGATGATGTAGGATTATATACACAAAAAGAAGGAGATTCAAATACAAATTTAATAAAATGGCCGACGAGTGATAGCAATTATAATGTAGGAGTAGGAAATGGAAAAGGAAAGGCAACAGATATGAATTATGAAGAAGATTATGATAGAATGGTTGCATTAGGAATAAATGTAGCAGATGAGGAGTATTGGCTAGCGTCTCGTTGGGTGAATCTTGCCCCAGACAGCGTGTATTTCTCTGTGCGCGATGTTTCTGAAGGCTTTGTCCAGGGTTATGACTTGTTGGGTGTGGAAGATAGTGAGGCTTATGGCGACTACCATTCGTGTGCGGTGCGCCCCGTAGTTTCTCTAAGATCTGATGCTCTAGACAATGTAAGTGGAAGTGGAGCAGAAGATGATCCATACATTTTAAATTAATGCAAAAAATATGCAAATATATATGTTAGTAAATGTTCAAAACATAGAATATATTAGAACTATTATTAGATAGCAAATGTAATAAATTTGCTATCTTTTTTCATGATATAACAAAAATGTAATTATAAATAAACATAAAAAGTATTAAAAAAGAAAAAGGTATATGATAACATCTCCTTACAAGTAAAGAAAAAAGGAGAGAAGAAACAAATGAAAAAACAAATGTTAAAACAAAAAGCATGTAATAAAACAAATGCAAACGTTGTAGGGGCAGGCCTTGTGTCTGCCCGAAAAGAAATAATAAGTAACAAATCAAATGCAAATTTTGTAGGGGTCGCACCCTTGGGCGACCCGCACTTCGAAGAACATGCTAAAAATACTCCAAGGGCTAGCTTAAATCCAA
>CANQVU010000062.1 GCA_947627415.1 uncultured Clostridia bacterium | reverse complement strand
ATTAACAGCAGCCAAAGCAAATGCTTCAAATGCAAGCAGATGGGAAGATACAGTTACAGGATTAAGAGAATATGATGACAATGGAGATTTAGTAAAATATTCAGTAACAGAGGCAGACTTAAAAAATACATTCTATCCAGCATCAAGTTCATCAACAAGTGGAACAACAATAACAAACAAATTTGTAGTACCAAGTACAACAATAAGTAAGACAGTAGCAAAGGTATGGGCAGATAACAGTAACTATGCAGGAAAGAGACCAGCATCAGTAACATTAGTATTAAAAGGAACAGGTCAAGGAGTAAGTACATCTCAAGATATAGAATTAACAGACAGTAACAAAAATGCACAAGATAACAACAAATGGGAGAAAACAATATCAGGATTAAAAGAATATGATAATTATGGAAATAAAGTACAATATACAGTAACAGAAAATCCATTAGGAAATAAATTCTATACACAAACAGGAACAAATGCAGAAACATTAACAATAACAAACACATTTGCAATTCCACAAGATATGAAAGAAGCAAAAATACAAATACCAGTAGAAAAAGTATGGAAATTTGCAAATGAAACACAAAAGGCAAAAATGCCAGCATCAGTAACATTTGAATTATCTAGTTCAAATACAACAATAAAAGTGCAAACAAAAGAATTAAAAGTAGCAAATAAGACAACATCAACAGCAACATCAGAAACATGGGCATCATCATTTACAGAACTTGATAAATATAATGACAAAGGTGATGAAATCAAGTACACAGTATCAGAAAAAGCATTGAATAATGAATTCTATGTACAAGAAGGAAGCCCAGCAGAAGATGCATCAAGCGTATCTGCTACACAAGGACCAAAATGGACAATAACAAACGCATTTAAAGTACCAACAGACAAAGCAAATGCAACAATAGATGTAATAGCAACAAAGGTATGGGAAGAAACAGCAGAACAATTAAGTAAAAGACCAACACAAGTAACACTTACATTAAAATCATCAGTAAAAGGAACAGAAGACCAAAGCATAAAATTAACAGCAGCAAATGCAGGAACTGAAACAAATAAATGGTCACATACATTTGCAAAGCAAAAGAGATATGATGAAAATGGTGATGAAATAGTATATACATTAGAGGAAAGCAAAGAAAGTGAATTCTATACACAACAAGGAGATGCAGTAAAAACACAAGATAATGCAACAGGAAATATAACATTAACAATAACAAACAAATTCACAGGTTCAAACGCTACAATAGATGTTGATACGGCAGTAATATGGAATGATAAGAGCGATACAGCAGATAAAAGACCAGATGATATAGATGTAGTATTAACAGGAGATGGAAAGCAAAATACTCATACATTAACAGCAGAAGATAATGCAACAGTAGATGACCCAAGTAGATGGGAATACAAATTCGAAGGTTTACCAAAATATGATAAGAACGGAAATGCAATCACATACGAAATAAAAGATGCAGATGTAGAAACAGTACAATTCTATCATAGCAGTGTAAATCAAGCACAAAAAGAAATAACTTATGAATTCTATGTACCAGCAGATACAGTAGACGTAAAAACAACAAAAGTATGGGTAGATAGTGATGACAAAGCAGGAAAACGTCCAGATTCAGTTAAATTTACAATATCAGGAGATGTAACTTCACAAACTTATGAATTATCAGCAGAAGATGAGGCAACAATAGAAGGTGGAGAAAAAGATACAAATAAATGGGAGCATACATTTACAAAATTACCAAAATATGATGCAAAAGCAAATCAAGTAACATATAAGGTAACAGAAACTGAAACAAATCCAAATGAATTATACTTCTATACAAGTAATACAGAAGGAACAACAATAACAAATACATTTGGAGCACATATAAAAGAGGACAAAGTAAACATTAAGACTACAAAAGTATGGAACGACGAGAGTGACGCAAATGGATATAGACCAGAAAGTGTAACATTTATATTAACAGGTGGATCAAATAGATACACAAAAACATTATCAGCAGCTCAAAAGAATGCAACAGATGACAACAAGTGGGAAATAGACTTTGAAGCATTAAAATGGGATGAAAACGGAAATGCAATAGATTATAAATTAACAGAACAAGCAGCTGCAGAAGGAGAACTAAACAACTATATTGCAACAGTACAAGAAAAAGATCATACTATAACAAATACACCTATATTACAAGGAAACAGTATAACAATAGCAGGACCAGCATCAATAAGAACAAAAGAAGACAAAGTAGAATATACATTGAATTACAAAGTAGGAATAAATAATAGCTATACAGGAACTGCTGAAGTAAAAATAGTACAACAATTACCATTACAAGTAGATACAACAAAAACACCAGACTATGCAGGCGGAGAATATGATGAAGCAGCAAATACAATAACATGGACAGGAACTTATGATTTCGCAACAAAGAAAATAACATGGAAAGATTTAAAACAAGAAGATTTAAGTGCTGGATTTAATATAACTAAGAAGGTATCAGTTGTATATAAAGGTATAACATTAGATGATACAACAATAGATACAAGTGTAACAGGAACAATAACAACATTGACAAATGCAACAGAAACAGCAACAGCAGATACAAAAACACCAAAAGATTTCACAGTAGATTTAGTAATAAGTAAGTTATGGGAAGGTGATACAACAGAGGGTGCACCAATGAAAACAAGACCTACAAATGTAACTTTACAAATAAATCGTGATAGTGGAAAATTACAAGATGTATCATTAACAGCCGCTAAGAATTGGACAGAAACAGTTGCAGATTTACCATTATATGATACTGAAACAGGTGCAGAGTATAATTATACTGTAGTTGAACCTAAAGATGTTGATGGATATTACTTAAGTAATTCAACAAAACAAAAATCAGCAACTCTTGCAAATACGTATGAGTATAACTTAACTAACTCAAGGTTAGGAAGCATAACAATCGAAAAGGTTGACGTGTTAGATGACGAAAAATTGGGAGGAGCTCAATTTAAACTAGAAAAATTACAAGTTGTAGGTGGAGAATTACAAGTAGACTCAAGCTTTAAAGCAGTAGAACAAACAACTTCATCTGAAACAGAAACTTTAGGAACAGCAGTATTTGCTAAGTTAGAGTATGGTAAGTATAGATTGACAGAAACAGTGGCACCAGATGGATATACATTATTAAATGAACAAATTGATATAGATGTAAGTAAAGATATGGTAGATATTACAAGAAAAATAGGCAATAAACAAAAGACAATTTTACCTGAAACAGGTGCTATGGGTACATTAATCATAAGCTTATACGGAGTAGGTTTCCTACTATTAGGAATAGCTTT
>CANQVU010000061.1 GCA_947627415.1 uncultured Clostridia bacterium | reverse complement strand
CCCTTTTTTCTAAAATTTTATCAAGTACACCGGGTGTACTAAAGTTCACTCGGTGTACTTTTATAATTTATTTTTTGAAATTTCAAGTTCACCCAGTGAACTTTAGTATGAAATCATAGAATTTTAGACTAAAATGTGTGAACTTTTACATCATTTTTACATTAAATTTTATTTTTTAAATTAATACTAGAAGGCTTGTCCTTCTATGTGTGTAGGCAATGCATGATGCATGCTTTCCTGCCTTTAGGATTATAAGTTATTTAATATCTAGATTGTCTAAATACTCATTTATTGCTTTAATAACATAATCTTCAAAAATATTTATATATTCACTAATAACATTCTGAATTTGTTCTTTATTCTTTATTTCAATTTCGTATTTTTTCCATTCAGATGAAATTTTTACTTCATAACTATTCCATGAAGCTAATGATTGGATTATATTCATAAAAAATAAATAAATCTTATATGGTGATGATATTATAACTAAGTCTATACAATACTTTTCTAATCCAATTTCCTTAGGTATGTATTCTATTGTATAATGATAAGGAAATTCATTTTCTGTTATAGTTATTTTTTCCAAGTTTTCTATTTCATTCTGACCACTTATCGTTCCTAATGTTCTCCTTAAATTATATGCTAACATCCTTCTTAACTGTCCTATATTTGAATTAGCAAATAAATTATATTTTTCTTTATTTTCGTATACCCAATTAGCAATATTTTCTTTATCTATAATATTATCTATATTATTATTACTTTTTACATTTAAATCAAATTCTCTTTTTAAATCTTCATTATGTATTTGAATACTATTAATATTCTCATTAAGTAACTCCATAAATCCTTTATACATATCTTGTGTAGCAAGCTTTTTAATTTTCGTATGTATTATATCTTTCAAGGATATTTCTTCTACCTTTTTATTATTTACAATATTTTCTTCAAGTTTACTTCCTATTTCTATTAAACACTCTTTAACCTTGGGATTATAATTAATAAATTCTCCTAACATATCCCCTTGTGTAACAAATTCAGGTGTTTGATTTAATTTTTGGAACTTGTCCGCTAAATAATTACATATATCAATATACTTAATAGATTGGCTTTCTTGATTTTTTATAATTGCTTCTATATAAAGTTTAGTAAAATCACTCATGTATTTACCAGTCCAAGAACTTTGTGTTTGTTTCGACGAAAACATAAAATAACAATCATTTATCTTTTTTTCCTCAGAATTTATATTTTTTATATAATATGTACTTGATTGGCAAGCATCTATTACTTTTACATACAGTCTTGGATTTATTTTTCTAATAATATCATCAATTTGTTCATACAATATTCCTGTGCTATTTATATCAATAATATCTGTATCGGAAGCGCAATAGTAAAAATTACCATTATAATTATACCCATGTCCAGAAAAATAAAAAAATAACTCCCCAATTTCTTCATCAACATCTTTTTCAATTTCCATAATTTTGTTTCTTATTTCTGAACTTGTACAACTTCCCTTTATAACTTCAATTATTTCATACTTTGATGATGCCAAAATAATCTTATGTATATTTTCTACATCATTTTTGCACACTGGTAAATTCTTCTCTTTGTTTTTATATTCTGTAATTCCAATTAATATAGCTATATTTTTCATATATTTTTCTCCTATTTATAACACTATAATTTACTTGTGCTATTCCATCTTTTTCATTAATTACTTCTTTTATATTATTTGCCAACTCAACATCCATTCTTTCTATTGCTTCTTTTGTTACTCCTGCTATATGTGGAGTTACTATTACATTACTTCTTTTTACATCTAGTATTTCTTTATAATTTTTGGCATCAATATCTAATCCAACATTAAAGTTTTTATTTTCATCCGCATATTTTATCAAAGCATTCATATCTACTATTTCCGCTCTTGATGTGTTTATAAATGTTGCTGATTTCTTCATTAGGCTAATTTTTTCTTTTGATATTAAGTTTTTATTTTCTTCATTTAAAGGTATATTCACTGTAATAATATCTGAATTAGATAATAATGTATCTAAACTTGAAAACTCTACACCTTGTTCTAATAAATCTTGATGTTTTTCTGGGTCTAAAGTATTACAGTAAATCTTCATATTAAATACTTCTGCTATTTTTATTACCTCTCTGGATATTTTGCCTGCTCCAATTATACCTATTGAACTATTGCTTATATCATCATTAGATTCTAAAATTCTTTTCTTCAAAGCTAATATTAAAGCAAAAATATGCCCTGTTACTGATACTACATTAGATTTATAACTCCTTCGTACTATTTATATCACATTTTTTATCAAAAAGCAATTTATATTAATCTCTATAATTTAGTCGAAAACTATTGATTTTTTGTATATATTTGATATAATATAAATGCGAAAGGATGTTTGATGCATGAAAGAATTATTAGATACCTTAAAAACTGCAAAAACTACTCTAGATAATTATTATAAAATACATAAAAATGAAGATTTTTTAAATAAAAGGAACTCTCCCAAAGATTATCTTGAATGGATAGATAAGAAAACAAAAATCATCATGAATTCTTCTGAATTTATTGAAAAATCAAAAGAATATATTGTTCGTGGAGATGTCGTTTGGATTGAATTTGGATTTAATATAGGTGAAGAGTTTAGTGGTAGACATCCAGCTGTAGTTTTAAAAAATGGTGGAAAGACATTACTTGTTTTACCTATTACAAGTAAGCAACCGACTGAAAAACAACTCGCTAGTAAAACATATGTAGAACTTGGTAAAATATATAATTTTAAGCCGATGAAAAGATGGGTTAATATATTTAATATTAATCCTATAAGTATTGAGAGAATAGATTTTACAAAGAAAAAAGGAAACATTAAAGGAATCGATTTAGATAATATATCAAAAGCATTTTTAGACTCTGATTTATTCAAATATAAACCACCTAAAAAAAATTATTAATTTTCAAAAAATTTGCATAAAATTATTGATTTTTACATAAAAATATAGTATCATTTAATTAATAGGAAATCTATTTAATTAGATGACTGAGAAGGCTTACTTCGGTAAGCAGTTATGATTTAGTATGTAGCTTATATAGAAATATATAAGCTACAGTTTTTTTATATTACGAATTTTTCAATTTTTTGGTAACATACCATTTATAAATAACTTACAATATCTTCAAAAGTATCATATCCACTTTCACTATTGATATGTCCGCCATCTGGAACTAGGACTTGCTCTGTTGCAACAGTATCTGCAAAATCTTTTTCTACTTCATATTTTACATATGGATCATTATCTGAATAAAAACAAATTATATCATTTGCATATTGTTTTACA
>CANQVU010000060.1 GCA_947627415.1 uncultured Clostridia bacterium | reverse complement strand
TGCACTTACATTATATATTGGATTTTAATATGTGTCTATTTTTATTTTTTGTTGCTTTAATTTTTTGAATTCAATATATTTCTTTGCTTTAAGGCTTCATATATAATAATTCCAGCTGATACAGATGCATTTAATGATGTTATTTTCCCTTTCATTGGAATTTTTACTAAAAAATCGCAGTTGTCTTTTACTAATCTATTCATTCCAAATCCTTCGCTACCTATAACTATAGCAATTGGACCTTTTAAATTTTGATTATAGTAGTACTCTTTTGCTGCTCCATCTGTTCCGCAAATCCATAATCCTTCTTCTTTTAAATACTTTATTGTTTCGTTTATATTATTTACCCTTGCAATTTTAACATGCTCTACTGCTCCTGCAGATGACTTTGAAACTGTAGCGTTTACTCCGGCAAGCTCTTCTTTTTGGAATTATAACTCCATGAACTCCTGCTGTTTCGGCAGTTCTTATAATTGAACCTAAATTATGTGGATCTTCTATTCCATCTAATATTAGTATAAATGGGTCCTCTTTTTTTGTTTTTGCTTCTTCTAATATATCTTCTACTCCTACATAATTAAATGGAGGAACAATTGCTATTACTCCTTGATGATTACTAGTTTCAGATATTGCATTTAGTTTTGCTCTTTCCACTTCTGCAATAACTATCTTTCTTTGCTTCGCAATTGCAATTATTTTATTAATAGAACCATGCCTTTCCCCTTTTGCAATTAGTATTTTATTTATATCTCTTTCAGATTCTAGTAACTCCAAAACACTATTTCGTCCTTCTATCTGGTCAGACAAGCCTTGCTTGTCTGTATGCTTCACTCTTAATTCTTCACTTTTCATTATTCACTAGCCACCTTCATTAATACATTCCCAATTTTTCCTTTATGCCATTCTTCTTCAACTGGATATTCTTCAAATGCTTCTTTTATATCTTTTACTTTATTGCATTTATATGCAAATTTCATAAAATCGCTTAATCCGTCCTCATTTTTCATATTATCATCCCCTTCTTTTATTATATATTTATTTTGGCTATTTGTCAATGTTGGCTTTTTATTTTACTACTCCTCATCTAATTTTAGTACACTTAGGAATGCTTCTTGTGGTATTTCTACGTTTCCTATTTGTCTCATTTTTTTCTTACCTTTTTTCTGTTTCTCTAATAATTTTTTCTTTCTAGTTATATCTCCACCATAGCATTTGGCAAGTACATCCTTTCTCATTGCAGATATTGTTTCTCTTGCTATTATTTTGCCACCTACTACTGCTTGAATTGGTATTTCAAATAATTGTCTTGGAATAACAGTTTTTAGTTTTTCTGCCATTTTTCTTCCTCTTGGATATGCCGTATCTTTATGTACTATAAACGATAGAGCATCTACTGGTTCATTATTAATATGTATATCTAATTTTACAAGTTCAGATTTTCTATATTCTTTAAATTCATAATCAAATGAAGCATATCCCTTTGTTTTTGATTTTAAAGTATCAAAGAAATCATATATTATTTCATTTAGTGGAAGTTCATATTCTAGCGTTACTCGAGTTGCATCTAAATATTTCATATCAAGATATATGCCTCTTCTTTCTTGGCATATTTCCATTACGTTTCCTACAAATTCTTTTGGAAGCATTATTTCTGCTTTTACTATTGGTTCTTCTATATAACTAACTTCTTGCAAAGGTGGTAAATCTGTTGGATTGTATAATTCAATTATTTCTCCTGTTTGTTTATGCACTTTATATATAACTGATGGAGCTGTTGTAATCAGATTTAAATCAAACTCTCTTTCTAATCTTTCTTGAACTATTTCCAAATGTAACAATCCTAAAAATCCACATCTAAAACCAAATCCTAATGCAATAGATGTTTCCGGCTCGTACTCTAAAGCCGCATCGTTTAGTTTTAATTTTTCTAATGCTGTTTTTAAATTTTCGTAATCTCCACCATCTAATGGATACATTCCGCAATATACCATAGAATTTGCCTTTTTATATCCTGGCAGAGGCTCATTTGCAGGATTTATCGCATTTGTTATTGTATCTCCGACATGCAGGTCTGATACATTTTTTACACTAGCTGCAATATAGCCGAACTTCTCCTGCTGAAAGTTTATCCGCTGGAACAGTGGTTCCTGGTTCTAAATATCCTAGTTCTGCAACTACAAACTTTTTGTTTGTAGCCATAAATAAAATTTCATCACCTGTTTTTACTGTTCCTTCTACTACCCTTATATAGCTTAACGCTCCTTTATAATTATCATAAAAAGAATCAAATATTAAGCATTTTAAAGGTTTAGTTTCGTCTCCTACTGGTGGTTTAAAATCTGTAACTATTCTTTCTAAAACTTCATCTATATTTAATCCTGTTTTTGCAGATATACAAGGTGCGTCCATAGCTGGTATTCCTATTATATCTTCTATTTCTTGTTTTACTTCATCTGGTCTTGCATTTGGAAGATCTACTTTATTTATAACAGGTAAAATCTCTAAATTATTATCAAGTGCTAAATATACATTTGCAAGAGTTTGTGCCTCTACTCCTTGACTGCTATCGACTACTAAAATTGCTCCTTCGCATGCGGCTAAGCTTTTAGAAACTTCATAGTTAAAATCTACATGGCCTGGCGTATCTATTAAATTAAGAATATATTCATTTCCGTCTTTAGCTTTATATAGCATTCTTACAGCTTGTGCTTTTATTGTAATTCCACGTTCTTTTTCTAAGTCCATATTGTCTAAAACCTGACTTTCCATTTCTCTCGAAGAAAGAAGTCCAGTTTTTTCTATTAATCTATCTGCAAGTGTAGATTTTCCGTGGTCTATATGTGCTATAATGCTAAAATTTCTAATGTATTTTTGTTTATCTTGCATAAATTCCTCCATTAATCAATTTTATAAATTATTGTTTGTTTTATTTATTACTGTAAAATAGTTTAATATAATTTTTTCAAGACGTCCTTCTTCACAAAAATTATTATTTCATAATAATTTTGGATTCGAAGCTCCTATTTCAAAAATTATATTTAAACTATTTTACCAATCAAATTAATTTAAAAACAATTATACAAATTACAATTTATCTAATTTATTCTATTTACAATATTTTTTGTATTTTTCTTTGAGAATTTCTTTTTTTAATACTGCATCTATTCCTTTTTTGCTTATTTCTTCATAAACATCTTCAAAAAAAGCTATCATTTTAGGATGAAATACATCTTTATTTTTTACATTTCTCCAATAAGCTAATGGATACTCTTGTTTAAAGTCTTTTCCTTTATATACCATTCCTGCTGCTAAGTTATCGCATAACATTTCTACTGTATATTTATATGGTATAACCGGTGCTTTTACAGGTGCATTAAAATCATACCAGTATTCTTCATGATGCTTATTTCTACCTTTATGATGAAGCCATGCCAATGAATACTGTCTTTCCTTTCTTGCTACCTGTATTGGACTTTTATATCCTACATAGTATTTTGCACTTTCTATAAATTCCGTTGGACTGTACTTAGATAAATCGTGAACTAGTCCTCTCCATATTAAACCTACTCTTGCGCAAAGTTTAAATACTATCCATTTATGTTTTGTTATTAGTTTAAAATGTTGCCACATTTTCTTAAGCATATTTCCTCCCTCGTATAATGAACATATAGTTCATTATATATTTTTTTATTTTGAATCTTTTTATATAATGTCTATATAGACTCTG
>CANQVU010000059.1 GCA_947627415.1 uncultured Clostridia bacterium | reverse complement strand
TAAAGCTTTTACTTAAAATTTTTAGTATTTTTGAGATTTCAATGTGCTATTCTTTCATTTTAACTTAACAGATTCCTGTTTTCTTTTGAGCATAAAAAAAGATATGTGTTTCTCCCCACATATCTGGTGCGTTATTGTCAGGCTATACTAGACAACTTCGCTTAAGCTATTCTTAGTATAGCATTATTTTAAGCATTTGTCAAACAATTTTAAAAATTTTAATTATTACAATTTTTCAATTTACTTTTTGTCATACTTGTCCTCTAAAATTAATATAATTAAATAATAAAAATAAATGAGGAGTAAATATGCAAAAAGGCAAATTATTAAAAAAAGGGGATAGAACCTTTTTAAGCAATTTAAAAATAGGACAAAAAGCAAAAGTTATTGGAGTAAATTTGGACAAACCAGAGGTAAGAAGACATCTATTAGATATGGGAATAACAAGGGGAACCGAAATTTTAATAAAAAAAGTTGCACCGATGGGGGACCCAGTAGATATTGAACTAAGAGGATATGAACTGTGTATTAGAAAAGAAGAAATGAAGAATATAGATGTAGAAATTATTTAAATGAGAGAAAAGGGGAGTTAATTATGAAAATAGCTTTAGTAGGGAACCAAAATTCAGGAAAGACTACACTTTTTAATTTACTTACAGGTACCAATCAAAAAATAGGAAATTGGCCAGGTGTTACAATAGAAAGAAAAATAGGTAAGATAAAAGATTTAGAAGATGATTTAATCGATTTACCAGGTATCTATTCCTTAAGTCCATATACTATAGAAGAAGAAGTATCCAGAAAATTTGTATTAGAAGAAAAGCCTGATATGATAATTAATATCATAGATGCCACATCAATAGAAAGAAGCCTTTATCTTACTACTCAACTAATGGAATTAAATACAAAAGTTATAATTGCACTAAATATGGCAGATAGGTTAGAAGCAAAAGGAATACATATAGACGCTGAAAAACTATCAAAAGAAATAGGAACAGACGTTGTGATAATATCTGCTTTAAAAGGATTAGGTATAGATGATTTGAAAAATATAATAAGAAAAAGTAAAGGTAGACAAGTTATAAGTAGAGAAATATTCAAATCAAATATAGAAACAGAAATTTTGCAAACGGAGCATAGATTTAAAATAAATAGGTTTATGGCTATAAAGGTTTTAGAGAATGATAAAATGTACCAAAATTATCAAGTAGGACAAGTAAAAAATAGCAGGCAAAGACTAGAAGAAATATACAAAATGAATATAGAGGAAATAATAGCGAATGCCAGATATGATTACATAGTTGGTATAAAAAACAAAGTGACAACTATAAGTTCTATAAAAGAAACTATGTCAGATAAATTAGACAAAATATTTTTAAATAAGTTTTTTGCTTTTCCAATATTTATAATTATAATGTTTTTAGTATATTATTTGTCAGTAGGTGTGGTTGGAAGCTTCACAGTTGATTGGGTAACAGATGCTGTAGCTAATTTTGGAGAAATGATAAGAGACATTCTAACAAACTTAGGAGCATCAAATTGGTCTGTAAGTTTAGTTGTAGATGGTATAGTAGCTGGAACAGGTGCAGTACTTGGATTTGTACCTCAATTAATTATTTTATTCTTTTGTATATCAATATTAGAAACAACTGGGTATATGTCTAGAATTACATTTTTACTGGATAAGTTGTTTAAAAAATTTGGACTAAGTGGACAGACTCTAGTTCCATTTATAGTAGGACTTCGGATGCTCAGTACCTGCAATAATGTCAACAAGAATAATAAAAGATAATAAAGAAAGAGATTTATCTATAATGCTTACACCATTTATTCCATGTAGTGCAAAACTGCCAATTATAGCAATGTTTTCAGGATATTTTTTTGGAGATAAGTCAGGATTTGTATCAGCATCACTTTACTTTTTTGCAATAGTTATAATATTAATATCAGCAATTGTCATAAAAAAAATATTTATAAAAAATAGCGGTACAGCTTTTATATCAGAACTTCCAGAGTATAAATTACCAAGCATAAAATATGTGGCAAGAGATGTAACAGATAAAGTAAAAGAATTTATAAAAAGAGCAGGAACAATTATATTATTTTGTTCAGTAATTATATGGTTTTTACTATCATTTTCTTGGAAATTAGAGTATGGTGTAGCAATAGAGAAAAGTATACTTGCAAGTATAGGAAATATGATTTCTTGGATATTTTATCCTATTCTTGGAACATTCAGTTGGGAAGCGGCAGTTTCTGCTATTCAAGGATTAGTTGCAAAAGAACAAGTAATTTCATCAATGAGTATAATAGCAGGATTAAGTGAAGGAATAGAAGAAAGCTCAATGATATTTAAATCATCTGCATTTAGCTTTTTTACTCCAGCTAGTGCATATGCGTTTATGGTATTTAACCTATTTAGTGCACCATGTTTTGGAGCAATAGGAGCAATGAGGAGGGAATTTGGAAGTACTAGAAAAATGTTTAAAGCAATAGCATTTCAAACAACACTTGCGTGGATATTAGCAAGTTTAGTATTTAATATTGGAACTTTTATAAGCAATCTATGAGAAAAAAGGTGTCTGCCCATTTTCACCAGACTAAATAAGAAAAAAGGAAGAGATGTTATGAATTTTATAGATTTTGTTATTCTAATAATAGTATTAGGTACACTAGGCTTAATAGCATATTTTAACTTTATAAAAAAGGATAAAGATGTATGCTCAAGGTGTCCATATAAAAGACCCAATTGTAATTGTGGAAATAAAAAAATATTTAATTGAAACTAATATTTACTTTAATTCAATAATAATATAAAATGGTAAAGATAAAGGAGAGTGAGTATATGTTAGTAGTAGGATTAAATGGTAGTCCAAAAAGGAATGGTAACACAGCATTTTTATTAAAAGAAGTAAAAAAAAATATAGAAGAATTAGGTGGAGAATTTGAAATTATAGATGTACAATCAGTTGTTTTAGATTGTAAACATCCATTTTGTATGGAATGCAAAAGTCCTTGTGATCAAAATTGTTTAAAAGGAACAAAATTAGAAGAAGCATATAACAAAATAACTAAAGCAGATGCTATAATAGTTGGAAGTCCAGTATATTTTGGAACATTATCAGCACAATTAAAATGTTTTTTTGATAAATCAAGATATATAAGAAATGAGAAAAAATGGATAGGAAAAATAGGAGCTGTAGCAACCGTAGGCGCTTCTAAATACGGAGGCCAAGAGCTTACTGCAAGTACTATACAAAATATGCTTATGGTACATGGATTTAATATAATTAATGATGGATATGAAGGATTTGATTCAGGGCATTTTGGAGTAAATGCACAAGAACCAGCAAACGAGGATAGATTTGCAATTAAGAGAGCAAAGGTATTAGCTTATAGAATAAAACAAGAAATAGATAAAAAAAGATAAAATAGGATTTAGGGGACAGTCCCCTAAATCCTATTTTTTTCATAATATATTCTAAGAGGTGAGACTATATGACATATGAAGAAGTGTTAGAAATACTTCGGTTCAAAGAAAAATATTCCATATCCAAAACTTATGAATATAAGGCAAAATTTAAGATACGCAAATTTATTATATGATAATTTTGCAGGAAATGATGGGGAACTTACTGCGGTAATACAATATATTTATGAACATATAGAGTTAAAGAGATATGAAAGCTTCAGCAAAATTTTACTTAGTATTGCAATAGAAGAAATGCATCATTTAGATTTAATAGGGGAGTTAATTAGAAAGTTAGGTAAAAAGCCATACTTTATAGATAAAAATGAATGTGCGTGGGATACAAAAAATATAAAATATCACTTTAATAATGTATATGATATGCTTATGTTTAATATTGAATCAGAGAAAAAAGCAATATTGGGATATAAAGAGGTAATAAAATATACTCAAAATAAAAGTATTAAAGATTTATTAGAAAGGATAATTTTAGATGAACAAACACATCTTGAAATATTTAATAGATTGAAATAAATTGTAATTGCACTAAACTGCTGTCGCAGTGGTCGTTTAAGTTAGTATAGCACTAAAAATAAAAAACTGCTAT
>CANQVU010000058.1 GCA_947627415.1 uncultured Clostridia bacterium | reverse complement strand
ACATCTCTTTCATCATTTACTACTTTAGAATAATCAATATTATTTTTTCTTTTTATTTTAGAATTAGCTATTTTATCTACAATTTGACATGTTTCTAATTTTTGATTATCTTCAAAGATATATACTTCTTTTAAAGATGTTGGATCATATCTTATTTCAATTTTTTGTCCAACATATTTAAATGGTATTTCATAATATTGATTTTCTATTTTTATTGTTTTATCATTTCTTACTTTTCTTTCTACTTTATGTAAAAATGATTTATCTATAAATGTATTATCTAAAAAAGTTACACTTTCATATTCATTATGCCATCTTACATTGGGTGTTTCATTTGTTGATGAATGTACTTTATTTAAATATTCATTATATATAAATGTTTGTAAACTCTTTCTTACATCTTCTAAAGAAGTAAATTCATTCCAATTTGTACATCGCATCCATCCATCTTTTATTGTTCTAAAACTTCTTTCTATTTTGGCTTTACTTTCGGGTGAATATGGTTTAGCATGAATTAACTCTATCCCTAATCTTGCACAAATTAAGGATAATTGTTTATTATCATAACTTGATCCATTATCTACAAATAATCTTTTTGGTTTACCATATGTTTTTATCGCTGTTTTAAATACACTTTGCATATTTATGGCATTATCATTTAAAAAGAAATCAAAACCAGTTATCATTCGTGATTTATCATCAATAAACATTATTAATTTTGTCCGATATTTTTTATTATCTACAGTTATATAAGGACCAAAAGAGGTATCTGATTGCCAACAGTCATTCACATGTTCCATTTCAAACATTCTTCTTTCGATATTAACTGTTTGACTAGCTTTTAAATTATTATTTCTTAAGAATCTTAATATTGTATCTAAAGATATATCTAATTTATTTATATACTTTTCATCAATTAACTTTTTATATATCTTTGTTCCCGTTATATTAGGATATTTTTCTATTATAGTAATCATTCTTTGAATAACATCATTTGATAATTTTCTGCTTGTTTTATAATCATTTCTTTTTTTCTTTTCTAATGATTGATATCCCTTATTTTTATAATTTAAATACCAATGTTTTATACAGCTTTTACTAAAATGATATTCTTTATTATTAAAGGTGTATGTTTTCTTTGCCATATTTCTAAAATATTCTTCATTGCATGAAAAACCATGAGTCTTGTTTATGGCTGGAGCGATTATTTGAAATTTAAATAATCCGATATCGTTATAATCATTATTTTGCATGTTTTTTCTCCTTTCCAACTTTAAAATACTATAAAAAGTTGGTTAGGAAAACTTAACCTTATGTTGGTGGCTTGTTTTAAAAACAAGCCATATTATATATCCCTTTATGACTCATCATTAATATTAATTTATTTATTTGATAAAACTTTTCATATGTATCAATTATTTTATTTAATATTTTCTGCATTATTTCTTTTTTATTATCAAACATTGTTTTTAAATATGGTAGATATTTTTTATGATATATTACTTTCCATTGTTGAATAGTTTCATAACTAAAAGGATATTCATATGTATCTGAATCTTCATTTATTGATTTTAATATAACTTCTAGTATAGGTTGTTTATATGGAACGATACATTCAGGTAATAAAGCATGAGTCTTTTGACATTGTTGACATTTAACCCTTTTTATTTCTAGTAATTCCCATTTTAATTTTTGATTTTCATCTAAGTAATATATTGTTCTTTTATAAGAACTCCATTTAATTAATTCATCACTTTGACAATAAGGACATTCTAAATTATAAAAATCATCAATTTCTTTATACAATTCCAGAATTCTGATTTGTTCATAATTTGACTTGAAATTTTTTGAATTTAGTATTATCATATTTAGTGCCCTGACTTGGGGCATTTAGTATTATCGAAAGGAGAAGTTACAGCTTCTCCTTTCACATGCCCTCAAGTTCCTTTCTTTTTTTTGCACTTTATTTTATACTTTCTGATTTTTCAAGTCAAATTAATTTGCAAAAAATTTCTATTTTTAATTTACTTTATTTTACAAAATTATATTGTAACATTGATATCATCTTTATAATTTGTACTTATATGGTCTTTTTCTTCCGTTAAAGCCCTATCAAATATTAAAGCTTCTTTATATGTTGCATATATATTTTCAATTACTTCATAATTTTCATCATATTTATATTGTGGATTTCCACCAATTATTATTGGACCTCTTCCATCTGGCTTTTTTATATTACCTGTTACATTAGTACTTGCTATTAAATTACCATTTACATACATTTTTAAATTATCACTAGGTAAACTGCCATCGTAAGTTAGTAATAATGTATACCAATCAGTTGTATTAAAATCATACGATGTAGGAATTTTATAATATTTATCTGTATAAACTACATTCCCAAATGTTTTATCCCCATTAAAATAGATTCCTATACCACCAGTTTCCCAACTTCCTATTAAATAATTAGCATATTGAATTTGATTCATTTTTACTCTTACTACTAAACTAAAACTATTACCAAAATCATAATCAGATAATCCAGCATTTATATAACCTTTATGAGTACTATCTGTACTTGTAGTAACTCCTTCACTATCATATTTTACAGCATAACTTAATCCATGATTACCATGTCCACTTAAATCTTCTATTTTTCTTGTTAAAACTGGTATTTTTGTGTTATTAGCAGCTAATCCCCATTTTTCTAATTCATAACCTTTTAAATTTTCATCTATTGTTTCAAGGCCAGCATTATTAAGTTCTTCAACATTTTTATTTAAAGTATCAACAAACGTTTTATTTTTCATATCAGATTCTGTCATTTTAGTAGTAAGTTCAGAATCATTTGCTAAATTTGTTCCTGTATTAGCAGTACCTTCTAAATAATAAGCATTTTTAAAAGTTCTATCCATTTCATTATTTAAATAACCAATACTTTGTTTAATACTTCCTCCGCCTTTAATTGCTCCCATATTATAAACATTATTTAAATAATATAATCCAACATAATGAGTTACTCCAGAATCTTGATAATATTGGTTAAAAATTCCTCCAGTACTTCTATTACTTGTTATATCTCCGATATTATAAGAATTAATTATATAATTTTTACTTGGAGTACCTATTCTTAAATCTCCGATTAATCCACCAACTTCATGAATGCCCTCTACAGATGCAGAATTATAAGAATTTAAAATGTACATATTTTTTTGACCACCTTTAACCCCAATAATTCCTCCGGCATCAGCTCCCATCCAGCCACTTCTAAGAAGAGCAGATATATTACCTGTATTGTAACAATTGCTTATTATTAATATTTCATTTGTTGTAGTACCTCCAATTATTCCTCCTATTTGATTGCCATTTAAAAGATTACCCAAATTATAAGAAGCATTTATATAGCTTTTACCAGTATTAGCTAAACCTCCAATTAAGCCACCTTCATTAATAAATATTCCATTAAAGTTACCGGCTTCATAATCTGTTTTTTCATTTTCAATATTTCCTGTATTATAACTATTATTTATATTTAATGTACCATAAAATTCCCCTATTAAACCACCCATAATAACATTTCTTACACTATTTGGATTACAAGATATTTTATTACTATTATAAGAATTATTTATAGTTATATTTGAAGTATTATTACTAGAACCTATTAAACCACCTACAGCTCTTCCTAATGTATTTTTTATTTTTCCAGAATTATAACTATTTTCTATTTCCAATGTTCCATAAATATAACCTACTAACCCACCTTCATTTTGTTTAGCATTAGTTACTTCACCAGCATTATAGGAATTTTTTATTATTGTTTTGGATGTTGCACCACTATCTATTCCTACTAATCCTCCAATATTTTGTCCTACTTCATTGGTTATTATTCCTTCATTATGACTATTTTCTATCGTTAATTCTGCATTGTCGGCTAAACAACCAACGAGTCCTCCAGTATTATTTCCTCCAGATATATTTCCTTTATTGATGCTATTTTTTATTGATAACTTATTACTGACACCACCTACAAGTCCGCCAACATCATCACTACTACAAATACTACTACCATTTATTTCATTTGTACAATTATCTATTGTAACATTTCCATATGTATAGCCAGCAATACCTCCTACCGGTGTTATTACCTCTGTATTTAAATAACCACTTATGGTTAAATTTTTTATTTCACTATTATTTATTAGTCCAAATAGGCCCAATTTTTTAGATGTATCAGTTTTATTTTGTTCAAAAATATTATCTAATCTTTTATTATTACCATTAAAATTTCCTTGAAAATGAGTTGTTGTATTTCCTATTGGTACAAACCCAGTTCCTTCCTTATTAGTTAGTTCATCTTTTATTCCTTCGATATTATTTACACCATTAATGTCACCAAAGCCTGTATCATTATATTTCATATAACTATCATTTTTATTAAAGTCTAAATCGCGCATTAATTTAAAATTTTTATTTTGATAATTATTTTGATCAATATTAACTGAATTACTTAGTCTTACTAAATCTTCAATATAATTTATTTGGTATGGTTCTTCTTCTGTACCTTTTCCTTTAAATAAATTGTCATAATAAAGATAACAATAAACACTTTGTTTGGTTTTAATACTTATTGTTTTATCATTTTCATTATAAGTTAAGGCATCAACATCTTTACCATTCTTATCTACACAGCCACTTTTTATTCTATTTAAGGTATAACCATCTGTTGGAAATATTGTACTATCTAATTTTTGATATTCTCCTGACTTGTAATCACTTTCAACCATTATGGCTAAACCACTCTTATTTATATCACCTTTTATTTTTACTTGCGGTAGTTCCTTATATTCTTTTTTATTAAACACAAAAAATATACTAACTATTAGTACTATTCCTATTACTAAATATATTAATATATTTTTATTTTTCCTTATCATAAGACACATCTTCTATCCTATGATTTTATTATAAAATATTACCCCCCCCAGTCAACATTTTTTTAAAGTTTTTAAAATTTATACCATAAAAGTAGTTCATCTTGATTTGTAACATTGATATCATCTTTATAATTCATACTTATATGATCTTTTTCTTCCGTTAATGCCCTATCAAATATTAAAGCTTCTTTATAGGTTGCATAACTATATTGCCCTTGTATCCA
>CANQVU010000057.1 GCA_947627415.1 uncultured Clostridia bacterium | reverse complement strand
AGATATTTTGTTTTCGTTCAAAAATATTATATCACTAGGAGTTTGAGGTTTCAATTTTCATTTAAGTTAACAGATTGGAAAACAGAGCAGGGAGAACTGCTCTGAAATTACTATGTAATTTTTTTGTTTTCGTTGTCTTTCTGATATTTCTTCAATTCTTCTTCCAATTTTTCAATTTTCTGAGGTAGAATCCATATAAGCATAAAATTTGTTAATATTATTTTAATCTTCCATAATACATATCGCTAAATATTCCGCCTTTTTCAATTAATTCATTATATTTTCCATCTTCTTCAATCTTTCCTTTATTTAAAACTATAATTTTATCACAGTTCTTTAAAGTAGTTAATCTATGTGCAATTGATATAATAGTAGTATTATTTTCTTTTTGTAATTTTTCTATTTCTGTTTGAATATGTTTTTCGGATGTATTATCTAAGGCTGATGTTGCTTCGTCTAAAATTAAAATTTTAGGTTTTCTTAAAAATATCCTTGCAATCGCTATTCTTTGTCTTTGTCCTCCTGATAAATTGTTTCCACCTTCTGATATTACAGATTTAAATTTATCTGGTAATTCGTTTATATAATCATAAATATATGCTTTCTTAGCTGCTTCTTCGACTTCTTCTATTGAAACTTCTCTATCTATTCCATAACAAATATTGTCATATATTGTACCTGCTATTAGGAATGGACTTTGTGGAACTAAAGCAATTATTTCAGATATATCTTTTCTATTTAATGAACTTATATCTTTTGAATCTATTATTATATCTCCATACCCTTTTTCTAACTTACATATTGCTTTAATTAATGATGATTTTCCACATCCGCTTGGGCCTGCTATTCCTAAAAACATTCCTTTATCTATTGATAAATTAAAGTTATCTAATATTATTTTGTCTTTATCTTCATTATAATAAAACATTAAATCTCTAATTTGTACAACAGGTTTTATATCTATTTTTTCTTTCTTATCTGATATTTCACTATATGAGAAATCGTTAGGAATTTCTACCATTTTAAAGAAATCTGTTGCTAAAACTGTACATTCAGATAATTCATCAAATATTCTATGTAATTCTTCTAGTGGTTTTATTAGTTGGTTAAAGCATAAATAAGCTGTTAATACAGCACCTACAGATATTATATTTTTAGTTGCTAAATATGTTGAAATTCCAATTATTAATACTGTAAAGAATGCTTGATTTACAAATTTTAAACAGTCATATAATGCCATTGCTTTATGATGTTTCATTTCTTTTTTTCTTAAAAATTCTGATTTATTATCAAATCTATTTGTTTCAAAATCTACACTATCGCTAATTCTTATAACCTCTATACCATTTATTAATTCAACAATAGTTCCGTCCATTTGCGATTTACTTTCTAAAAGTTCTACTCTTATTCCTTTTTGACTGTTTATTTGTTTAAATACTATAAATATTCCTATAGGTATTACTAACATCATTGGCAAAGCAAGTACAAATGGTAATGTAATAAATATTGTTATAATTGCAGCAATACTATTAAATATTGCTGGTGCAAAATCCATAAATAATAGCTTTTCTAATTTTACTGTTCCTTCTAAACATCTATTCATTCTTCCATGTATATTTCCTGTCATATTTTCTCTAAAATATGATAATGGTGCCATAAGCAAAGATTTTATTACCATTCCTCTTGCTTGTTTTTCAGTTCTTGTTGCTGTATCTTCTACCATAACTCTTCTAGCAATTTTTATGACTTCATTAACAACATTTACGACTAATATTAAAATCAAAAATGGTATAACCTTAGAAAATGCTATTTCACTTTGTGTTAAAATATCATCCGTTAACCATCCAATAGCTTTAGGTGTAATTTGTGTTAATCCTGCGGATATAATCATAATAAGTACAATTATTATGAAAGATATTTTCTGCCTTTTTGTTAATATTTTATATAATTTTTTTAATACATTTTTTATTGATTCATTTTTTACTTTTTTCATAACTTACCTCTATTAACAAACTATATATATTATATCATATATTTGTAATTTAGGCAATTTTCAACGATTTAAAAAATTTTTATGATTATTTTAAAATGTTTGACATATAGTGGAATTAGTGCTCTACTAATAATAGCTTAAGTGAAATAGTCGTTCATAGTAGCGACACATGGTATGTGAAGTAGAAATCACATATCTTTCTTTATGCAAAAAAACAAGGTAGCTGTCGGACTACCTTGTTTTGACTATTAACTATTTTTTATCTTTATTAATAATTTTTCTATCCATCCCTTTTTATATTTTAGAGATATGTATCCGTACTAATGACATAATAAATGCTCCAAGAGAATCAACTATTAAATCTTCCATTGTATCAGCAAGTGCTAATCTTCCTATTAGTTGGGTTCCATCTTTTAATGCAAATTTTTGCATATTTAAGCCAAGCAATCCATCTGCTACATACTCATATATTTCCCACACAACTCCTAAAACAATTGCAAATCCAAATGCAAATGTTGCTACAAATGCTGGAGATAATTCTACATGTACTTTTTCGTGTTTATTCAAAATATTAACAAATGAAAATCCTAATATACCAAGCATTGCTCCACTACATGTATGAAGTATTGTATCCCAATTAGGAACTTTATAAAAATAATCTCTTACTTCTCCTAAAAATACTGCTGCGTATAAAAATAAGATATATAATATATACATATTTGTTGGAATTATTATTTTTGTTTTCTTACTTATAATACTTGGAAGAAAAAGTCCTACTACCCCCAATATACATTGAATAAGCATTAATACATAATCTGCCTTAACTCTTACTCCTTCTATGTTTTCTGAATTGCTTACTGGAGATACTATTATTTTATACACTATAAATAACATTGGTGCTATAAAACTAATTAGTACAAATTTTCCTATTATTTCTCCCCAATTTATTTTCTTCATTTTAACTCCTTATTATACATCATATGTTTCTATTCTTGATTTTATAATATTTATTAATTTTTATATTATCTACTAGTGCATTATATATAAATTTTTTAATTTTCTTTCTTCTTAAATATCGTAAAAATATGTTGATTCTAAATCTGCCTCATGAGTAAGTAGTGCAAGTGGATATTTTTTATAAGCTCCACTTATTGCAGTATATAATTCTTTAGGTTCTGTAAATCCCATATGCCATCTTATTGCATATTTTTCTTCTGGTGTTAATTTTATAAACTCACTAATCATCATTACTGATTTTTCCCCATGCCCATAAGGAATAGTATCATCTACTGTATAATATGGTACTTGTTCCCATACTCCATTGTTTTTTACATTCCTATAATCTGTTTTATAATAATTAACTTTACAAATATCATGTAATAATGCAACAATTTTAGTAGAATCATTATCTTCTGTTTTTGTTTTTAATATTTCATATACTTTCATACTGTGAGCTGCGAGTCCGCCCTTCCATGCTCCATGGTATCTTGTGCTTGCTGGTGCTTCAAAGAAATCAGAATTCTCTAAAAATTCTATTAGTTTATCCATTCCCTCTCTATTAATTTGCTTTAATAAATTTAATATTTCTTCTTTCATTTTTTACTCCTTTTATTTATTATATATATTTTCTATCATATTAAATATAATTTGTCTATATTTCTTTTAAAAAGGTTAAAGGCGTGGAATACTCCACGCCTTCTTGAAAGATTACTCATCCCACTTAGAACTTGATTGCATTTTCACTTTATGAGATTCTACTCCTGGCTGATCAAATGGATTAACACCTAACATATATGCACTGACTGCACATGCAACAAACATAGTTTGCATGAGATAACCCATATCCTCAAGAGTTGATCCAAAGCGTACATATGAACATGCATTTCCGCCTTCTGAATGAGCATTATATGCGCCATCCATAGCCGCCGCTGCTGCCTGAGTAAATTTTTTACCTTCTCGAATTTTAAGATTATCTTTTAAAGAAACTTTAGGAATTTTGACATTTTTTTTGAAATCCCTATCAAAAAATGTTTCACAAATTAAATCTCTTAATCCTTCCTGCAAATACTGTCCAAGAGAATGAAGATCTGTTGGAATTATGATACTTGCAGGGAAAAGACCTTTTCCATCTTTTCCTTCGCTTTCACCAAAGAGTTGTTTTAACCATTCAGAAAAATATGCTAAAAACGGAGTGTTAACAGCATATACTTCAACAGAATTTGTTCTTTCTTCATAGTTATAGTAACGCCATTCTGCGTACTTTCCAGCAAAACTGGAAGGATTATAGTAGCAGTCATTTACCGCATCAATTGCCCCTTTGAGCAACTTATCTGTATTAATGCCTGCAACTGCAATTGGTAACAAACCACAAGCTGTAAATCCTGAATATCTTCCTCCGATATCATCAGGAATAATAAAGGATCTCCAATCACCATCATTAGCCAGTCCCTTTAATATTCCTTTAGAAGAATCTGTTACAGCATATACCCTTTGATTTGCCTCTTTTCCATATTGCTTTTCAAGAAGTTCCCACAAAGTATGAAATGAAAGTGCCGGTTCAATAGTACCTCCTGACTTTGAGATATATATAATTGACCAATCTACTCCTGAAACTATCTCTATAATTTGTTTCAAATGCTCAGGACTTAAGTCACGTCCTGCAAAATAAATTCTAGGATTACCATTCTTTGATGCAAGCTCGTTATAGTAATCACCATATTCTGAATGGATAATCATCTGGGGTGTCAAGTATGAACCTCCAATACCGATAACGATAACAATATCGCTTTTCTCTCGAATTTCTTTTGCTGTACTTTTAAGAGTTCTGTATTCCTCTGATACATAATACTCTTTTGGCCAATTAAGCCAACCCCTCATTTTACTTCCTTCGCCGGTACCATCATATAAGGTATTATATGACTTTATCATCCATTTGTGGAATTTGTCACTCGGTATAGAAAAATCTCCTATAACATGTGACCGTGTTTTTGTGATCATAATGCATGATCTCCTTTCAATAAAAATATTACTGCATAAGCAGTTAGGGTGATTATATCATAGTTTACTGTAATAGTCAATTTATGTTAATATAGTTTGACGGATTATATGAAAGAAATGTGATAATGTCTTAAGTAAAGAAATGAGAAAATGTCCCAACTAAAAAATATTTGTTCTCTTA
>CANQVU010000056.1 GCA_947627415.1 uncultured Clostridia bacterium | reverse complement strand
TTTGGAATTTTTTTATCTTTTTGCATATGCTCACCTCTATTTGTATTATTAGTATATTTAAAATTAATTATACAAATTGTAATTTGTATGAGGGGAATTCTAGGGACTGTCTCTCTTTTTCCCAAAGGGGAAAAAGGGGACTGTCCTAAATTTCCAGACGATTAAATCCATTGCAAACGTTGTAGGGGCGGGCCTTGTGTCCGCCCAGAAGAAGCAGATCAACAAATTAAATGCAAAAATTGTAGGGGTCGCCGCCCTCGGCGACCCATGAGAAAATAAACATATAGAGATGTTAATATTGATAAAATATTAAAATTACCTTATACTAATTCGCTAGGACGGAGGAAAAAATTCCATTTCTACGAAATAAATTTTTTCCTCACGTCCGGACGCTCAAATAACAATTTATCTTATAGTTTTGTAATCAAAAAAATTGTATCTATTAATTAAGATACAATTTTTAATATGTTTTAAGTTTTATTTTTTATTTTATAACTTTCTAAATACTCCTCCCACTACTCCGAGTATTTTACAATCTGGCACTATTATTGGATCCATTGAACTATTTTGTGGTTGTAATCTTATATGGTCTTTTTCTTTATAAAATGTTTTAACTGTTGCTTCGTCTTCTATTAAAGCTACTACTATTTCTCCATTTCTTGCAGTATTTTGTCTTTTTACTAATATGTAATCTCCATCTAAAATTCCTGCCTCAATCATACTTTCTCCACGTACTGTAAGCATAAAGCTTTCGCTATTTCCTACAAAATCTATTGGAATAGGAAATGTATCTGTAACATTTTCCACTGCAAGTATTGGAGCTCCTGCTGTAATTTTACCTATTACTGGAACATCTACTAATTCTTTTCCATTGTATACTGGTTTTGGTGTAGATATTGCGTTGTCTGCCAGTCCACCTTTTAATAATTTTAAAGTTCTTCCTTTTTGGTCTTCTTTTTTGATATATCCTTTTTTAGATAGTTTTGCTAAATATCCATGTACTGTTGCTGTTGAACTTAATCCTACTGCTTTACCAATTTCTCTTACTGATGGTGGATACCCTTTGTCTTTTATTTGTTTTTCTATAAATTTAAGTATTGCTCTTTCTCTCTTGTTTAAGTCAGTCATTTCATCATTTTTCAATATAATCACTCCCGAAATTTTATTTGCCTATATATTATCACACAAATAAATAAATGTCAAACAAAAGTTTTGTTTTTTTAATCAAACCATTCCATTTCCCAATCTAAGAATTTTACAGTATCTCCTTCTTTTACTCCCATTGATTTTAGTCTTTCTTCTACGCCTAAAAATCTTATACTTTTTTGAAAATAATATAATGATTCATTATCTTCTAGATTCGCTCTACTCATTATTTTTTCGATTGCAGGACCGATCTACCACATATATACCATCTTCTTTTCTTACATCAAATCCTTCCTCTTCTTCCTTAAGTGTATATACTTTTTTCTCTTCTACTTCATCTAATTCTTCCTTTGGAAGAGTTTTTAAAATTTTAGATACATATGCAAATAGTTCTTTTAATCCTTCCCCTGTTACAGCAGATATTTTAAATATCTCTATATTATTTTCTTTCGCTAATTTTTCTAAATCATTATATAAAGTTTCATCTTGCATACTATCTATCTTATTTGCAACTATTATTTGTTTTCTTGTGCTTAATTTTTCACTATATTTTTTAAGTTCTTTATTTATAATTTTAAAATCCTCTACTGGATTTCTTCCTTCTGAACCCGATACATCTATAACATGAAGCAAAAGCCTTGTTCTTTCTATGTGTCTTAAAAACCTTAATCCCAATCCTATTCCTTCGCTTGCTCCTTCAATTATACCTGGAATGTCTGCAATTACAAAACTATCACCATATTCTGTTTTTACAACACCTAAATTTGGTTCTAATGTTGTAAAATGATAATCTGCAATTTTAGGTCTTGCTGATGTAACTACTGAAAGAATAGTAGATTTACCTACACTTGGAAATCCTATTAAACCTACATCTGCTAAAAGTTTTAATTCAAGTATTACTTCTTTTTCTATTCCTTTTTCTCCATCTTGCGAAAATCTTGGAGCTTGTCTTGTAGATGTAGCAAAATGTGAATTTCCTTTACCTCCTCTTCCTCCTGGAAGAATTAGCTCTACTTGTCCTTCTTTTGATAAGTCTGCTATTAGCTTTCCGGTTTCGCTGTCTCTTACAACTGTTCCTCTAGGAACTTTAATATATAAATCTTCACCAGATTTTCCGATAACATCTATTGCCACTACCGTTTTGCCCATTTTCTGCCTTATATTTTTTGTTATATCTAAAATTAATTAACGTATTAGAATCTGGATCTACAACAAAATAGATGTCTCCACCTTTCCCTCCGTCTCCTCCATCTGGTCCACCAGCTGCTACATATTTTTCTCTTCTAAAACTAACTGCTCCATTTCCACCGTTTCCAGACTTAATTATAATTTTTGTATAATCTATAAACATTCTATTCTCCTTACAATCTCATTGTTTTTTGTATTTATTTTTTACATTATATATTATTTTAATTCTCATTTCAATACAAATAAAATTATATAAATTGTTGTTTGAGCGTCTGGACGTGAAGAAAAATTTATTTCGCAGAAATGGAATTTTTTCCTCCGTCCTAGCGAATTGGTGGAAATTTAGGACAGTCCCTAGAATTTCCCTCACACAATTAATTTGCCTTTCTCCTAAAGGTAGAAAGGAGGTTGTATTACATAATGAGCAATATACTAAAGATGTTAGCTTTAATTATTGTTTATCTTGTAATAGATAATAACTACAAAAGCTAGCAAGAGAAAAGACTAGGAATAGCACTCCTAGTCTTTTATTGATGTATTCATAATGCGCAATATACTGCAATATTGCTATTATTAGTATATATTATCTATTCCAATTTGTCAATAATTTCCTATAAAATTCCAATTTTTTGTTTTACATCTTCTAATGTTTTAGATGCCATTTTTCTCGCATTCTCTGCACCTTTTGTATATATTTCTTCTAAGTATTCTTTGTTATTTAATATTTCTTTATACTTCTCTTGTATTGGTTTTAATTTATCAATAACAGAGTTTGCAACTGTCATTTTAAAATCTCCATATCCTTTGCCATTAAATTCACTTTCGATTTCAGGCATTGTTTTACTAGTAATTGATGAATATATTTGCATTAAATTGCTTACACCTGGTTTATTTTCTGGATCAAATTTTACTTTATTTTCTGAATCTGTTACTGCTTTTTTAAATTTTTTAAGAATTACTTCTGGTTCATCTTCTAAAAAGATTACATCATTTAAATTTGTAGCACTTTTACTCATTTTGCTTTCAGGATCTTGAAGTCCCATAATTCTTGCACTTTCTTTTCTAACATATGCATCTGGTATAACAAAAGTTTTACCATAAACTTTATTAAATCTTTCTGCAATATCTCTTGTTATTTCTAGATGTTGTCTTTGATCCTCTCCAACAGGTACTAAGTCTGCTTGATACAATAAAATATCTGCTGCCATTAATACTGGATATGTAAATAATCCTGCATTTATATTATCTGCATGTTTTGCCGATTTATCTTTAAATTGAGTCATTCTTGATAATTCACCCATATATGTATAACAATCTAATATCCAACCAAGTTCTGCGTGTTCTTTTATTTGTGATTGTATAAAAATTGTATTTTTATTTGGATCAAGTCCTGCTGCAATATATATTGCTAATATTTTTAGTGTATTGTTTTTTAATTCTTCTGGATCGTTTCTAACTGTAAGAGAATGCAAATTTGCTATCATATAATAGCAATCATATTCTTCTTGCATTTTTACCCAGTTATCTATTGCTCCTAAATAATTTCCAAGTGTTAATTTCCCTGTTGCTTGTATTCCACTTAGTATTATTTTTTTATCCATATCTTCCTCCCTTTAAAATTTTATTTATTATATACTATTTTAATTCTATTTACAATATAAATATTTTTATTAAATTAAATGTAAAATATTTACATTTTGTCTTTTAGTGTAGTATAATTAGCTTACCTTTCACCAAAAGGTAGAAAGGAGGCTACATATAGTATGCGAAACCTATTAAAATTACTAGCACTTGTTATTGTATATATAGTTATAGACTATAATAAAACTAGTAATAAGCAAAAATACTAGGAACGGCAATTCCTAGTATTTTTATTGCATACATATTTTTGCGAAATCTATGCAATATTGCTAATATTATTATACAACTCTTATTTATAATTGTCAATATTTTCTAAATTTTATTTATTTTCTACTGGATAAACACTTACTTGTTTTTTGTCTCTACCTTTTCTTTCGAACTTAACTGTTCCGTCTACTACTGCATATAAAGTGTCATCGCTACCTTTATTTACGTTAATACCTGGATGCATTTTTGTTCCTCTTTGTCTTACTAATATATTTCCTGCTAAAACGAACTCACCGTCGGCTCTTTTTACACCTAAACGTTTTGACTCACTGTCTCTTCCGTTTTTAACACTACCTTGCCCTTTTTTATGTGCCATTTATAATTCACTCCCTTCGAATCTCAAATTATCTATAGTTTTTTATTTAATTTCTATTTATGCATTAGCTTTTTCTTCTTTTTTAGTTGTAGTCTTTTTAGCTGTTGTTGATTTAGTTGTAGTTGTTTTCTTTGCTGTAGTCTCTTTTTTTGCTGTTGTTGTAGTCTTTTTTGTAGTAGTAGTTTTTTTAGCTGCTGATTTTGCTTCTGCTGTTTCTTCTTTTGCAGCTGCTGTTTTAGTTGCTGCTGTTTTTATTGATGTTATTTCAACCTTTGTATATGGTTGTCTATGTCCTTGTTTCTTTCTTTCATTCTTTTTAGGTTTCATCTTGAAAACGATAATTTTTTTACCTTTTCCGTGTGCTACTACTTTTCCTTCTACTTTAACACCTTTTACATAAGGGTTACCCACTTGTACTTTTCCATTATCAGATACTAATATTACTTTATCGAAAGTAACTTTTTTCCCTTCTTCAGTATCTAACTTTTCGAAAAATACTACATCTTTTTCTTCTACTCTGTATTGCTTTCCACAAGCTTCAATTACTGCGTACATACTTTATACGACCTCCATTTTTCTAATACTCGCTAAGATTAAATTTAGGTAGCTACTTTTGTAACTTTTAATACCTAACTTATGCGGCTTACAGATGAATATTTTACCATAGTTTGCATTGTTTGTCAAACACTTTTT
>CANQVU010000055.1 GCA_947627415.1 uncultured Clostridia bacterium | reverse complement strand
TTCAACTGTTGCTCCAGCTTCTTCGAATTTTGCTTTTAATTCTTCAGCTTCTTCTTTAGCAACTCCTTCTTTTATTGTTTTAGGTGCTCCGTCAACTAGGTCTTTAGCTTCTTTTAATCCTAATCCTGTTGCATCTCTTACAACTTTTATAACTGGTATTTTATTTGCTCCAGCTTCTTTTAATACAACATCAAATGATGATTTTTCTTCAGCTGCTGCTCCTGCTACAGCTCCACCAGCTGCTGGTGCTGCTGCTGCAACTGCTGATACTCCATATTTTTCTTCTATTCCTTTTACTAATTCTGATAATTCAACAACTGTTAAGCTGTCTATTTCTTCTAACATTTTTGCTATATCTGCCATTTTATTTTCTCTCCTTTAAAATTTAATTTTCTGGTGTTTAGGTCACCACCCTATTTTGTTTTATGCTTGTTCTTTTTGTAATTTAACTTGATCCAATGCAACTGCAAGTTTTGAAATATTTCCAAGCAATGCACCAGCAAGCATACTTATTAATGTTTCTCTTGATGGTAGTTTTGCAAGTGTAATTATTTCTTCTGTTGAAACAACTTTTCCATCTATGATACCACCTTTAATTTTATAGAACTCATTTTCTTTTGCATATTCATAAATTGTTTTACATGCGTCAAGATAATCATTATTTCCTATAATAACTGCTGTTGGTCCTTCTAGAACATCATCAAGGCCTTCTATCTTGCATTCTTCTAAAGCTCTTCTTGTTATATTGTTTTTTATAACTTTGTATTCTACTTGAGATGATCTTAATTTTGCTCTTAAATCTGTTACATCAGAAACATTTATACCTCTGTAGTCTGTTAAAAGTACAACTTTAGCTTCTTTTATTTTTTCTGCTAATTTAGATACTTCTTCTTTCTTTTGATTTAGAATTTTTTCACTAGCCAATATTTTCACCTCCTGATTAATAGGTTTGATTTTATATTAAAAATTTAAAAACTCTGTTAATCCCACGCGAGGAATTAACAGAGTATATTACCCTTTTATTAATCACCTCGGTAGGGCTTATGTTTTTGCCTACTGTCTTTGGCACTATTTATTGTAAGTAAATACAGCTTATTATGCAATATAAATGCTTGGTCCCATTGATGTAGCTACCGCAATACTTCTTATGTATTGACCTTTTGCAGCTGCTGGTTTTGCTTTTTCGATTGCTTCCATTACTGTATTATAATTTTCTAATAATTTATCTGTTCCAAATGAAATTTTTCCAAATCCTAAATGTATAATATTTGTTTTGTCTAATCTGTATTCAACTTTTCCTGACTTAATTTCATTTATTGCTTTTGTAACATCCATTGTTACAGTTCCTGATTTTGGGTTTGGCATTAATCCTTTAGGTCCAAGTACTTTACCAAGTCGTCCTATAACACCCATCATATCTGGTGTTGCAACTATAACATCATATTCAAACCAGTTCTCATTTTGTATTTTTGGAACTAATTCCTCTGCTCCAACAAAATCTGCTCCAGCTGCTTCCGCTTCTTTAGCTTTATCACCTTTTGCAAATACTAATACTCTTTGAGTTTTCCCTGTACCATTTGGAAGTACAACTGTTCCTCTTACTTGTTGATCAGCTTGTTTTGAATCTACACCTAGTTTAACATGTAATTCAACTGTTTCATCAAATTTTGGTTTTGGCATTTTACATAGTGTTTCTAATGCCTCTTTTGCATCATAATTTTTTGATTTATCTACAAGTTTTTCACACTCTAGATATCTTTTTCCTCTTTTCATTTTTCTTTCCTCCTTTGGTAATAACGGACTATTCATCCTCCCAATTTATTATTGTAATTTATATCAATTTAATTGATAACCATAATTATTACAGCAGAATAAATCAAAAGTAGTATATTGCTAGGAAAACTAGCAAAAAATTTTGAGATTATACGCTGTATGTCGAAAAATTTTTATGCGACGTTTGACAACGCAAGATGCTGCTTTTCATTTATTCTGTAACTACTATACCCATTGAACGAGCAGTTCCTTCAACCATACTCATTGCTGTTTCTAATGAAGCTGCATTTAAATCTTCCATTTTTTGTTTTGCTATTTCTTCCACTTGTGCTTTTGTTATTTTAGCTACTTTATCCTTATTTGGTTTACCTGAACCTTTTTCAATTTTAAGTGCTTTCTTTATTAAAACTGCAACTGGTGGAACTTTTGTTATAAATGAGAATGATTTATCTTGGTATACTGTTATTACAACTGGGATTATCATTCCTGGTTGATTTGCTGTTTTCTCATTAAATTCCTTTGTAAATTGCATAATATTAATACCTGTTGATCCTAATGCTGGTCCAACTGGTGGTGCTGGTGTTGCTTTTCCAGCTTCGATTTGTAATTTAACAATATTTGATATTTCTTTTTCTGCCATTTTTTTCAATCTCCTTATTTAAATATTTATTATTTATTTAAACCCAAAACGGACTTAATTTTAATTACTTGTTTTCAAACAAATCAAAAGTGGTAGATTACTAGGCAAAATTATAATTAAATACCGGAGGTGTACATAGGTACATCGAGGATTTTAATTATAATTTTAACGACGTAAGATGCCGCTTTTCATTTGTTTGCCTAAATCTTTTCTACTTGAGAGAACTCCAGTTCCACTGGGGTTTCTCTACCAAACATAGAAACTAAAACTTTAACCTTGCTCTTTTCTTTATTTATTTCTTGAACAGTTCCTATAAATGTAGCAAGTGGTCCATTTACAACTCTTACTGTATCATTAACATCATAATCTACATTTACAACAGTTGTTTCAAATCCCATATTTCTTATTTCTTCGTTTGTAAGAGGAATTGGATCTGTTCCTGATCCTACAAATCCTGTTACACCCCTAGTATTTCTAACTATGTACCAAGATTCCTCTGTTACAATCATTTTTACTAATACATAACCTGGGAAAACTTTTTTTAAATTTGTTTTTCTTTTTCCATCTTTTATTTCAATTTGTTCTTCCATCGGAACAACTATATCAAAGAAAAAATCTTCAAGTTCTCTATTTTTTATTGTTTTCTCTAAGTCAGTCTTTACTTTGTTTTCATATCCTGAGTATGTGTGTACCACATACCATTTTGGTTCTGTTTTTACTTCTTGAGACATATTTTAAGCCTCCTTATTATTGTACATTTTCAACAGAAGATTCGTTGTCCACTGAATTAACATCTGTATCATTCTCTATTGTGTTTTCATCATTATTAACAGTATTTTCTACAACTATTTTGTTTTTTATGTTTGACTTTAATCTATTAATACCTTTTTCATTTAATAAATCAAATACTACATCTAAAACAAATACTATTACTGCTGTTATTAATACTATTATAACAACTGCTAAAGTCTTATTTGCTAATTGCTTTGGTGTTGGCCAAATTACTTTTTTTAATTCAGCTTTAAAATCTTTGAAAAAATGCTTTTTATTTTTTATATCCTTATTGCTTTTTGCATCTTTAGCCATTTTATATCCTCCTTAAAATAGCTCTTATTTTGTTTCTTTATGTATTGTTCTTTTTTTACAATATTTACAATATTTTGCAACTTCTAATCTTTCTGTATTATTTCTTTTATTTTTACTTGTTGTATAATTTCTTCTTTTACATTCTGTACATTCTAGTGTTATACTTTCTCTTGGTCCTTTTGCAGCCATTTTTTAGCTCCACCTCCAATTTTGTTTAGTGCGGGTTTTTAACGATGCGTTTTTTAAGCTATGCCTCCAATTTAGAAACATAGCTTATATAATTTATCATATTTTCTTATAAATGTCAACGTTTTTGCAGATTTTTTTATCATTTTTTCTTTACTGAATATCCAAATTTCCCTACTTGATTTCCAAGCTCAAAATATTTACCATTAGCATAGGCTACTAAATCACATTTACTTATATCAAAAGCACCATTTTCATCAATATATTTTTCATCGGCATTTATAGATAAGACTTCTGCCATGAACATATGATGTGAACCTAATTCTTTTATTTCTTTTACTCTACATTCAATAGATACTGGACTTTCTTTTATTGATGGACATTTTACAAAATTGCATTTCTCTTTTGTCAAATTCATATTTTTAAATTTATCCACATTTCTTCCAGTTTTTACTCCGCACCAATCTGTTGCATATGCTAGATCTTTAGTTGTTAAATTTATAACAAACTCTCCTGTTTCTTTTATAATGTTATACGAGTATCTTTCTGGCCTTACAGATATATAGCACATAGCTGGATTAGTGTTCACTATTCCCGTCCATGCTACTGTTATTATATTTGATTTTTCCATATTCCCACATGAAACCATAACTGCTGGAATTGGATATATAAAAGTTCCTGGTTTCCACATTATCTTTGGCATCTAATCACCCTTTCTTTTTCAAATTATATATTACATTATTCAATATTTCAATATTTATGATATTAATGTTATTTACAAATATTTTTTTTGCTGTATAATTTAATAAAATATATAATTTTATTTGGAGGAAGTTATGGATCTTTTAAAAAAAATGATATTAGATAAAGGACATGTTATTGATGAGAATATATTAAAAGTTGATAGCTTTATAAATCATCAAGTAGATTCTAAACTAATGGAAGAAATTGGACTAGAATTTTATAACTATTTTAAAAAAGTTAATATAACAAAAGTATTTACTATAGAAAGTTCTGGAATAGCACCTGCATTAATGACTTCATATAATCTTAATGTACCTATGATTATACTAAAAAAGCAAACATCAAGCATTTTAAATGATGATATTTATCAAACACAAGTAAAATCATTTACTAAAAATACTACATATAATTTAACTCTTTCAAAAGAATATATTTCTAAAGATGATCAGATTTTAATTATTGATGATTTCTTAGCAAATGGTGAAGCTGCAAAAGGTGCAATAGAACTCGTAGAAAATGCGGGAGCGAAAGTTGTTGGAATAGGAATTGTTATAGAAAAATCTTTTCAACCTGGCCGTAAATTTTTAGATGATTTGGGATATGATGTATATTCTCTTGCAAGAATCAAATCTTTAAAAGAAAATAAAATAAAATTTGTAGATTAGATACTCCTTTAGCTTACTTATTATACTTTTTAATGGACACACCTTAGTCTATAATATTTCTCATAGCTTGAGGTATGTCCTTTTACAATGTGTGAGGGATACACCTCAGTCTATAGAGGTATGTCTTTTATAAGTTTTAAGGGACATAGCTCGCTTATGTGTATTCTTCAAGTTCGAGCTATGTCCCTCGTTTTTAGACATAAAAAAATCTGGCAATGACCTATGTTCCCAGCAGGGTAACCCGCAAGTATTTTCGGCACTGACAAGCTTAACTTCTGTGTT
>CANQVU010000054.1 GCA_947627415.1 uncultured Clostridia bacterium | reverse complement strand
TACAGCGTTTGCAATGGTTTTGCTGTTTGTTATTTCTTTTCGGGCAGACACAAGGCCTGCCCCTACAACGTTTGCATCTGTTTTATTACATGCTTTTTGTTTTAATGTTTGTTTTTTCATTTGTTTCTTCTCTCCTTTTCTTATGTTTTCTCTTTTTATTTATGTACATTATAAGTTATATGTTTTCTATTTGTCAATAACTCAAATGTTTATTTTTTATTCATATATTTTATTATTTACATATTTCTTGTTTAGATACAAAATTAAAAAGAGAATTTTAGTAGTTTTCTAAAATTCTCTTTTTAATTATAATCTTCTACTCTATAGTTTCTGGTATTAGTTTTTGTCCTCCTTTTCCTGATTCTACTGTCATTATAAGCACCATGTGAAGCATAGGTAAAAATTTTTTAATTTTCTCTATATCAGTTTCTGGTTTTATTGATATGGATGGTTTTATACCATTTCCTTTTATATATTTAATATATCTTAATACTTCCTCATCGTTTTTGCATGCTTCATAATGAAAAGTCATTATGCTTGGATTAAGTGGCAAATACCTATCTATATTTTCTTTTATATCTTCTACCTTTCTCATAATTTCTTTAAAATCTGGTTGCCCAATAAATTCAATCATTTTCTCTGATATATTTTTAACTTTTTTTGCATTTCATATTATTATATGACTTTTTAAATTGTTCTGTATATCTATTTAAATTCTTAAAATTCTCTTTTACATCAACGCCATAATTATTTCTAGGATCAATTAACATGTAATTAATACTTCTTTCTTCAATCCCAACTCTAACTTTGTATATTGCATTTATAGGGAATCCACAAGTTGCTGTATTCTGGCCAACTGTATCCAATTTGTAATTAAATAAATCACTTAATATATATGTATCTTTTCCAAATGTTTTAAAAAAACTACCAAATTTATATAACATAATATAATCTGGGTAAACGCCCTTTACTTTTCTGGGCTTCAGCAATCAAACTCATCTTTGCAGCCACTCCCACCAAAAAATCTACAGCTGCGTTTTGGTATGCCCAGAAGGACATACCAAACATCTTCTATTTGAATATTTATCTTTAAAATTTATTCTGCACTTCCAACTACTATTTCAACTTTAATTGGACTGAAGATTTTAGAGAAACTAATGGGCAAAATGAACATTTGTTGAAAACGTAGTTCATGTACACTAGGGCCCCGACCCTCGACGTCGCGGTTTACAGACATCACGCAGTTACCTGCTTCAGAAGAAGGAGATGCCAGCCAGTAATAATTATTCTTATCTGGGTAGTACACACTATCTATTTTTTCGTCAGTATAAACTGAATTACTCGATGTCATACGACCATATTCTCGTTCCTCGTATGCACATGGTCCTACTTCATATCCACTATCACCTAAATTATATCGATAGAAAAGTTTTCTTCTTTCTCCTGGTGTTATAGGTGAAAAATCAGGAGTGTCTGAAAAATTTTTAATATCGTTTTTATAATGTGTATTATAACTATCCATCATCATTTCTAAACTTGGTGCTCCTACTATATAATTTATATCACCTTCTTTTATTCCATCAGTAAGTTCTTCTGTCTCTGGCTTTAATCCATTCCAATTGCTTGTATTCGTCAGCCATCTCACTGCACCCATATTGCCGTATCCGCTTATTTGGTGGATCTATGGCTTGATCTGCTATTGGCAAACCGTTCTCATTTTCTTTATTATATAATCCTGGGTTTAAATTTTTTATTTTTATTGCATCTGTTGTAGTAGGATCCTCCGAGGTTGTTTCAACCCTATAGCTACCTGTCCCTGGAATATCTGCTTTTAAATATACTGTTCCTACTCCATCTCCATATTTATTATCAAAATCTACATAGTATAATCTATATTGTGTTGATACGTTATATGTCTTACTATTAATTTCTACAGATTCTTTCCCTTTATAATTTGTTACTTCTTTTCCTAAATACTGTCCTACATTTTCCGGAGTTAATGCTACTGTTTGATCTCCTACTGTTACTTGTGGTCCTACTTTTTCATCTGTTATATTTCCATTTTTGTCTACATAGAATGTATTTCCTGCTTCGCTTGTATATTCTCCTTGTGTTCCTTTAAATCCTTGTGGCAGATTTTCATCTAGTTTTGTAAAATCTACTTCTGCATCATTGTTTATTGCTCCTATAACTGCTGAGAGTAACATTTCTCTGTCTGCATGATACTGTGTGTCTATTGTTGCTTGTTTTGCTGTTTTAAATAATCCCCCATTTATTGCTACGGTTACTGTTACTGCTACTAATATTAGCATTACTATTATTGTGATTATTAGGGCTATTAGAGTAATACCCCTATGGTTAGAGGTTAGAAGTGAGATGTTAGAGTTTGGATTTAAGCTAGCCCTTGGAGTATTTTTAGCATGTTCTTCGAAGTGCGGGTCGCCCAAGGGTGCGACCCCTACAGCGTTTGCAATGGTTTTGCTGTTTGTTATTTCTTTTCGGGCAGACACAAGGCCTGCCCCTACAACGTTTGCATCTGTTTTATTACATGCTTTTTGTTTTTGTTTTAACGTTTGTTTTTTCATTTGTTTCTTCTCTCCTTTTTATTTACTTATAAGGAGATGTTATCATATACTTTTTTGTTTTTTAATACTTTTTATGTTTATTTATACTTACATTTTATTCTATCATGAAAAAAGATAGCAAATTTATTACATTTGCTATCTAATAATAGTTCTAATATATTCTATGTTTTGAACATTTACTAACATATATATTTGCATTAATCCAAAATGTATGGATCATCTTCTGCTCCACTTCCACTTACAATTTCTAGAGCATTAGAACCTAGAGAAACTACGGGGCGAAGAAAATTGCTACGGCTGGTCGGAACGGAGCTTGAGGCGAACACGCCGCTACCGCCAAGGTCAGCATTGCTTACACTGTGCAATCCAAAGCTAGCATAGTTCGAGCCGCAATAGTAACAGCGCGACGCCAACCAATAGTAAGAATTTGTTTTAAAAATCATTTCGTGAAATTCTCTATTTTTACAATAATTTTCTGGGGTACTACTGAAGGAATAATACGTTTGTTTGCATGTCAAGGCTTTTTGTTCTCCTTGATTATCTCCTGCTTTTTTACTTTCTTTTCCTTCTGGTTTTTTTGTTGTTAATTCATTTTCTGTTTTATAAAATGGATCACTTCCTCCAATTCCCTTAGTATTTATGCCAGTTTCTGCATCTTCTTCTTTAACCCCTATTCCTGATCCGTTTTCTTCAGCGTATATTACTGGATAATTTAAATATCTTTCTGTCGTATATGTCTTCGTTTCTCCATATTTTTTAACACCATTAGTATATTCATTCCTTTTAGCTATTCCTGTTTCTTTTTTAAATCCTGCTTCTATATCTTCTATCGTTATACTTCTTGCTATTACCCCTAAGTCTGTATTACTATATTGCTTTGCACATATGTCATTTAATATATATACTCCATTGTTATGTCCTTTTGCTCCTTCAAAATAAACTTCTTGAGTTGTTGGTTTATCGCTTATTAGTGTTAGACATCCATTTGCATCTACTCCTAATACTCTCCAGTTTAAATCTATTGTTTGATTTATGCTTTGCGGACTATCATATCCTGTTATTGTTGTTGGCAAATCGTATGCTGTGTTTACTGTGTCATAAGTATAATTTACGTAGTCTCCTATTTTTATTTCTGATTTTTCTCCATCATATGTTATATTTCCATCTTTATCCTGTGCCCATTTTGATGGTTCGTCATTTTGGTCTGAAGATTCTATTCCATTTGTGTAATCTTCTAATGAATTGTACCATTTGCCATCTACTTTTATTCTTCCACTTGCTAATCTTTGCTCTGCATCTATGTTTGCTTGTGTGTCCGCTTTTGCTTGTTTTGCTGTTTTAAATAATCCCCCATTTATTGCTACGGTTACTGTTACTGCTACAAGTATTAGCATTACTATTATTGTGATTATTAGCGCTATTAGAGTAATACCCCTATGGTTAGAGATCAGAAGTGAGATGTTAGAGTTTGGATTTAAGCTAGCCCTTGGAGTATTTTTAGCATGTTCTTCGAAGTGAGGGTCGCCCAAAGGTGCGACCCCTGCAGTGTTTGCAATGGTTTTGCTGTTTGTTATTTCTTTTCGGGCAGACACAAGGCCTACCCCTACAAAGTTTGCATTCAATCTTTCTTTCTGTTTTTTCATTTGTTTCTTCTCTCCTTTTCTTATGTTTTCTCTTTTTATTTTATTTATGTACATTATAAGTTATATGTTTTCTATTTGTCAATAACTCAAATGTTTATTTTTTATTCATATATTTTATTATTTACATATTTCTTGTTTAGATACAAAATTAAAAAGAGAATTTTAGAAAATTTCTAAAATTCTCTTTTTATTAAATCTTCGAAAGTATTTTATTCAACTATTGTTAAATTATCAGGTGATATTTTTACTATTGGACGGACATAGTTTGAACAACTTCTAGGGTAATCATCCTTTTCTCCCATTATTTCATCTTTATCTCTATCTTTCAATAAATCAAAAATTTCCCCTCTATCGCCGCTAGTATCTTGTCCACCCAAAATAAAGCAATAAGAATCATACCCTACCCCTGCTCCATGTGAATTCGGATAATACATAATATAGCGGGAAGCATACCAATAATCATATGGTGTATTTGGTGAGATATATTTATAATAACTTAATCTTATAAAATCTTGTTCTAGATTCATATCTGGTCCTTTTAAAACTCCATTATACCTTCCACTTACCCATTTCTCTAGAAGTTCTGTTTTATATAACGTAGTATTTTCACTTGATGGGTCATTTGGATTACTTCCTAAGCTTCTTACTGATATTTTATTTGGATTTGTTATTAGTTCATCACAATATTTGTTTAATGTTGTTATTGCGTTGTTATATGAATATATTGCCTTTTCCAAATTTGATATCATTCCATCTTTATTTACATCTTCTATTTTGCTTTCATCTACTATATAATCATCACCAGATCCTAGTGTTAGTTTATCTGAATATGGATCATGCTCTGTATATTTTGTATATTCAGAATATATTATTTCTACATTATCTCCATTATCATACAACACAACCCATTCTTCATCTTCTCCATCATTATTACCATCAAATTTTACTATTTTTCCTTCTAATCCTTTTGGTTCATACGATAGTTCTACATTATAGATAAACGCACCATCCCCGCTCTCAGTTGGCTCTAATGTAAGCCTATATAATTTATTATTATATTCCACATAATAATACATTTTCATATTGTTTAGGCTATCTGCCAAAATATTTAATAATGCTATATCTTTGCTTGCATTTGGTATTGATTCAGGGTCATCTTTCAAAGCACCATTACTCTCATCAATAAGTGTCATTAAATCCTTTCCTTCTCCATTTTCCCCTAAAAAATATTTTTCTAGTAAAGCTAAATCTCCTGTTGTTTTTTCTATTGTTGTTACTCCTCCGTATTTGTCTACTATAAATGTAATTCCATCTTTTTCGTATGTTCCGTTACTTCCTTCAAATCCGTCTGGCAGATTTGCATCTAGTTCTTCAAAATTTACTTCTCCATTTTCTCC
>CANQVU010000053.1 GCA_947627415.1 uncultured Clostridia bacterium | reverse complement strand
ATTTATTACCCCTTTTCTATTTTTTATATTATATTCAAAATCTTTTATATTTTATTATATTTTATGAAAAAAATCAAGTATTTATACAATATAAAAGAATATAGCTTGTTTAGCTATATTCTTTATTCTAATGATAGTCCTTCATTATCATATCTTTCTGTATGGCATGACCCAGATCCGCTCAAATAATCTTCTTGCGAATATTTCATAGCCTTTGTTTTGTGCCCACCTCTACCTGTTCTTTTACCTGAACATTCTATATATTTCTCTTCAAAAATCTTTCTTTCTTCTTCTTTTAAAACTCCCAATTTACATGCTAAATCAATTAATTTTCTATCATTAAGAGTATTTAAAAAACTTATTGAAATCCTTGCTGCTATTTGCTGATCTGTATTCATTTTAATTTTATTGGTTGATACTTTTTCAGCTTGTCCTTCAATACCAATTTGATATTTTTTTCTTTGCACCAATAATGATAAGTGTTTTGCACCCTCGACTGGATTAGCTCTTAAGAATGCATTAATTCTATCCATCATATTTTTTACTTCTTCATCAGAGTAATTTCCATTTTCATCTGGTATCATGGCTTCATAAGTTGGAGATAACATATACTCTTCTATCAAATACCCTGTACTCTTTCTTGGGCTTCTTATTTCAGTATTATCCAAAATACCATCTATTCTATTTATAGCTTTCTCAATTATATTTCTATAATACTCTACCTCTGTTTTCTTAACAATTTCCTTGTTCATTTTATATTCTTCTGATGAAAGTTCTGTTACATATTTATAAAAATCCCTTAAATCTTCATTACCATTATACTTACCATTTAATATATTCTCTTTTAACTTTCTTGTTGGATTATTGCCTGATATTCTAAAAATTTCATTTAATTCTGGTGGAAATGTTCCATTTTCATCTAAAATTGTTTTAGCAAGAATATCAGTTAAACGAGAAACAAGATTATTTAAAGCAATCTCTTCTATTGCAGTTGAAGTATACGCTGTATGTTCTGTCATATTAAATGTTCTAAGTCCATTTTCTATAACTTGACCCCTTGAATCAGTAGCACCATATAGTAAATATGCCATATCCATTTTTATTTCATCTTTACTACTGTTTTTTATTATGTTTTTTATAAATACATCTTGTAAATCTCTTGCAAGCCTGTGTAGTTCTTTACCATTACCTTTTAATCTATTTTTAGCTTCATCTTCTGTAATTTGTAAAATTTTTGATATTGGCTCTGCCCAACCCTCATATATTTCATCTTCTATTCCTGATCTTTTTCCATCAATTATATCAAATGTTATTGATGAAATCTGATCTGCTATTTTAACGATTGCATCTACAATATTACATGATTCCATATTTTTATCTTCTTCAACATTAATATATGTTTTTTTTGCAGTCTCCATAAATTGCTCGAAAGTTCTATTTATATTTGGTTTTATATGTGATTTTCCTCTTTCTCCATTATGATTTCCTGCACCCATTACAATTATTTTTACTGCTTCATCTAAAAGTTCTTTATTTTTTTCTGCCTCTTCACTTATACTATTTTTAAGTTCTGGTTCTAATCCACTATCTAATCTGTCTTTTAACTCTTTTTTACTAATATTTCTTTTTTTTGCTTCATTCTCTATAATTTTACCTGAATTAATTGCATCTTTTATTCTTTTTGAAAATCTATACCAAATTTTCATTCCACCTTCTATGTTATGAAGTCTTGCTCCACCATTATTTTGTTTAGATGCAAATTTAAATGCAGCCTCACCATTATGCCCAAATGGTCCCTGTCCAATATCATGTAAAAGTGCAACAACTCCTACACCTTTAGCAAATTCCCTGTCATTTGGAAATATTCCTTCAGCTATTCTTATTGCTATAAGCATTGTATTTGCATAATGTAATAATCTTGTTGTTGCAAGTGGTCTTCCTTTTTTATCTCTAAGTGACTTTAATGGCTCTGCCATCATTGTTGTTTCCCATGATGTAATTATTTGTTCTTTTAACGCTTCTTTTATATATTTTTCATTTCTACCAATTAATCTTGTTGCTTCTATTATCTTTTTTTGTTTTAATTCAATATCTTCCATATAAAAAGCTCCTATAATACACTATTATTGTATTTATTATAGCATATTATAGGAGTTTTGTAAAATTTTCTTTTATTTAACTATGTTATTAACTATACTTTCTGCATCTAAATTATATTCTTTTTCTAATTCCTCTACATTTCCATGTTTTACGAAGCAATCGTCATATCCGAATGTTTTTACTTTTACATCTTTTATATCGCTACTATTTATAGCTTCTATTACTGCTGTTCCTAATCCTCCTTTTAACAATCCATCCTCTATTGTAATTACTTTTTTTGTTTTTCTTGCAGAATTTAATATTACTTCTTTGTCTAGTGGTTTTAAAAATCTAACATTTATTATTTCTGCATCTATATTATTTTTTTCTAGTATATGTGATACTTCCACAGCTCTTTCTACCATTTTTCCAATTGCAATTAAGCTTAAATCTTTCCCTTCCTTTATTATTTCTGCTTTTCCTAAATTTATATCTTCACATTTATCAAATTTTATTTTTCCTTCTCCACCTCTTGGATATCTTATGGCAACTGGTTTATTAAGATTAATGGAAAATTCTATCATTTTATCCAACTCTTCAAAATTTTTTGGTGCCATAATTGTAAAATTAGGTATTTCAGATAAAAATGCTAAATCAAATAGTCCTTGATGAGTCTCCCCATCGTTTCCAACAATTCCAGCTCTATCAATACAAATTGTTACTGGTAAATTTTGAATTGCAATATCATGTATTAATTGGTCATATCCTCTCTGAAGAAATGAAGAATATACAGCAAATACCGGTTTTAATCCTGAAACTGACATACCTGCAATTAAACCGTGTAGCATGCTGCTCTGCTATTCCTACATCAAAAAATCTTTTTGGAAACTTATCTGCAAATTCTTTTAATCCTGTTCCATCTTTCATTGCTGCAGTAACCGCTACTATTTTCTCATCTTGCAAAGCAAGCTCTACTAATTTTTCTCCTAATTTTTTAGAATAATCCTTTTGCTTTTTACCTTTAACTTCTCCAGTTTTTATGTCAAAACTAGAAATTCCATGAAACTTATCTGGATTTTCTTCAGCCATACTATAGCCTTTTCCTTTTTTTGTAATCACGTGTATTAAAATAGGTCCTTCTATATTTTGGCTTTTATATAGTATATTTTCGAGTTCCTGTATATTATGACCATCTACAGGTCCTAAATATGTAAAACCTATATCTTCAAAGTACATATTAGGAATAACTGCTTGTTTTATACTTCTTTTTATTATATGTGCAAAATTTACAATAGGTTTTCCGATAACTGGGATTTTATTAAAAAATCTTTTTATACAATTGTTTGACCTCGTATATGTCTTTTTTGTTCTTATTTTTGTGAGTAAAGCTGGAATACCTCCAACATTTTTAGATATACTCATTTCATTATCATTTAATATTACTATTAGATTTGTCTTACTGCTTCCTGCATCATTTAACGCTTCAACCGCCATTCCTCCAGTAAGTGATCCATCCCCTATTACTGCTATTACCTTATTTGACCCTTTTAACAAATCTCTTGCTCTTGCCATTCCTAAAGCAACAGATATAGAAGTACTACTATGTCCAGTATCAAAGCTATCATACTCTGATTCACAAGTTTTAGGAAATCCAGAAATTCCATCTATTTTTCTTAAAGTTTTCATTTCTTCTTTTCTTCCAGTTAATATTTTGTGAACATATGATTGATGTCCTACATCCCAAACTATTTTATCTTCTGGACAATTAAATACACTATGCAAAGCAATAGTTAATTCCACAACTCCTAAATTAGATGCTAAATGTCCTCCATTTTTAGAAACAATTTCTAATAGATATTCTCTTATTTCTTTTGCTAATTCTTGTTTTTCTAATATATTTAATTTTTTCAAATCTTTTGGACTATTTATCTTATCCAAATTTTTATACATTTTGCACCTCAAATACATCATAAATTATGATTTTTATATTATATTACTTTTTATTATTTATATCAAGTTTTATTGCCACATTTATGTAGTAAGAACAATTGTTTACTACCCCACCAATACTATTTAGTTTCTTTTTTTTGACGTTTAAGCTTATAGCAAATCGGACAATTACTTCCTTTTCCCTTATAAGTTCTTTGATATACTCTTGCTTCCCACTCATGACCATATTCACATTTCCACCAAACTTTTTTATCAGATCCTTTAGTTACATCTTTAGGAGTTAGAGGATTATTTTTATCTGGATGCCATTCCTTTACTATCTCTGGAGAACAATGATATAACGAATTATCCTCACACACTTTTCTATTAGAACAATATGGACAATTAGAATTATTCTTAACTCTGTTATAAACAGTTGCCTCATATTCTCGATGGCATTTAGGACAAATCCATTTGATATTGTTTGCATAACTTGGTTTAATACAATCTGGTGAGATTTCATTGTTTTCGCTCCATTCTTTAATAAACTTAGATTTCTTTACTGCTAATGAATTAGATTTCCTTACATGATAATATAAATCTTCTATTTTTTGATAGTCCCTTTTATAATTGATATCTTTATCAATATTAACATTAAATTTATCTTCTATGATAGTTATTACTTTTATTACTAATTCATTTAGATTTTTATAAGTTTCAATAGGGTGATATGTAACAACATTACCTTTAATTTTTATTTGATTTAAGTCTTCTTTTGCTTCTTTTATTCTAAGTATCTCAAATCCATTTTCTTTTAATATCTGGTCTTTTTTAGCTTCCCTTTTTTTAGCTTTTTCATCTAAGTGGAAATACCAACCATCATATTCTATAATGAATTTATAATCTGGTATATAAATATCTAATATGTATTTTCCTAATATATTAAATTCCATTTCGCAATCAAAGAAATATCTTTTTAGATAATAATATAATACACGAGTAGGAAAGGAAATTGTAAAATGCTTAGAACAAATAGGACAATTTCTTTTTAATGCTGTTCTATTACTAATCTTATCTCTCCATTTATGATTAGGATTGTATTCACAAATCCACGATACTTTAATGTTTGCTTTTGGACTTACATTTAATGGTGTTAACTCTCCATTACCTATATAATCCCATTGTCTAGCAATATTAGGCTCTTCCGTTAACAAGTTATAAATTGGTGATACTCTTGCATGGTTACAATAAGGACAAATTGGTTTTCCTTTAGAAATATTTTTGTTTGCAGACTTAACTCTTTCATATATTACAGCCTCCCATTCGTGTCCTTGTTCACATCGCCACCAAACTTTTTCTTTACTATGAGGAAGATAATCTGTTGGTTTTTTAATGTTTTTTCTTTTATTCCATTCTCTCGCTAAAATAGGATATTCTGTTTGGAAATTATAAAAATAACTCGGTCTTTTATGAGTACAATATGGACATTTTTTATTTACTTTTGACGTTGTCTTATTTACAGTATGTTTCCAACTCATTCCACATACATCACATTTCCAATTTACTCTTTTGGGAGAAGAAAATCCTATTTCGTCACTACTTAATTCATTTTCTGCATTTTCATATAGTTGCAATATTGAATATTCTTTATTTTCAATACACCATTCTTTTAAAGTTTTCATATAATATCTCCTTTTTAATTTTCTAGAACCTTTGTTCGTGTTTTTTTGAAAAATAAAATACAACTCTCGTTGTATTTTTTGGTGCCTAGACGCGGAATCGAACCACGGACACGGGGATTTTCAGTCCCCTGCTCTACCAACTGAGCTATCTAGGCTTATTAAAAAATGGCGACCCGGATCGGGCTCGAACCGACGACCTCTAGCGTGACAGGCTAGCGTTCTAACCAACTGAACTACCGGGCCAAA
>CANQVU010000052.1 GCA_947627415.1 uncultured Clostridia bacterium | reverse complement strand
TACAGATTCTAAATAATTATTATAAATCTAATACAAAAGATGAAGGTAGTAGCACTAATAGTAGTGCTACTACTTATAATACAAATAATTACTCAGTAATTACAGATAAAAAAATAGAAGAGAGTACAGCTATAGAATCAAATAATTTAATTGATAGTTTCTTTAAGTTTTGTAATAATGGGGAAATTGAAAATGCATATAATTTGCTTTCTACAGAATGTAAAGAAGAGTTGTATCCTACAATAGAAAAATTTACGGATAAATACTATAAAAGGATTTTTACAGAAAAAAGGAGTTATAGAAGTACATTATGGATAAGTACAAATACTAAAAACACATATAGACTAGAAATAATGGGAGATATTCTTGCAATAGGAGAATTAGAATATACACCTATAGAGAGTTATTTTACAATATTAAAAGAAGATGGAGAATACAAGCTAAGTATAAATAGTTACATAGGAAAAGAAGAAATAAATTGCTCAAATGGCTATAATGGAATTGATGTGGAAGTTATATCAAAAAAAATATATATGGATTATGAAATATATGAAATAAAAGTAGATAACCACACAGGTAAAAGAATTTTATTTAATTCTAAACAAAAAACAGATTCAATGTATTTAGAAACTCAAAACGAGCTGAAGTATAAGGCATTTCTAAATGAAATCTTAATTGATGATTTTATAGTACAAAATGGGCATACAAAAACTTTTAATGTGAAATTCAATAAAGAATATAACCCAAATATAAATATAGAAAGAATTGTGTTTTCAGATATTGTTATAGAAAATAATGAAGAAAGATTACAAATACAAGTAGAAATATAAAGAGCAAAGTATTATAAGAAGCAAAGGAGGTGGAAAGCATGTATGATGAACAAGATGAGAAAAATCAAAGCGATAGTTTTTTAAAACAACAAACACAAAAAGGTAAAGAGATAGCAAAAGATGAAGCAAAGAAACAAGTAAAACAAAAGGTGGTACGATTTTTAGTAGCAAATCCAGAAGTATTAGCAGTAATAGCAATAGTAATATTAGTAGCAATACTTTTAATTGTTTTCTTTTGTGGCTCTTTATATGTTGTTGATAAGTGGAAAGAAAATGATGTAAATGATTCTAAAAATAAAGCGATGCAAGTTTCTTATTCTGGAGATAATCCTACAACTGAAACAGATGAAAATGGAAATATTATTAATAAAATTGTAGTACAACCAAATAAGAAAAAAGATGGATATGAAATTTCATATAATGATGATTCAGATAATTTAGAAAATATAAAAAAGAAATTAGAAGCACAAACTTCAAGATCTGCATCGGAATTTACTGATTTTGAATTAGCAGTACTTGGAGCATTAATGGACAATGGCGCAAATTTAGATTACTATACAGCAGAACAATTACATTGCTTTCCAGCTTTCATTAAGGCAGAGGCATGTACACAATATTTGGATTTAAGATCAAATAGTGAAAAAAATACAACTACATCATCAGATGACTATAAACCAGCAGAGCTAAGTGATAATAGAAACGATAATGTAGTTCCAGGAACTATTTTAGTACAAAGAGTAAGCACAAAAGATTATAGTAATCCAACAGTTTTGGAGTACATATCATATGATAAATTAGAAAAAATGCAAGAAAAAAATGATAAAGAGGCGTTAAAATACTTTAGCATAAATAATTCAGGAGATTTAGTATATGCTATATGGAGTACAAACAATGTAAAAGTAACATATTTAAATGATAAAGATAAGCTACCAGAAGATATAAAAAATGAGATAAACGGAAGATCTACAGGTGGGAAAGATGAATACTCTATTGAATTATCAACATTCGACTATAGTGGATATGTATCAAACTATACAATTCCATTTGAATTTTTGGTACAATTACTTGTTGTAACAGAAGAACCAAGTTTTTGCATGGAATTAGTAGAGGATTATATTATAAAAAGTAAAATTGTACTTTGTATTCATGATGAACAAACATATACTGAAATTAATGAAACAAAAACATATACTGTACATGATAAATATACTAAGAAAGTTGATTATAGAGTTAATGAACAAATAAATGGACAAGAAATAGAGAATGAAACTAATTCTCCATTGATATATGGAAAAGACGATAATGCAACTAAACAAGGAGAAGATAATAATTGTACATATTATGAGACAAGTACGCCTAAAGTAAATATAATAACTAAGCAAACAACAACCACACCTAAATTTACTATTTCAGAATTAGATACATGGATTTACAAATATAAAGAGAATTATGAAACAGATGAAGATGTAACTCCTACAATTACCGAAGATAAATATGAAGTTTTAGGTGATAGTTATCAAGAAACTGATAACAAAGATATTAAAACTACAGATGAGCATGTAAATAAATTTATAGAGGAAAAGAATGTAGCATATAAATCAGTAATAGAATCTGTAATTCCAAGATTAATACTTAATAATACAACTGAGTCAAGTACTGGAAAGGAAATTAAGTTTATAACAATTGATCCAGCTGATAAAATAGCAAATATATCTCCATATTGTATAAATACAATTTATTATGATGATTTAGATGATAAAGGAAAAGAATTAGGAACATATTCTACATTACCAAGAAATATATCAGTTACAACTAAAGCAATTTCAGCTACAGATACAACAAAAACAGTACCACAAATTAGATTTAATTATGAATTAAAAGGAATAAGTAGTTATGGTTTAACAAATGGAAAAGAACCTATAGTAGCAATAAATGTATCTAAAGCAATTGAAATAAAGGAACAAAAAGTTGACGAAAAAAGCGAATCTACAACCTCAACTACAACTTATCCAAAAGATGAAACAGCAAGTCAAAATCCATATAAACACGTATATGCAACAGCAAATAATAAGCCAGGAAAAGGGCATGGAGACAAAAATACTACATATGAAAAATTTTTAGTAGCATATGATAACAATAAAAATGCAAGAGACCAGATAAACAGTATAAATTATTGGCTTTTTGAGATGATGCAAAACAATGATAAAACAAAAGGATTGGAAAGAATAATAAGATATTTATTATATGCATATGATGGAACTAGCTATGGAGTATCAGAGTTAGGAGATGATTTTTTTGAAAATTATGATCCAGCTGAGATAAATACATTCGATACTTCAATATATGGGGATTCAATTCAAGAAAAAGTATGGTTTGCTTTAAAAGATTTAGGATATAGTGATGTTTCTATTGCTGCTGCAATGGGAAATATACACTATGAATCAGAGACATTCGATCCAACAAAGATTGAAGGTGGATATAATGAGAATAATGGAGGAATAGGGATTTGTCAATGGACAAACAACAATAGAGGGAGTACAGGAAGAAATACAAATTTAAAAAACTATGCTAAATCTAAGGGGAAAACATGGCAAGACGAAGATACCCAAGTTGAATTTTTGATAGGAGAGCTTACAAAAGGTGGAGGAGCAAATGGATATGCAACATATCAGTTAATGAATCCTAGATATACACAAAAAAAATATAATTATAAAGATTGGGTTGAAGCAAAAGACAGTGAAAAATTAGATAAAAATCAACTAAATGAGTTAACAGAAGTATTTTGTTTTTGTTTTGAAAGACCAAATGAATCTGATGGTAATAAATCTATGAAAGATAGACAAAAATATGCTTTACAATATTATAATCAATTTCATGGCAAGGAGAGAGCTGGAGGAACATATACTAAAGGTAAAGGAGATGTAATTGCAACATTTACTTCTGGAATAACAGGAAAGACATATACTATATTTAATCAGACATCAGGTGGATTAAGCACATCAAAAGGAAAGGCATGGGGAGGATACTGTAATAAGTGTGTTGCTGCATGTATTGCTACAGGATATAATGGAGGAAATGCTAACAATGCCTTAGATAGAGCATTGAAGTGGGATTCTATTCTAAGTAACTCAACTAACACTAATAAATACTTTAGTGAATATGGATTAACCGCAAAGATTTCAGGAGGAAGTGCTTATAGCAAATCTAAAATGAAATCAGCTTTAACATCAGGAAAACATATTGCATTATGGTTTAATGGAGAAGCAAATGGAAAAAGTGGACAGAATTATTGCCATAGCATACACTGGATAGGAGTAATTGGTTATAAAAATGAAGGCGGAAAGGAACAAATATTTATATCAGATTCTGCACATGGAGGAACTGGATGGAAGGATTTAGATGAGTTTGAAAACTGTAAGAATAAGATAGTTTACTATACAGTAATATCTGAAAAATAGAGGAGATCATTATGAAAAAAATTAGAAATATAATAATTCTACTTATAGTAATTATTAGTATAATTATATTAGGAATTATATTTATAAGTGTACAACAAAAAGAAAGAGAAATAACAGAAACAAATGAATCTATAGAAATAATGCAACAAGAGACGACTTTGGAAGAGTCCAACAAAGTTATGGAGATAGATGAATATCTTGAAATAAAAAAGTGTATTGGTTCATATTTAAATGAATTAAATATTGACTCATCTGCATATTATGGATATGATGAATCTGGAAACTATGTGAATTTAGCTTCAGATAATGATAATAATTCTAGCATAATAAATTTGTTAAGCGACGAATATGTAAAAAAGAATTCTATTGAGTTGTCTAATGTAAGGAATTATACATATAAAATAGAAAGCGATTGTTTCTTTATACCAGTCGAGATAGTAAACAAAGGAAATACAGATAATGTGAAATCATTTGGAGTTTATGGATTAGTAGAAAACCAAGAATTTGTTCCGATGTTTGAAAGTTATTTGATTATAAATATTGACAAAAATAATAGGACATATTCTATTGAGCAATTAAATAGCAAAGATGAAGTTTACAATGTAAAAGTTAATGTTCCAAGTGAAATAATAGAAAAAGATAACAATGTATTTTCTGAAGTAGGGGTAACACAAGAAGATTTAATTCATGAATATATAAATGACTTAAAAAGATTGGCATTTGGGTATCCAGAAAAATTATATAATAGCTTTTTAGATAAAGAGTATAAAAATAGAAAATTTGGAAACTTAGATGAATTTAAAAAGTATATTTCTGAGAATAGAGATGAAATAGAAGGAATAAATCCTGAAAAATACCAAATATCTGAATATGAAGGATATATACAATATTATATAATTGATCAAAACAACAAAGAATATGTATTTAATGTTAAAACACCTATGGATTATAAAATAATGTTAGATGTATATACTATCGATTTACCACAATTCACAGAAAAATATAAAACAGCAACATCTCAAGAAAAGGTTGCATTAAATATAGATAAATTTATGCAAGCAATAAATGCTAAAGATTACAAATATGCATATAACTGTTTAGCAGACTCTTTTAGAAACAACTATTTTAAAACACAAGCAGATTTTGAAAATTATGCAAAAGAGAATTTTTACTCAAGAAATACTGTAGGGTATAATCAATTTGATACCCAAGGAGAATATTACACTTACTCTATAGTATTAACAAATAAAGAAACAGAAGAACAAAAAAATAAAACATTTATAATGCAATTAGGAGAAGGAACAGATTTTAAATTATCTTTTAATAGATAGGGGGGAATAATTATGGCAGAAAATGATGCAATGGAAGGAAAAGATTTGGCTTTAAAAGAAAAGAAAGAATTTGAAGAAAGAATATTAGAAGTAATTCAAGATTTAAAAGAAGGTCAAACTACTATAAGTATAGAAGGATTAGAAGTTTCTAACAATAAAGGAACTTATGAAATAAAATTAAAAGGGATTTGTTTTGGATTAGTAAGCAAAGATGGAGAATTTACATATAACAAAGAAAATTTTAAACAAGTAAAAAAAGCATTAGGAGAAGAAGGAGTAACATTAGAAGATTTAGATTTACCTGATATAGAACAATGGATAGATGA
>CANQVU010000051.1 GCA_947627415.1 uncultured Clostridia bacterium | reverse complement strand
GCATGTAAATTTTTTCAGTAAATATTTTTTAGATTTTTTTGTGCCTAACTATTGACTTTTAATAGTTAGCCTCCATATTATATATTTTTTAAATGAATTTTTTTGTAGAAAAAGTAAGAAAATTTATTTTTTCTATTTACTTTTTTTACTTGACATTTTATTTTATATCCTTTATCCATATTTCAAATTCTGCATCACTTGGCATTCTTAAATCGCCTCGTGGTGATAAACTAATAGTTCCTACTTTTGGGCCATCTGGCATTGAATTCCTTTTAAATTGTTGAGTAAAAAATCTCTTAATAAATATTTCTAGCCATTTTTTTATTTCTTCTTTACTAAACTTTTTATCGAATGTTTTGCAAGCAATATAATATATTTTTTTAGGTGATGCTCCATATCTTAAAAAATGATATAAAAAGAAATCGTGTAAAACATACGGACCAACTAAACTCTCAGTCATTTGTTTTATATTACCTTTACTATCTGGCGGTAATAATTCTGGTGATATTGGTGTGTCTAAAATATCGTATATAGTTTTTTTGCATTCTTCTTTTTCGGTATTTTCTGCAACCCATTTAATTAAATATCTTATTAAAGTTTTTGGAATGCTACTATTTACCCCGGTACATACTCATATGGTCCCCATTGTATGTACACCATCCGGAGAGCAAGCTCTGATAAATCTCCTGTTCCTATAACTATTGCATTTTCTTTATTTGCAACATCCATTAAAATTTGTGTTCTTTCTCTTGCTTGTGCATTTTCATATGTTGTATCATGGTCATTTTTATCTTGTCCTATATCTTCAAAATGCCTTAAACAAGTTTTAGTTATATCAATTTCTCTTAATGTTGCATTATAACTTTTAATTAAGTTTTTTGCATTTTCATATGTTCTCATGCTTGTCCCAAATCCAGGCATTGTTATTGCTATAATATTTTTATTTGAAATATCTAGTATTTTATAAGCCCTAGTCGCTACCAAAAAAGCAAGCGTAGAGTCAAGTCCTCCTGAAATTCCTATTACAACTTTATTTATTTTTGTATGTAACAACCTTTTAGCTAATCCATAACTTTGAATATTTAATATTTCATTGCAAATTTCATTTATTTTTTTTTTATCAGATGGAACAAATGGATATTCTTCATATTCTCGTTCCAAACTTTCTATGCAATCTATAATCTCTACGTCAATTTTTCTGAAATCTAAAACATCTATATCTCCCATGTAGCTTATATTTCTTATTCTATCATTCATTATTCTTTTGGTATCTATGTCTGAATATATTAGATTACTTCCAAAATCAAATCTTTCATTTTCTGCAAGACATTTCCCATTTTCATAAATCATACTTGAGCCTGAAAATACTTCATCCGTAGTAGATTCATTTACACCACTTGAAGAATATACATAACTAGAAATTGTTTTAGCAGACTGAGTTCTTATTAAATCTTTTCTATATTCATTTTTTCCTATCACTTCATTGCTTGCAGATAAGTTAAATATTATAGTCCCTCCATTTAATGCAATCTTATTACTTGGAGATTCAACTGCCCACAAATCCTCACATATCTCTATTCCAAAAGATATATCTTCGTTTTCCTTATCTTTAAATAGAATATCTGTTCCGAAAGGTACATTTTTTCCAAATAAAGCTATTTCATTTTTCTTAGCATTTTTACTAGATGCAAACCACCTTTTTTCATAAAATTCTGCATAATTAGGAATAAACGTTTTAGGAACTACTCCTAAAATTTCTCCTTTTTGAATCACTACAGCTGTATTAAATAATTGGTTTTCAGATTTTATTGGCATTCCTAATATGCTAATAATATTTAGGTTTTTAGTTTCTTTTAATATATTTTGTAATCCTTCTATTGCTTTTTTTATTAATATCTCTTGATAAAACAAATCACCACAAGAATATCCTGTAATAGATAATTCAGGAAAGCATACAATTTGAACTTTTTTGCTTTCTGCTTGTTTTATTTGCTCAATTATTTCACACACATTAAAATCTATATCTGCAACTTTTAATTTCGGAACTACTGCTCCACATCTTACAAATCCATGTTCTTTTAACATATTGGTTTCCTCTCATATTTTATTGTTTCTATTATATTATGCTTTAAATATTTTTGCAACCTAAAATTAAATACAGGTCAAATATTAAAATTTAACCTGCCTTTAAATTTATAAATCTACTTGTTAATTATTTTCTATAATACTACTTGATATTTTTACTACTGGACATACATACTCAGATTGATCCATAATCACACCACCGCTACTTTCCGTGGTTATAGTACGTATTACGAAGGAAAATTGGGTGTCATAAGAAGTTATTTGACGAGATGCAAGCCAAAAATTATTTGAACCTTCCTCGAATACATTAAAATAATAACTTATTCTTGATAAATCTTGTTCAAAATTATTATCTCCACTTTTTAGTAGTCCATAATATTTTTTTGAGAGATCAGAATTCTTCAATTCCTCAGATTCATATAATCTTTTACTCTCACTTAATGGATCATCTGGATTACTTCCTGCGCTTCTTACTGATATTTTATTTTCATTTTTTATTAAACTTTCAGCATACTTATTTAATCTAGTTATTGCATTGTTATATGAATATATTTCTTTATCAGTATCATCTATTTTTCCGTCTTTATCTATATCTTCTTTTAAGTCTTTTGCCGTTTCATCATATTTTCCTAATGTTAGTTTATCTCCCATTACATTGATAGGTATTATCTCTACATTGTCTCCATTATCATATAATATCATCCATTCTTCATTTTGTCCATTACTATCTCCATCATACTCTACCTTTTGTCCTTCTCTTCCCTTTGGTTCATATACTAATTCTACATTATGGACTTTCATATCCTCTATATCATATTCATTATTGAACGACATTTTATATACTTTATCATTAAATTTAAAATATAAAAAAACATCATCAATATCAATACTCTCGTTCAAAGGGATCAAATCTTTTTCTGCATTTGGTATTATATCATTATTATTGAATTTAACTTCATCAAGGTTTAATATATCTGTAAAAGCTTTCCCTAAACAATATTTTTCTAATAAAGCTAAATCTCCTGTTGATTTTTCTTTTGTTGTTACTCCTCCATATTTGTCTACTTTAAATGTAACTCCATCTTTTTCATATGTTCCGTTACTTCCTTTAAATCCGTCTGGTAAATTTCCATCTAGTTCTTTAAAATTTACTTCTCCATTTTCTCCCATTGTTCCTAATGCTGCTGATGCTAATATTTCTTTGTCTAATTCTATTTGTGTTCCACTTGCTCCTTCTCTTGCTTTTCCAAATAATCCTCCATTTAGTGCTATATTTATTGTTACTCCTACTAATATTAGCATTACTATTATTGTTATTATTAATGCTATTAGAGTGATACCACTGTAGTTAGAGGTGAAATGTGAGAAGTGAAATGTGGAATTTAAACCATCCTCTGGGGTTGTTTTAGAATTTTCTTTGAAGTGTGGGTCGCCGAAGGCGTAGACCCCTACATAGTTTGCATTTGATTTGTTACATTCTTTTTGTTTTTTCATTTGTTTCTTCATTTGTTTTTTTCTCTCCTTTTTATTTTACTTATAAGGAGATATTATGATATACTTTTTTACTTTTCAATACTTTTTATGTTTATTTGTAATTATACTTCTTACAGTTTATTTTCACAAAAAAAGCTAAGACACTTTTTCATATCTTAGCTTTTATTTGTTTCTTCTTTCTCTGTCATCTTCATTTTACTTCTTTTCAATAAAAACTTGTAACATTTTTAATCTACTTTACTTAAACTATGCATGTGTTCTATATCTACGCCATTAGCTTCATCATTACATTTAGTTACTTTGACATTAGATCCTAGAGAAACTACAGGGCGAATGGTAGAGTCGCTAGTGTATCCATCACCTTTTATATATAATAACCATTTACCAGCTAGGTCTTTATCCCATATACGACATAAACCAAAGTTGGCATAACTCGAGCCACAATCAACACATCGAGAAGCTAACCAAAAGTGTCCCGTAAATACCATATTATAAAAAGTTTCGTTTTTAAAATAAGTAGATGGTGTAGATTTCCATCCGTAATAATTTTGTGTACATGTTAGATTACCAGTTGCTGTATCCTTTTCTTTTCCTTCTTGTTTATTAGTTATTTGAGTTTCATTGTAATAAAGTTCACTCCTACCAATTCCATCTCTCTTTAGTTTGCTTTCTACATCAGCTTCTGCTACTCCTATTCCAGATCCATTCTCTTGGGCATAAATTACTGGATAGTCTAAATAATTTGCATACGTTTTTGTTTTTCCATATAGTGTAGTATCACTAGTATATTCATTTCTTTTTTGTATACCTATTTCATTAAATCCACCTTCTATATCTTCTATTGTTAAATTTCTTGCTGTTATTCCTAAATCGTTATTACTATATAGTGTCTTACAAATGTCATTCAAAATATATACGCCATTGTTGTATCCTGTAGCACTACTAAAATAAAAGGCTCCTCCTATTGATCCATAACTGATGAGCGTTAAACATCCATTTGCATCTGCTCCTAATACCCTCCATTTTAAAGTTTTTGTTGTCAAATCTGATTTGTTGCTCGTACTTCCAGTATATTTTTCACCTAATTTGTCTTTTGAGTAGGTTGTTGTTTCTGTTTTTGGAGTATAATTTACGTAATCTCCTATTTGTAAAGTTACATCTCCTCTAGTTACAGAATTACCATCTTTACTTAGTTTCCACTTACCTTCTGTTGTTATATTTCCGTTTTCATCTACATAGAATGTGTTACCTGCCTTGCTTATATATATTCCATTTCTTCCCTCAAAACCTTCTGGTAAAGCTCCTTCTTTGTCTAATTCTTCAAAGTTTATTTCTCCGTTTTCTCCTATTGCTCCTACTACAGATTGTAATAATGCTTCTCTGTCTATCTCTATTTGTGTTTTTGTTGCTGCTTTTCTTGCTTTGCCAAATAGTCCTCCTTGAATAGCTAAATTTATTGTTACTCCTACTAATATTAGCATTACTATTATTGTGATTATTAGGGCTATTAAAGTAATACCCCTATGGTTAGAGGTTAGAAGTGAGATGTTAGAGTTTGGATTTAAGTTATCCCTTGGAGTATTTTTGGCATGTTCTTTGAAGTGCGGATCGCTGAGGGCGCTTGCCCCTATATCGTTTGCATTAAATCTTTCTTTTTGTTTTTTCATTGGTTTCTTCTTCCTCTTTTCTTATGTTTTCTCTTTTCATTTTATTTATGCATATTATAATTTATATAATCTATACTTGTCAATAATTTAAATTTTAATTTTTACAATATATATTTTATTGTTTACGTTTTTCCTAAATAATATAAAAAAACAGAGTTAAAATTTTATTTTTAACTCTGTCTATTATATAAAAGTGTATCAAACCCACTTTTCTTAGTTTTATAATATTATACAGATTAGTCCTCCACTTCCTTCATTTATAATTCTTTCTAATGTTTCTTGAAGTTTTTCTTGTGCATCTTCTGGCATTCTGTACAATTTGTTTTGAAGTCCTTCATTTACTAATTCATGTAGATTTTTTCCAAATATGTTTGATTCCCAAATTTTTATTGGGTCATTTTCAAATTCAGATAGTAAATAGTTTACTAGTTCTTCTGATTGCTTTTCACTGCCTACTATTGGTGATACTTCTGTCTCAATATCTGCTCTAATCATATGTATAGATGGAGCTCTTGCTTTTAATCTTACTCCAAATCTTGAACCTTGTTTCATCATTTCTGGTTCGTCTAATATTAGTTCTTCCATAGAAGGAGTAACTATTCCATAACCTTTTTGTTTTACTTCTTCTAATGCTACTGCTACTTTATCATATTCTTTTTTTACCTTTGCTAAATTTGAAATTGTTGAAAATAAATCTGCTTCATTTTGTACTTCTACACCTGTTATTTCAGTTAATACTTGATAGAATAAATTATTTTGAAGTTGAATATCTAATGTTACAGATCCATTTCCAAGATTAATTTCTCTAATTGTAGTTTGCTCAACAATTTCAGCTTTATTTACTCTTTCTATTCCCATATTTACATTTTTAACTGCATTTGTATCTTTAAATGCTTCTTTTATATTTGTATATAATTCTTGTTTTAATGAATGCTCATCTGTTAATCCATCTACCCAACCTGGAAAATTTAAATTAATTCTTTCTACTGGAAATTCATATAAAATTTTACCAAATATGTCATTTACATCTTCCATATTTAGATTTGTACAATCAGTAGGAAGTACTGCAACTCCATATTTATCTTCTAATGTTCCTGCAAGTTCTTTGCAATAATCTGAATATGGATTATTTGTATTTAGTACAATTACGAATGGTTTATTTAATTCCTTTA
>CANQVU010000050.1 GCA_947627415.1 uncultured Clostridia bacterium | reverse complement strand
TCAGATCAATGGGGGAATATAACATCTGGAATAGAATTAATTAGAAGAAAAACAGACAAAACTGCTTATGGAATGGTAATGCCTTTAGTTACTGATTCTAATGGAGTTAAATTTGGAAAAACAGAAGGAAATGCGTTATGGCTTGATAAAAATAAAACATCAAGCTATGAGTTATATCAATACCTAATAAACCTTGAAGATTCAATGATAATAAGTTACTTAAAGAAACTAACATTTTTAAGCAAGGAAGAAATAGAAGAAATAGAAAAAGTGCATAACGAAAGACCAGAATTAAGAGAAGCCCATAAAATACTTGCAAGAGAAATAATAACAGACTTACATGGAAAAGAAGAATATGAAAAAGCAATTAGAATTAGTGAAGCTCTATTTAAAGGTAATTTTAGTGAATTATCAAATGAAGAGTTAGAAGAAGCTTTCAAAGGAAATGAAATAAAAAACATAGAATTAAATAAAAACATAGTAGATGTTTTAGTAGATATGGGAGTTGCACAAAGTAAAAGACAAGCAAGGGAATTTATTTCAAATAATAGTATAGAAATAAAAGGAGAAAAAGCAAATGATTTAGATATAATTATTGATAATACTTACCTTACAAATAATACTTATTTAATAATAAAAAGGGGTAAGAAAAATTATTATATAGGCAAGGCAAATATGTAAATAATAAATTAAACATGTTATATTAATGATAAAAAATTATTGACAGATTATAAAAGATTAAAGATAATTTAACAAAAGGAGGAAGAAAAATGAGAAAAATATTAAAATTTAGTTTAGTTACTTTACTTATCATTTCACTAGCAATTCTTATTACAGGCTGTGGAACAAATAACGGAGGAAAAGGAGCAGACTCTAAAATATACAAAATATTAAACAAAACTTTTTCTAGTGGAGACTATATTGTTACTTTAGAAGGAAACGTAGATATAGGCGAAGGATTAGAAAATGGAACAATAACTTTAGCAATACGAGGAGAAGACATATATATGGATATTGATGCAACTACTGACCACATGAGTATTATGTATAAAGATGATACAACTTATATAATTTCTCATGAAGACAAAATGTATATGACATCAGAAGGAAAAGATGAAGAATTGTTTGAAGAAGATGATAATCTTGCTATATTTTCTATAGAAGATTTAAATGATATGGCAGAAGCACATTATACAATAGGAAAAGAAGATGTCAATGGTACGGAATATGATTATGAAGAGTTCAAAGATGAAGAAACAGGAGTATCAGACAAATATTATTTTTCTGGGGAAGATTTAATATATATAAAAACAATTAATGAAAATGGCGAAGAAGATATTATGAAAGTAATAAAACTATCTCCTGAACTTGATGATAGTATATTTAATGTTCCAGCAGGATATGAAAAATTTGAAGTATAATTATGATTGATAAAAAGAAAATGAGAAAATGTATCTCGTTTTCTTTTTTTATTATTGTATTATAACAAACGATATGTTAATATAAAAATGAAAATGATAAAGGGGAGGTATTTTTATGATAGCAATAGGAAGCGATCATGGAGGATATGAGCTTAAAGAAGAATTAAAAAAACATCTAGAAGATAAAGGACTAGAATATAAAGATTATGGTGCATATTCAACCGACAGAGTAGATTATCCAGTAGTTGCAAAAGAAGTATCAAAATCAGTTCAAACAAAAGAATGCGAAAAGGGGATATTAATTTGTAGATCAGGATATGGTATGGCTATGGTTGCTAATAAATTTAAGGGAATTAGAAGTGCTCCATGCTTTTGTACTAGAGCTGCACAGTTTTCAAGACTTCATAATAACACAAATATATTGTCACTTGGAGCAGACTATGTAACAGTAGATGAAGCAAAAGAAATATTAGATACATGGCTTAGTACAGAATTTGAAGGTGGAAGACATCAAGAAAGATTAGATTTGGTTTCAGAAATAGAAAGAGAGAATATGAAATGAAAATAATCTTAGCATCAAATTCACCAAGAAGAAAAGAATTGTTACGGAAAAATTGTTGATGATTTTGAAGTAGTAGTAAGCAATTTTGATGAAAGCACAATATCAGAAAAAAATCCAGAAAAACTTGTATCAAAATTATCAATATGTAAAGCGAAAAAAGTTTTTGAAAGAGTTCAAGATGAGTATAAAGAATTAATAGTAATTGGTGGAGACACAGTAGTATATTTTGATAATAAAATCTTAGGAAAACCAAAAAGTAAGAAAGACGCGTTTAAAACTTTAAAAATGTTGCAAGGAGCTATGAACTATGTATATTCAGGTTTGTCAGTTATATCAAAGAAAAATGAAAAAATTATAGAACACGTTGATTTTACAAAAACAGCGGTATATATGAAAAAAATGACGGATGAAGAAATAGAAGAATATATTGAAACCGGTGAGCCTATGGATAAAGCAGGAAGCTACGCGGTTCATGGAATAGGAAGTAAATTTATAGAAAAAATTGAAGGCTCATATAGTTCAGCTATAGGATTAGATACAGAAAAATTAGAAGAAATATTAAATAAATTGTAATTTGTATAATTGTTTTTAAATTAATTTGATTAGTAAAATAGTTTAAATATAATTTTTGAAATAGGAGCTTCGAATCCAAAATTATTATGAAATAATAATTTTTGTGAAGAAGGACGTCTTGAAAAAATTATATTAAACTATTTTACAGTAATAAATAAAACAAACAACAATTTGTAAAAGGAGTAGTAAATATGATAAAAGAATTTAAAAAATTTATAGCAAGAGGAAATGTAATTGATTTAGCAGTAGGTGTAATTATAGGTGGAGCATTTGGAAAAATAGTAACTTCAATAGTAAATGACATATTAATGCCTCTAATAGGTGTTGTAATTGGAGGAATTGATTTTACAGGTTTAAGTTTTACAATAGGAGAAGCTAAAATAACATATGGTAATTTTATACAAAATGTAATTGATTTCTTAATAGTAGCATTTTGTATATTTATTCTAGTAAAAATAGTTAATAAAATAACACACAAGGAAGAACCAAAAGAGGAAGAAATACCACCAAAACCAGCTGATATAGTGTTATTAGAAGAAATAAGAGATTTATTAAAAGAAAAAACAGAGGATACAATAGATGAAGAATAATATTGCTGTTTAAAAAATTGTAAAAAACTGTAAAATATCATTTGAAATTATTGTAAAATCTTGGAAACTAAAGTATAATAAAAACATCCTTTTCATAAAGGAAATCTTTGTGAAAGGAGGTGTCGTACAGCATGACGGGATATATGCTTATATGGATTCTACTTCAGAAAATTGAAAAATTGGAAGAAGAATTGAATACATATAAAAAGGGCACAAATAAAAACTGATTTATCAGTTCAGAGCAGTCACTACCTGCTCTGTTTTTTATTAATAAAAAAGATATGTGTCACTACCACATATCTGGTGCGTTATTGTCAGGTTACAATAGACAACTTCGCTATATTTAGTGTCGCTCCAATGACAGGATATAGTCACTTAAGCTATATTTAGTATAACATTATTATTTATATTTGTCAAATAATTTTCAATAAAAAATATCTGAGTAAAACAATGAAATTATAATAAAAGTATGTGGATGAAAAAAGTTGAAATTTATGTAAATGTATGATATAATATCTTCGATATAGGAGTGCCTATGTCATAAAATCCTTTTTAGCAGCTAGGTTAGGGCTGGTTATACATATAATAGTTTATAAACAATTATATGCCAGTCTACAAGGCTGGTATATGCAATAATTTGCAAAGGAGATAAAATCATGAAAAATCTTGAAACTGAAGAAAAAGAGTATCTTAGCGATAAATTAGAGAAGTGGAAATATAATCACAAAATAATGATTAGGCTAATTGTTTTCACCTTATATATCATTTTTGTAATTAGTCTTGCTATAATTCTTGTAAATTTGAACGGAGGAATGCAATCAACTCTACATGTGTTGAATGATTATCCTGAACAAGAGTATAAACAACTTGAACAAGAACTTCAGAACATTATCGTGGAGAAAGATGGAATATATCCTGATAAATTATCAAAAGATGATATAAGATATGATATTTCATACCATGAGTATAATAATTTTGAAGGAGAGTATAATATTGAATTGACTGATTCTGTAACTGTGACAGCAACAATTGGAAAAGATTTAAAAAAGGAAAGTTTGGAAATCAAAAGAGAAGAAGAGACAGAAAACGAATATAGGAGAAGTCAGTGGTCATCAGCGATTATAGGAATATTAGTATTGTCTCTTATACCAATACTTATTCTAATATTAATCATAATCGTTTGCATGTTTATACTTGTTGTCATTGAGGGTTTCATCAAATTGTACAACAAGAATAAAGCTAAGAAAAAAAATTAAAGTTATCAAGACGAAAGTGGCCTTTGTAAAGGCTGCTTTTGTTTTGATAATTACTAAAAATATTAGAATAAAAAGAAATAAAACTATTGTATTAATTAAAAAAATATGATATTATATTAAACAGATTTTGAAAAATAAAACCGTTTGAAAAAGCAAAGTAAGATATACAAATATGTATTTAAGAGATAATAGGTCATAGGCTGAGAACCTGTTTAATACTAGTTTATCTGAAATTTCACTTTTTAGGTCTTGTGCTGAAATAATAGTAGGCACGAGCGTTTGCTAGCGTTAATAGCAGTAAATGAGGTTAATTATTTTAATTAATAAATTTAGGTGGTACCACGTAAAAATACGTCCTATTATATAGGACGTATTTTTTAGTGAAGAACTAAGAATGAAAAATGAAAAGGACTATAAAACTGACATTAGTAATTCACAGTAGGGACATACCTTAATCTATGAGGAATGCCCTTGAATAAGGTGTGTCCCTATACATTGTAAAGAAAGGATGATTAGATGAAAGAGCAAATTGCTAAAATCAAAGAAAGTGCATTTGGAGAAATACAAAATTGCAAAACACTTCAAGAGTTAAATGATGTAAGAGTTAAATACTTAGGAAAAAAGGGAGAATTAACAGGACTTTTAAAAGGAATGAAAGATTTAACTCCAGAGGAAAGACCAGTTATTGGTGCATTAGTTAATGAAGTAAGAGATGTATTAGAGAATAAAATCAAAGAGTCTGAAGAAACTTTAAAAGAACAGGCTTTAAATGAAAAACTAGAGAAAGAAAAAATTGATATTACTCTTCCAAGTACAAGAATAAAAAGAGGAAGTAAGCATCCAATAAATAGAGTAATAGAAGAAATAGAAGATATATTTGTATCAATGGGATATGATGTAGTAAATGGACCAGAGCTAGAAACAGACGAATACTGTTTTGAAAGATTAAATCTTCCAAAAGGGCATCCAGCAAGAGATATGCAAGATAGTTTCTATGTAGATCCAGAGCATCTATTAAGAACTCAAACATCAGCTGTTCAAGCAAGAGTAATGATGGATAACGAAGAAAAGAGCCCAATTAGAGTAATTTGTCCAGGTAAAACATATAGAAGAGATGATGATGCAACACATTCTCATCAATTTGGCCAAGTGGAAGGACTTTTAATAGATAAAAATATTAGCCTTGCAGATTTAAAAGGAACATTAGAAATATTTGTTAAGAAAATGCTTGGTGAAAATTCTAAATTAAGATTTAGACCAAGTTATTTCCCATTTACAGAACCAAGTTATGAAGTAGATGTTAGTTGCTTCAAATGTGGTGGAAAAGGATGTAACCTTTGTAAACAAACAGGGTGGATAGAAATATTAGGATCAGGTATGGTACATCCAAATGTACTAAAAATGAATGGATATGATCCAGAAAAATATACTGGATTTGCTTTTGGAACAGGACTTGATAGACTTGCAATGTTTAAATACGGAATTACAGATATAAGATATTTTTATACAAATGATGTAAGATTCTTAAATCAATTCGATAGAAAGGATGTGGACTAATTGAAACTAAGTAAAAATTTTGTTAAAGACTATGTTGATATAGATGTAGATATAAAAACATTAGCAGAAGATATGACAAGAGTAGGAAATGAATATGACACAGCAGAGAAATTAATTAATGCCACAAAATTGATTATAGGCGAAGTGTTAGAATGTGAAATGCATCCAGATTCAGATCATCTTCATGTTTGTAAAGTAAATATTGGTAAAGAAGTTTTAAATATAGTTTGTGGAGCTCCAAATGTAAGAAAAGGTTTAAAAGTAATTGTAGCTGAAGTCGGTGCTGAGCTTCCAGGTGGCATTACAATCAAAAAGGGAAATATTAGAGGTCAAGAATCAAATGGAATGATGTGTTCTATTGCAGAGCTTGGACTAGAATCTAAATTCTTAAAAGAGGAAGATAAAGCTGGAATACATGAGCTTCCAGCAGACGCTCCAGTAGGAGAAGACCCAATTAAATTCATGGAAATGAATGATGAAATAGCTGATTTTGAACTTACTGCAAATAGAGGAGATTTACTTAGCATTTTAGGTATGGCTTATGAACTTGGGGC
>CANQVU010000049.1 GCA_947627415.1 uncultured Clostridia bacterium | reverse complement strand
GTAAGTTTTATTGAGCAAGAGCTTCTAGTGGAGTTTTTTCTTAAACTTACTTCGATTAATTTCTTATTCATTTGTCGCTTTTTAGTTTTTTTAATAAAACAAAAAAACAAAAGATATTAAAAACAATACAGATGTTATAAAAACAAGAAAATTGACACACGAAAATCGTTCAAAAAACAGCATTTATGCTGTTTTTTTATTGACCTAAATGTAAAATTATGGTATTTTATTTAATATAATAGAAATTTCAGAGAAATTTTATATTATATTAAATGTTATAATCGCAACTAGCCTTTGAGATTTTCTCGTGTTTCTCGAAAACTCAAATCGGCGATAAACAAAGTAAAGCTATGCTTACTTGTTTAATACAAAAGAAAAAATCGAATAAAAAGGAGTTGATAGTCTATGTTAGATGAAGAAATCCTAGAATTAAGACGAAAATTAGATGAAAGTATAACAAATGAAAAAAATTACGATAAAACATATAGATTAAGTATAGAATTAGACAATTTAATAACTGAATACTATAATAAAAGACTAATGAAAAAATCAAGTACAAAATTTTGGAAAAATATTAGTAAAAAATGAAGATGTGATTCAATCATCTTCTTTTTTTCAATTTTATGTCTAAAATGTTACAAAAATATGATATTTAAGGCAAAACTTTACAAAAAAATAAATAATATGCTAAAATAAAAAAAACAAATCAAGGTATTAGTTGAAATAAAAGCAAAACTATGCTATAATAAAAACAATAGGAGGTATATTATGAAAAGGAATATGTTTATAATATCAATATTTATAATAGCATTAATGATAATATTTCCTCTTACGATAAATGCTGCACAGATTAATCCAGACGATTATAATTCAAGTGGACCTACAGAAGCAGATGTAAAAGACATGTATAAATTTGGAGGAAGTGTAGCAGGTATTATACAAATAATAGGAACCATAGTTTCAGCAGGGGCTATGATAATTATAGGAATAAGATATGCAATAGCAAGTGCAGACGAAAAAGCAGAATATAAAGAAAGAATGATTCCATATTTTATAGGAGCTGTATTATTATTTGGAGCGTCTAATATAGTTAGTATAGTTTATAATATGTTTAAATAAAAAGAGGTGATATTAAGATGAGCAAAAGTATATTTATAAAATTACTTATATGTACTATATCCATAATTATAATATCAACAACTTCTTGCTTACCAGTATCACATGCATTAGGAAGTATTTTTTCAGAAGGAAAAAATTTTCTTAGCGAAGGAAATAGTATAGAAGAAACTATAAATACAAATGCATTACAAACAACATCAAAAGATATATACAATACATTACTAGGAATAGCAGTAATGGTAGCAATAATAGTAGCAATGGTACTTGGAATACAATTTATGGCAGCAAGTGCAGACGAAAAGGCAAAAGTAAAAGAAGCAATATTGCCTTTTATAGTTGGATGTATTGTAGTATTTGGAGCTTTTACAATATGGAAAATAGCAGTAAACATTGGAAATGATGCAGAAAAATCAATAAGTTCTGGAGCAGCTGGGGGGCTTGGAACATCTACAGGACATTCTCAAAGTATATAAAAGATATTATATAGATGAATATAAATTAAACAAGGAGAAAATATGAAGACAAAAAATAAAGTATTTGTTATTTTAATAAATTTAATATTAATACTATTCATAATATCAAACACTGTATTTGGCAGCCTAGTTGATGTATTTAAAGGATCAATTAATACCAATGGATCTGGTGCTTCCGAAGTAAAAGACAAAGGTGGACGAATAGTAGGAGTAATACAAGTAATAGGAACAATGGTAGCAGTAGGAATGTTAATCATACTTGGAATTAAATATGTTTTAGGAAGTGCTGACCAAAAAGCAGAATACAGAAAAACAATGATTCCATATTTTATAGGAGCAGTGTTAATATTTGGATTCTCGAATATAACACAAATAATATATGAATGGGCAAAGGATATATAAAGAAGGTGGTGATTTTATGAAAGCAAAAAAAGTATTATCAATAATTTTAACAATTTTACTTATAACATCAGTTTTTTCAACGATATGTTTTGCAGATTATACTCCAGATCAATTTAAAGGACAAATAAATCAATCAGATGCTGGGAGTGTAAAGAATGTTGGAGGAAGGATAGTAGGAATAATACAAGTAGTAGGAACAATGGTGGCAGTAGGAATGTTAATAGTATTAGGTATTAAATACATGATGGGAAGTGCAGAAGAAAGGGCAGAATACAAAAAAACATTATTCCCTTATTTAATAGGAGCAGTATTAATATTTGCAGCATCAAATCTAGCACAAATGATATACAGCTGGGCAATTAAATTAAAATAATTTAGTCTTTAAAGTTTTCTTGCAAAAACAAGAAATTTATAATATAAAATAATATAAGGAGGAAGAACCATGAAAAAAAGTATAAAAATAGTTTCCATAGCATTGATGATACTTGCTATTATATTAGTAACAACATCTGTATTTGCTACTAGTGACTTTAGACCAAACCAAGTTAATATGGATACAAATAATACACAACAAGTACAGAATGTAGGAGCTAGAATATTAGGTATTGTTAGAGTAGTAGGAACAATAGCTGCTGTAGCAATGTTAATAGTATTAGGTATCAAATACATGATGGGAAGTGCAGAAGAAAGAGCAGAATACAAAAAAACATTATTCCCATACTTTATTGGTGCAATATTGATATTTGCAGCAACAAACTTAGCAGACATGGTATATACATGGGCATCAGGAATTTAATTAAAAATAAAAAAGAACAAGGATATAATCCTTGTTCTTTTTTAATATAAAAAATCGTAGAGTTTTTCTATTAAAAAAACAAATTTTAGTATATGTTTTCTTCCTTATATGACAAAAACGTTACAAATGTATGAAAAATATATATTTTTTCTCATAATATCTTCCAAAAACTGCATAAATTTGCTATAATTAATATAAGTATAATTAGATAAATTGCGTGTAAAAGACATACAAAGGAGGAATGTGATTTGGCTACACATAGTATACCAAGAAATGTAAAAGGAGAGGGAAGGATTCTAGCAATATTTTCAACTAAGGCATTGATATATACAGCTATAGGAGGAACCTTTGGCTTAATATTCTATTATTTATTTTCTCTAATAAATTGGACCTATGTAGGAATAGGATTTGCAGTGGGATTTGCAGCGATAGGTTTTGCAATAGGAACATTTAAGGTTCCAGATAGTAATGCTTTTGAGATAACAAGAAAAGCAGGTGGAGCAGATATAGATGAAGTTATTTTAAGATTGATAAAGTTTAAACAAAAGAAAAAAAGAATTTATTTATATACTAAGGAGGGAAAGAAATAATGGAATTAATGGAGATACTAACAATTGCTGTAATAATTTTATTCTTTGTTATCTTAGTTTTGGCATTTGTATATTGGCAAATGTCTGTAAAAAATAAAAGAGAGAAAGAAACAAAAGAAAACAGTAAAGAAAATAAAAGTAGTCAAACTAACACTTCTCAAGGTGGATATACTAAACTTTCTGTATTTGATTTTATGGAATTTGATAAAATAGAAGATAATATGATTGTTCAAAATAATGGAGCAAGATATTTAATGGGTATTGAATGTGAAGGAATAAATTATGATTTAATGTCAGAAGTAGAAAAAACTTCTGTAGAACAAGGATTTATTCAATTCTTAAATACTTTAAGACATCCAATACAAATATATACTCAAACAAGAACAATTAACATTAGTTCTAGTATTGAAAACTATAATGCAAAAATAAATGATATAGCGGAAGAATTAGAAAGAAAGAAAAAACAATACAACAAAATGATACAAGATGGAGGATATGATAAAAGAGACTTAGACGAAATAAGACTTGAAATTGCAAGACAACAAAACCTATATGATTATGGAAAAGATATAGTAGCAAATATTGAAAATATGAGTTTAAATAAAAATGTACTTAGAAAACATTATTACATAATAATTCCATATTATGCATCAGAACTTGGTAATAACTTTTTAGATGAAGAAGAAAAAAGAAATATGATATTTTCTGAGCTATATACAAGAGCACAATCAATAACAAGAACACTTTTTGCATGTAGTATGAAATGTAGAGTAATGGATTCAAATGATTTGGCTGAACTTCTATACGTAGCATATAATAGAGATGAATCAGAAACATATGGAATTGATAAAGCACTTAAAGCAGGATATGGAGAACTTTATTCTACGGCACCAGATGTACTTGATAAAAGAATGGAAGCTATAAATAAACAAGTAGAAGAAAAAGCATTAGAATTAGCAAAACAAAAAGTAGATGAAGTAAAATCAGAAAAAGAAAAAATAGTAGAAAAGAAAGAACAAAATTTTGATAATTTAGTTCAAGAATTGGCTGAATTAATAGTTAAAGAAAATAAAGACTATGTTGGAAAAGATGTGGCAGAAGAAGCTATAAAAAGAATAAAAAATGAAAGTACAAAAGAAGAGGAGGGGGATAGCGATGTCAAAGAAGAAAAAAAGACAGCAAGAACTAGAAGAACAAGAAAGAATGCTTGAGATGGAGCAAGTAAAAGAACCAGAATTAGAAATACTTAAAAAGAAAACTATAAAAGAATTGATAGCACCATCTGGAATAGATGCATCTAATATAGACCACTTAGAGATTATATCTGATACAACAAGATATGCAAGGAGCTTCTTTGTATCAAGCCTACCTCGTATGTGTACTTTTCCAGAATTATTTAGGGATATGTATTTATTCGGAGATATAAATACATCTATCTATATAAATCCAATAGCAGAATCAAGATCACAAACTGAGTTAAATAGAACAATTAATCAATTAGAAACAGAAAGAATTGTTGCAGCTGATAGAGGAAATATAAATAGAGAAAGTATAATTACACAAAAAAGATTAGAAGCAGAAGAATTAAGAGACCAAATTGCAGCAGGATTTAATAAATTGTATGAAGCAACCATTGTAGCAACACTATTTGCATATAATTTACAAACATTGGATGCATATTCAAAAATGCTTGCAACAGAAATGTCAAAAAATCTAGTGGGAATTAAATCTGCATGGGCAATTCAAGAAGAAGCATTTAAATCAAACTTACCTCTAATGAAAAATACTATTAATAAAAGTCATACATTTGATCGTAATTCAATGGCAACAGTATTTCCATTTACAACATCTGAGGTAGGACATTTAACAGGAATACCACTTGGATTTAATAAACAAACAGGAGTACCAATATTATTTGATAATTTCCATCCATCACTTACAAATTATAACATGGTTATATTTGCAAAATCTGGTGCAGGAAAATCTGTTACAATGAAAACATTAATATCGAGATCGTCAGTTTTAATGGGAATTGAAAGTTTAGCTTTAGATGCTGAAGGTGAATATTCTGTAGTGGCAGATGCGCTTCGGTGGAATAAATGTAGTACTTCGGACCAACATCAAAAACAATTATAAACATATTTGATATAGAACCAGAAAAGATAAAAGATGAAATAACAGGAAAAGAAAGATCGGTTTTAAATGTAGAAAACAAAGTAGAGGACGTAACACAGGCTTTACTTACAATGGCAAGAGGTAGTACAAGAAGTTTAGAAGTAAATGAGCTTACAAAACAAATTATTGCAGAAACTGTAGCAGAAGAATATAGTAGAATTGGAATCACAAGTGATCCAAATAGTCTATATGAAGCTTCTGATAGTAATTATAGAAGAGACGCGCTATATAAAGCAAAAAAAGAAATGCCAACAATAGGATCATGGTATAAAACATTATCAAAAAAAGCAAAAGAAAATACAGATCCTAACTATCAATTCCATTACAGCTATTTAATAAAAGTTATGAGACAATATGTAAGAGAATGTAACGGACAAATGGCATATTTTGATGGTCAATCTACATTTGAATTATTAGAAGGTGCACCATTTATAAACCTAGATATTTCTCAACTAGAAGAAAGATTTGCAAGACCACTTGCTCAACAAGTTTTACTTTCTTGGATTTGGGAAAAATATGTTAAGAAAAATAGTGAAGATAGAGAAAAAGCTACAAAGAAAAGGGTTTTAGTTGATGAGGCATGGATGTTATTGCCTTACCCAGAGGCAGTAGAATTTTTAAATAAAATGGCAAGACGTGCTAGGAAAAGAAATGTATCACTTGCAATAATTTCACAAAGATTCCAAGACTTCTATGAAAATCCAGAAGCACAAGCAGTTTTAACATCATCAGATACAAAACTATTTTTAGCACAAGATAAATCAGAAATAAATTATCTAAAAGAAGTATTTAAACTAAGTGAAGGTGAAGCAGGATTCTTAGTAACTTGTTTAATAGGAGAGGGCTTGCTGAAAGTAGGATCAGATACAGCAATACTTCAAATAACACCAACGAAAAAAGAATTTGAATTTGTTGAAACAAACTTAAATAAGTTAGTTAAAAAGAACGAAGGATAGCTAAACGAAAGGTTAGGTAAAAAGTAATGAAATTTTTTACAAACAAAGAAATAACAAAAAAGGTAATAATAGCAATACTTTTAGTGATGTCATTTAACTTTATAACACCA
>CANQVU010000048.1 GCA_947627415.1 uncultured Clostridia bacterium | reverse complement strand
CGCCCAAGGGTGCGACCCCTACAGCGTTTGCAATGGTTTTGCTGTTTGTTATTTCTTTTCGGGCAGACACAAGGCCTACCCCTACAGCGTTTGAATTTAATTTTTCGTTTTTGTTTTTCATCTGTTTCTTCTCTCCTTTTCTTATGTTTTCTCTTTTTGTTTTATTTATGTACATTATAAGTTATATATTTTCTATTTGTCAATAACTCAAATATTTATTTTTTATTCATATATTTTATTGTTTACATATCTTTTATTTACATACAAAATATTAAAAGAGAATTTTAGAAAATTTCTAAAATTCTCTTTTTATTATATCTTTGAAAGTTTTTTATAAATTATAAAAAATATGATATACTTTTTATATTTCAATACTTTATATATTTGTTTATAATTACATCTTTATATGTTAATCTTTCGATTTTATCAATATTAATATTCCTTTTTTTAAATCTATAACTCCCTTTTTTTCTATTTGCTCGTTGCTTACGCCTATACTATGTCCTATCTCTAATGTAGAATCAAATAATGGATATTTAAATCCTTTTAGTGTTACTCCCTCTACTTTAGTTGTTAAAGGTATTAAAGATATATACTTATATTTTTGTTTCTTTTCTGTTATTGTTGTCTTATTAATTAGTTGTATTTCATTTTTATTATCTATAATTTTACACTCTATTTCTTTATCTAAAGCCTCTTTTAATATATGTACATTTGAAAGTACATGGTCAATTCTACTTCCAGTTGCCCCTAAAGTAGTTATATTTGTACTTTTTAGTTCTATTGCTAATTTAATTGCCATATGTGTATCTGTATAATCTTTCTCTGGTTTTAACTCTTTAACTATTATATCTTTATTATATATGTATTTATTTAATATTTTTTTAGATATCGAATCGAAATCCCCTATAATATAATTTGGTATTATATTATATTTATCTAATATTTCTAACCCTTTATCTGAGGCTATAACATAGTCAAATTTGTTATTTGAATAAACTTCATCAAAGCATTTTTTTTCTATATTTCCACCTGATACTACTAGTGTTTTTACCATTTTATTCATCTTTTTCCTTTCTTTTTTCATTATATAGTAATATTTTATTTAAAACAATGTTTTTTTATTAATATTAGTGTATAATTACTTATAATGAGGTATTAATATGAAAAAATTTATTTTTAAAATCTTTCTTTGGTTTTTTATTGCATTATTAATAATATTTTCAATAATTGTTGGATTAGGTTATTTAAAATATAAAGAAGCCATTAATGACATTTCATTAACTGATAGAATCAAAGAAATACAAGAAAATGATAGTTATACTAAGTTAAGAAATATTTCAGATGATTACAAAAATGCTGTTGTAGCAATAGAAGACCACAGATTCTATAATCATAATGGAATAGATATTTTATCAATAGTACGTTCTACATATGTTAATTTTAGAATAAAATCACTAGATTATGGTGCAAGTACAATTACTCAGCAAGTAGGAAGATTATTATATTTTACACAAGAAAAATCACCTATTAGGAAAATTGCAGAAATGTTTGTAGCTTTTGATTTAGAAAAAAATTACTCGAAAGATGAAATTCTAGAATTATATTTAAACCTTATGTATTTTGGCAATGGATATTATGGAATACATGATGCTTCATTTGGTTTTTTTGATAAATCTCCAGAAGATTTAACATTTTACGAAGCGACCTATTTAGCAGGTCTTCCAAATGCTCCAAGTGTATATTCAGAAGATAATGAACTTGGTGAAGAACGAAGACTTCAAGTAGTTGATTCAATGAAAAAATATGGGTACATTGATGAATAAAAAAAATAGGATTTTGGGGTCTGTCCCCAAAATCCTATTTTACTAATTCCATTGTTTCGTTTGCTATCTCTAATTCTTCGTTTGTTGGTATTATATACATTTTTATCTTTGAATCAGGCATACTAATTATTCCCTCATACATTTCATCATTAACATGAGAATTATCAAATTTTATTCCTAGTTCTTCTAATCCTGATACAGCTTTTTCAATTACATCTGGATTATGCTCTCCTATTCCTCCTTCAAATATTATTGCATCTACATGTCCTAATACTGCCATATATGAACCTATATATTTTCTTACTCTATATGCAAACATATCTACTGCAAGTTTTGCTTTTTTGTTACCTTCAGCTATTAATCCTTTTAAATCTCTTATATCTCCTGTTACTCCAGAAATTCCAAATAATCCTGACTTTTTGTTTAGAATTGTCATCATTTCATCTATACTTAAGTTTTCTTTTTTCATTACAAACTCTAAAACAGCTGGATCTAAATCTCCTGACCTTGTTCCCATAACTAATCCTTCAAGTGGTGTTAATCCCATTGATGTGTCAACACATTTACCATTTTTTATTGCTGCTATACTTGCTCCATTTCCTAGATGGCATGATATGATATTTAAATCTTCTTTATTTTTTCCTAATACTTTAGCGGCTTGTTTTGTTATGAATTTATGTGATGTACCATGTGCTCCATATCTTTTTATTCCGTATTTTTCATAATATTCATATGGTATAGCATACATTGAAGCTTTTTCTGGTATTGTAGTATGAAATGATGTATCAAATACTAAAACTTGTGGTATTTCAGGCATTATTTTTTTACATGCATTTATACCTTGTATATGTGCTGGATTATGTAATGGCGCATATTCTATGGCTTTATTAAACTCTTCCATCACTTCATCAGTTACTAGCATAGAGCATGAAAGTTTAGGTCCTCCATTTACTATTCTATGACCAATGCCATTAATTTCTGACAAATCACTTATTGCTCCTATTTTTGGATCTAATAAATATTTTACTACTTCTTCAAATGCTACTGTATGATTTGGTAAATCTAATTCTTTTGTATATTTTTTCCCATCTTTTCCTTTATATTCAACAAAAGGACTTTCTATTCCTTTTACACCTATTCTGTCACATTTTCCTGATGCTAGTACTTCATTATTTTCCATTTCAATTAATTGATATTTCAATGATGAACTACCACAGTTTACTACTAAAATTTTCATAATTATATTCTTCTCCTTCTTTTTATAACTTTATTTATTCAAAATTAATCAAAAGTGAGTAGTACTAGGCAAACAAATAAAATTTTTTGAAACTATACAAATTCTATGTTTAAAAAAATTTTATGCAGTTTAACAACGTAATACGAAGCTTTTCATTAATTTTTTTTGGCTTGGATGCATGTTATAGCAACTACTCCAACTATATCTTCTGCTTTACACCCTCTTGATAAATCATTTACTGGTTTTGCCATGCCTTGACATATTGGTCCATATGCTTCTGCTTTTGCTAATCTTTCTACTAATTTATATCCTATGTTTCCAGCCTGTAAATCTGGAAATATTAATGTATTTGCGTTTCCTGCAACTTTACTTTCTGGTGCCTTCGACTTAGCAATACTTGGTACTATTGCTGCATCAAATTGCATTTCCCCATCTATTAATAAATCTGGTGCTTTTTCTTTTGCAATCTCTGTTGCTATTCTTACTTTATCTACTTCTTCAGCTTTTGCGCTACCCATTGTTGAATATGAAAGCATTGCTATTTTTGGTTCTTTTCCTATTATTTGTTTAAAGCTCTTTGCTGTAGAAATTGCTATTTCTGATAATTCTTCTGAATTTGGATTTTGATTTAATCCACAATCTGAGAATAGAAAAATTCCGTTTTCACCAAATTCGCAATTTGGAACTGCCATTACAACAAATGTTGATACTAATTTTGTTTCTGGTGCTGTTTTTAAAATTTGAAGTGCTGGTCTTAATGTATCTGCTGTTGAATGAGCTGCTCCTGATACTAATCCATCAGCCTTTCCTTGCTTTACCATCATCATTCCAAAGAATACTGGGTCAAGCATCAATTCTTTAGCTTTTTCTATTGTCATACCTTTATGTTTTCTAAATTCATAAAATGCATTAGCATATTCTTCATAGTTTTCTGACTTTTTTGGCTCTACGATTTCTGCCTTTGAGATATCAAAATTATTTTCACTAGCTACTTTTTCTATTTCTTGTTCATTTCCTACTAATATTATTTTGCAAAAATCTTCTTTTAAAATTATATCTGTAGCTTTAAGTGTTCTTATATCTGTTGCTTCTGGTAATACTATTGTTTTTATTTCTTGTTTTGCTCTACTCATTATGTCTTGTACAAAACTCATTTATATTCCTCCCTTTATTTTAAACGTACTTAATTATTATATAGGGAATTTTTTAAAAGTACAATATTTTTTTTAAATTTTTATGTTTTGTCCATTTTTATTGTAAAATAAATTGTTGTTTGTGAGAGGAAAATCCTAGGGACTGTCCCTAAAAATCACCAATTTTGGGGATTTTTGGGACTGTCCTGAATTTTCCGAATTCGCTGGCAAAAATGGGGTCTGTCCCCTTTTTTGCCATTTATTTGTTGATTCGAAAATTCAAGATAGTCCTAGAATTCCCCTCACACAAACAAATTACAATTTATTTGATTTTTCAAATTTTCTTTAAACCTGAAAATCTGGATTATATATAAATGGATTTTCTGATATTGTTACAAATTTAATTGAATATATATCACAATATAATAAATTTCCATCCTGAATAGAACGAAGCACTATATAACTTGCCCCTACTTCTACTAATATTCCTGTTCTATCTTCTAAATAAGTAGTTCCAATTAAAAATTCTACTCTTACTAACTTTCCAATGTGTTGTCTTAAAAATGCAGGAGTATATAAAGAATTTGTAACTGTTTCTGGTGAACTTTCGTCTACTCTAACTGCTTTATATTCTGGATAATCAGAAGTTCTATAATACATAAATTTCCTCCTTATGTTTCATTATATAAAGGTGTTGGTCTATAAAAACAATGCTCATGTATTCTTGTGTGAAATGTTCCGAGACCCGTTATATGGGAATGTATCTGGACATTTAGGGTTGAATGGATTCATATACCATAAGCAGTCACCTACTTCATTTATTTTGTTTCCTGCAATTGCCCAGTCTGCAACATTATAATGAAGTTCATTTGGAGACATATTATATATGTTTTGAGGATTATACTGATTTCTTATTGTTTCAGTTGCACAATCAAATTGGCCTGCTTGAAAAACTATATTTCTTATACTTCCACCTTGCGAAACACGTGCATATTCTCCGATTACTACTATTTACTCTATTCATTATTATTGTTGCAACAGCTTTCATTCCTATTTCTCCTTCACCTTCTGCTTCACATTGTATAAGTCTTGCTATTAAATCTCTATCCGAAAATGCCATGTTATTTCACCTCTATAATTTTATTATATTTTTATTTTCCTTATATTGTTACTTTTTCTTGCAATTACTATATATAAATTATATAATAATTATTAGATGCGAGTATGCTGGAATTGGCAGACAGGCATGTTTGAGGGGCATGTGCGTGAAAACGCGTATGGGTTCAAGTCCCATTACTCGCACCAGTATTTTATGAAAGGAACAAGCAATTTTTATGCTTGTATTTTATTTATGAAATTAGAATATAAAGTAGATAACCTGTCTAATTACTCAAATGTTAGACAAGTTTTAAAAAATGAATTTAATATGTCAAATAGATTAATTACTAAATTAAAGCAAAATAATTTAATTTATTTAAATGATAAGGAAACTTACCTAGATAAAACACTATCTATAGGTGATATTGTAAAATGTATTATTGATTTTGACGAAACTTCTGAAAATATTATTCCTACCAAAATGGATTTAAAGATTATATATGAAGATGATTATTTGTTAGTAGTAGATAAGCCTTACAACATGGCAGTTCATCCTTCAATTTTGCATTATAATAATAGTTTGTCTAATGGAATTAAATGCTATTTTGAATCTATTGGTTTAAATAGAAAAATTAGACCTGTAAATAGATTAGATAGAGACACAACTGGCATTGTTATATTTGCTAAAAATGAATATATACAAGAGTGTTTGATAAAGCAAATGCAACTTAAAACTTTCTGCAAAGAATATATAGCAATACTAGAAGGAACATTAGATAAAAATAAAGGCACGATTAATGCTCCTATATCTAGAAAAAATGGTAGCATAATTGAAAGATGTATAGATGAAAATGGAACAAATGCAATTTCTCATTATGAAGTAATTGGCACTAAAAATAATCTATCTTTAGTAAAATTTGTTTTAGAAACAGGAAGAACTCATCAAATTAGATTACACTCAAAATATATAGGTCACCCTATTATAGGTGACACTTTATATGGTAATGAATCGCCATTAATTTGTAGGCAAGCCCTTCACTGTCATAAAATATCATTTGTACACCCAATTACAAAAAATCAATTACAACTTGTTGCTCCAATGCCCGAAGATATGTTGGAAATTGTATAAACAAATTTTTTTCTTTTTTTGGACGGACTAGATTTGGTCTTTTTTTCAAAAAAGACCAAATCTAGTCCGTCCAAAAAAAGAAAAAAAGAAAAAAAAGAAAAATGTCCTCTTGGGACACTTTTTTTAGCTTAAGTAAATCTATAAGCCGGGTTCTGTTAAAAACAGTCATTTATCTAGGATATATATTACTATATATCTCAAGCCACCAGTTTAAGAAGATGACGAGCAGTCTTAGCCTTCTTATATTTAGGTGTTGCTCCAGATG
>CANQVU010000047.1 GCA_947627415.1 uncultured Clostridia bacterium | reverse complement strand
TGAAACTGCAAAAAAATCTGCTATGGATAGAACTGAACTTAATAAAGGAAAAACTGGTTGCAAGATAGAGGGAATTATGGCTATTAATCCTGTTAATGGTAAAGAAGTTCCTATCTTCTTAGGTGATTTTGTATTAGGAGATTATGGTACAGGTGCTGTTATGGCTGTACCTAGTCACGACCAAAGAGATTTTGAATATGCTGTAGAGCATAACCTAGAAATGATTCAAGTTATAGATGGTAGAGATACAACTGATAGTGCATTTGAAAAACATGATTATTTAGGTAAAGGTTGCAAACTTATAAATTCTGAAGAGTTTACTGGCCTTACAGTTGAAGAAGCAAAAGAAGCAATTACAGAAAAATTAGTTAATGAGGGAATTGCAAGAAAAGTAAATAATTATAAAATGAGAGATTGGATATTCTCACGTCAAAGATTTTGGGGTGAGCCAATTCCTATGATTTATTGTGAAAAATGTGGATGGCAACCTATGAATGAAGAAGATTTACCTTTACTTCTTCCTGATGTTGCTGAATATGAACCTACAGAAGATGGCGAGAGTCCTCTTGCAAATATAGACTCATGGGTAAATACTACTTGCCCACATTGCAAAGGACCTGCAAAGAGAGAAACAGATACTATGCCTAACTGGGCTGGTTCTAGCTGGTATTTCTTAAGATTTATGGATCCTCATAATGACAAAGAATTTGCTTCAATGGATGCCATGAAATATTGGAATAGGGTTGATTGGTATAATGGAGGAATGGAACATACTGCAAGACATCTATTATATGCAAGATTTTGGGTTCAGTTCTTATATAACATCGGTTTAGTTCCTAAAAAAGAAATGATTTGGACTCGTGTTAGTCACGGTATGGTTTTGGGAGCTAATAACGAAAAAATGAGTAAATCCAAAGGAAATGTAATTAATCCTGATGATATAGTAAAAGAATATGGTGCAGATACATTAAGAATCTATGAAATGTTTATGGGAGATTATACACAAGATGCTCCTTGGAGTACAGATTCTTTAAGAGGTTGCAAACGTTTTATAGATAAAGTTATTCGTTTAAAAGATAAAGTTAGAGAAGGAGAAGGTTATTCTAAGAAATTAGAGCCTATTATCCACAAAACTATTAAAAAAGTAGAAAATGATTTAAGTACAATGGCTTATAATACAGCTGTATCGTCATTAATGATTTTAGCAAATAGTTTTGATGATGAAAAGAGTATTACAAAAGACGAATACCATTTACTACTTACTTTGCTTAACCCAATTGCTCCACATATTACTGAGGAATTAAATGAATCTCTAGGATTTAAACCAATTTGCGAATCTTCTTGGCCAAAATATGATGAGTCAAAAACAATAGATTCAGAAATAGAAATTCCTGTTCAATTAAATGGAAAAGTAAAGGCTACTGTGAAAATAGCTTTAGATAGTGAAGAAGATGTTGTAAAAGAGAAGGTTCATAGTGAAGTTGCAAATTTATTAGAAGGAAAAACTATTGTAAAAGAAATATATGTAAAAAATAAGATTTATAATATCGTGGTAAGATAAGGTTAAAATTATAAAAAAAGGGGAAAATGGGACGCGTCACTTTTCCCCTTTTTTAATTACAATATTTAATAATTTTTGTCGTTATTAATTGGCAATATATACAATTTACACAGCATTTTCGATAGTCTTTAACTTAATAAATTATACATTTTATGCTTTCCTATTTTCATTTTTATACTAATTTTGTAATAAGATAATCCTGTCTTTTCTTTTATTTCTATTATGCATTCTCGCAATAATTTTCTATCTTTTTTTATTTCTTCTAACGTTTTGTTATTTTTATTCTGAAATTTTTTTATTATTTCATCATAACTATCTATATCTTCCATTATAAAATCTTTAAATGAATACTTGTTTTTATGAACAGACTTAAATTGTTCCAAATAATTTTTGGAACTCCCAAACACTAGACTTAATATCTCTTCTTTTATTTTCCCTTGAATATATTCATTATATGATGAATATTTATATTCACTACAATTATACACTATTTTTGCTTCAACCGGATTATTGTGTATATATGAAATGCAATTTAGCAAATATTCCTCAGTATATATAGGTTCACTTACAAATCTATTTCTAAACACAAATCCTACTCTATTTTCCATATAGTTATAATAATTCCCGTATATAGAGTTTATTCTTTTCATAAATCGTGACATCTCTTCTATTTTTTCTGTATAAATTAATAAGTGTGCATGATTACTCATAATACAATATGCTATTATTTTTATATTATGCTTCTCTTTGTTTTCATTAATTAGCTGTAAATATTTTTTCATATATATGCTCTTTCTAAAAATCTTTTCTTTATTCAATCCTTGCACTATAATATGAAAAAAAGATGTTTCAAAACTACTTCTCGGCACTCTTGGCATATAAACCTCCTATTCTATAATGCCCCCAAGTGTATTCTTAACACCTTTCTAATTTTATCATATTTTCCCATTATTTTCCACATTTTTTTTATTTTTATGGGGAAAAGTGACGCGTCCCCTTTTCCCCTTTTTTTTATTTAAAGTATTCTACTCCTGATTCGAATAGTTTTTGGTCCATGTTGCCTGGTACGTTTAATATATTTCCTCTATAACATCTTTCTGAGTGTCCCATCTTTCCAAGTATTCTTCCATCTTTGCTTGTTATTCCTTCTACTGCATATACTGAACCGTTTGGATTGTAATTTATATCATAAGTAGCATTTCCATCAATATCTACATATTGTGTTGCTATTTGTCCATTTTCTATTAGTTCTTTTAATACTTCGTCGTTTGCTACAAATTTACCCTCTCCATGTGATATTGGAATTACAAATTCATCTCCTAAGTTTATTTTACTAAACCAAGGGGATAGTTTTGATACTACTTTTGTTGTTACAAGTTTTGATTGGTGTCTTGCTATGTCATTATATGTTAGCGTTGGCATATCCTGATTCATCTCTAGTATTTCACCATAAGGAACTAGTCCTAGTTTTATTAGTGCTTGGAATCCATTACATATTCCTAGCATTAATCCATCTTGCTCATTTAAGTGTTTATGTATTGCTTCTTTTAATCTTGGGTTTCTAAATACTGTCGCTATAAATTTACCTGAACCATCTGGTTCATCTCCTGCACTGAATCCTCCTGGAAGCATTATTATTTGTGCTTCATTTATAGCTTTTCCCATTTCAGCAATAGAATCTTCAATATCATTTTCTTTTATGTTTTTAAATACTGAAATTTTGGGGTCTGCTCCAGCATCGATAAATGCTTTTTCTAAGTCATATTCGCAGTTTGTTCCTGGAAATACTGGTATAAATACTTTTGGTTTCGCTATTTTCGATTTTGCAAATATAATCTGTTTTTTATCACTTATAACATTTTCTATTTTTGTATATTTACTTTTTGCTTTAGTTGGGAACACTTTTTCTAATGGTTCTTCCCATATTCTTATTAACTCTTCTAAATCAAGTATTTCATTTTCTGATATTCTTATTTCTTTTTCTTTAATTGTTTTTCCTAAAAGTTCTAATTTGTCTGTATTTAATTCTTCTGACGCTTCTATTATGAAAGAGCCATAACGTGGTTTAAATAAGCATTTATCTGTCTTAAATTCAAATCCTATTTTATTTCCTATGCACATTTTGCTTAAAGTGTCTGCTATTCCATATTGCCTAATTGTAGCAACTGATATAGCTTTTCCTTGTTCTATTAATTTGTGTACTATTTCATAATTTTCTTTTAAGTCTTCAAAATCTGGTATTAAATCTTCTGTATATTTAGTTTTTAATATATATACATTTGAATTTTCTTTTTTAAATTCATTCGATACTACTTTTTTAGTGTCTACTGTTCCTATGCAGAATGATGTAAGTGTTGGTGGTACATCTAGTTCATTATATGATCCAGACATAGAGTCCTTTCCACCAATTGATGCTAGTCCTAATTTTTCTTGCACTAAATATGCTCCAAGAAGTGCTGCTAAAGGTTTACCCCATCTTGAAGGTTCGTTTCTTAGTTTTTCAAAGTATTCTTGAAATGTAAACCATGCTTTTTTATAATCTCCTCCAACTGCTACATATTTTGTAAGTGAATCAATTACTGCAAATACTGCACCATGGAATGGACTTATTTCTGAAAGATATGGGTCATATCCAAATGACATTGCTGTTCCTGAATTTGTATATCCATGGGCTGTTGGAATTCTTGCACACATTGCTTCAATTGGTGTTAATTGATATTTTCCACCAAATGGCATAAATACTGTTCCTGCTCCTATCGTGCTGTCAAATCTTTCCACCAAACCTTTTTGTGAGCAACAATTTAAGTCTGATACTACGCTTTTCCATAATTCTACTTTATTGCAATTTTCTCCGTTTGTTTTTATGCACTTTGAGACTCTTGAGGATTTTGGGGTCTGTCCCCTTTTTCCTCTTTTACCCCCGAAATAGTCTTCTAGGCCTTCTGGCTTGTCTATTTTTGCATTTGCTTTTTTTGTGCTTCCATTTGTGTTTAAAAATTCTCTTGATAGGTCTACTATTAATTTTCCTCTCCAGTACATTTTCATTCTTGCTTCTTTTGTTACTTTTGCTACTACTGTTGATTCTATGTTTTCTTCTGATGCAAGTTTTTGAAATTTTTCTATGTCTTTTGACTCTATTACTACTGCCATTCTTTCTTGTGATTCTGATATTGCAAGTTCTGTTCCATCTAATCCTTCGTATTTTTTTGGAACTTTATCCAAGTTTATTTCTAATCCGTCAGCAAGTTCTCCTATTGCTACGGAAACGCCACCTGCTCCAAAATCATTACATCTTTTTATTAGTTTTGTTACTTCTGGATTTCTAAATAACCTTTGTATTTTTCTTTCTTCTGGTGCATTCCCTTTTTGCACTTCTGCTCCACAATTAGTTAGTGACTCGGAGTTATGAGCTTTTGATGAACCTGTTGCTCCTCCACATCCATCTCTACCTGTTCTTCCACCAAGTAATACTACTACGTCTCCTGGCTTAGGCACTTTTCTTACTACATTTTCTTTTGGTGCTGCACCTACTAATGCTCCAATTTCCATTCTTTTTGCTACATAGCCTGGATGATATATTTCTGCTACTTGTCCTGTTGCAAGTCCAATTTGATTTCCATATGAACTGTATCCACGTGCTGCTTCATTTGTTAGTTTTCTTTGTGGTAATTTATTTGGCATTGTGTCTTTTACAGCTACGGTTGGATCACCGCATCCTGTAACACGCATTGCTTGATATACATATACTCTTCCAGATAATGGGTCTCTTATTGCTCCACCTAAACATGTTGCTGCTCCTCCAAAAGGCTCAATTTCTGTAGGGTGGTTATGTGTTTCATTTTTGAACATTATTAAATATTCTTCTGGCTTTCCATCTACTAAAATTTCTGCTTTTATACTACAAGCATTTATTTCTTCTGATTCATCTAAATCTTTTAACATTCCTTTTTTCTTAAGTTCTTTTACTGCAATTGTTGCAACATCCATTAAGCATATATCTTTTGCAATCTTGCCATCATATACAAATTCTCTTGATTTTAAATACTCATCATATACACTTTTTGCTAAGTCCCAATTAATTTCTACTTTTTCTAATTTACTTAAAAATGTTGTGTGTCTACAATGGTCTGACCAATATGTATCTATCATTTTCATTTCTGTCATTGATGGATCTCTTTTTTCTACGTCTCTAAAATATTTTTGGCAGAATTTCAAATCTTCTATATCCATTGCAAATCCGTATTTTTCATAGAATTTTTTAGAGTCTTCATCTGTCATATGTATAAATCCAGAAACTATTGTAACATCCTCAGGTTCTTTTTGTTTTTCATCTAGACTCTCTAATTTTTCTAAAGTGCATTCTCTTGAATCTACTGGGTTTATAATATAGGATTTTATTTTATCTACATCTTCTTTACTTAAATTTCCTCTTAAAATATATATTTTTGCGCTTTTGGCTATAGGCTTCGTTTTTTCTGTTAATATTTGAAGGCATTCTGATAAAGAATTTGCTCTTTGATCAAATTGTCCTGGCAGAAATTCTACACCAAATACTTTGTCTTCTTTTTTAAATGGATATTCTTCTTCAAAGCATAAGTCTACTTGAGGTTCAGAAAATACTGTATATTTTGCATCTTCAAATACCTTATTACTTATTCCTTCAACATCATATCTGTTTAGTATAATTATATCTTCTAAATTATTTATTAAAAGATTTTCTTTTAAATCTTCTAATAATCCTTTTGCTTCAATATCAAATCCGGGTTTTTTTTGTACGTAAATTCTTTTTACCATTAATTATAACCTCCTATTTGTTAAATAAATTGTTGTTTGTACTACTGTAAAATAGTTTAATATAATTTTTTCGAGACGTCCTTCTTCACAAAAATTATTATTTCATAATAATTTTGGATTCGAAGCTACTATCTCAAAAATTATATTTAAACTATTTTACTAATCAAATTAGCTTAAAAATAACCTCACAAATTACAATTTTTTATTCATTTACATTATTATTTCTTTGTTTCCTTCTACAACTTCTCCTATTTCGTATGCTTCTTCTCCTGCTTCTTTTAATATGTTGATTGCTTTTTCTACTTCATTTGCTGGTACAATTACAGCCATTCCAATTCCCATATTAAATGTGTTGTACATATCTCTTTCAGGAATATTACCTCTAGATTGTATTAGTTTAAATATCGCTGGTACTTTGTAAGAGTTTTTATCTATTTTTAATGATACTCCTTCTCTTAACATTCTTGGCATGTTTTCATAGAATCCTCCACCTGT
>CANQVU010000046.1 GCA_947627415.1 uncultured Clostridia bacterium | reverse complement strand
GTAAAAAAAGCATTAGGAGAAGAAGGAGTAACATTAGAAGATTTAGATTTACCTGATATAGAACAATGGATAGATGAGGGAGAAAAACAAGAAAATGATCAAGAAATTGACGAATCTGAAAAAGATGAAAAGGATTTGTCTGATGATATGGAAGAAAAGGAAGAAGAACCTAAGGAAGAAAAAACTGAAGACGAAGCTAAAAATGAAATAGCAAGAAGATATAGAGTAAGTCCTAATCAAGTTGTACATATTGCTACTGGTGCAAGAAGTAAAAGAGTAACAGATAAAGACTACTTTCAAGGAATAGCAAAATGGGCAGAAAAATATGATGATATATTTATATTGCCAGGTAAAGATGAGTATTCTTGGGAAACAATAGGAGTAGACAAAGAAGGAAAAGAAGAAGTAATTAACAATAGGCAACAAGAAGGGAAAAACCCAGATGTAACAATAAAAATGGAAAATGAAAATAGTTCTAATGAAGAAATAGAAGAAGTAAGGCCACTTGCAATGTATAAAATAGATAACCGTACTTCATATGCAATTATTAGGGATAATGCTGGAAAAACTCAAGCAGTATTATGTAGGCAAGAAGAGGGAAAAGGAAAAGAATATTGGGGTCAAGTGATTCCAGAGGCACAAGGAAAAAATGTGCGTGAAGCATCAGTTGAATCTAGAGAGGCTATTTCACCTGAACATTATAGTGCATATGATTTAGCTAAAAGAGGAAAGGCTTATGAAGATGCAAAAAGTTTAGAAGAAAGATGATATCCTTCTAAGGAAGGAAAAGGTGTACAAATGGAAGAAATAACTGGTACGCCAGCTCAGAACAGAGAACTATCAAAAGAAGCTATAATTAATGATTTAGCAGATAGAGTAATTGCGTCAAATCCAATGCCAATAAATAGAGATGTTTATATAAAAATACATCGAGAAGAATTAAATCAAAAGGCAGAAAAGATTTTAAGTTTGGGAGAAGAACATGATGATATAACTTATGAAGAGGCATTAAAAGAAGTAGAGACTCAAAACAAAGAAGCAGAGGAAGATCAAAAAACACCAGACCAAAATCCAAGAGGAAGAAGAGACCATTAAAATTTTTTCCTTTTTTGGACGGACTAGATTTAGACAAAAGAGGCAATTATCAATTATGATAGTTGCCTCTTTTTGATTTTTAAAAATTTAAATTTTTTACTTGTAGCAAAATTCCCATTTTTAAATAGTATATATTTCTAAAAATAGTGAAAACTATTTTTAGGAGTTGATTTTTATGAATATATTCAAAAATATAAAGCTAAAAATATTAATAGCAATATTAATATTTTTAGCCTTTGTAATTAGTAGCAATAAAAGTACTGCAATGTTACATTATCAAACAGTTGGAACACCTACAGGAATAGTAACTGCAAGTAGCCTTAATGTAAGACAAGGACCAGGAACTAATTTTAAAAGTATTACCCTTGTAAATAAAAATGAATATGTGAGAATATTTGCAAAAATAGGAGATTGGTATGTAATACAAACTGATAATAATTATATAGGAGCAGCAAGCAGTAACTATATTAGATTAGTGTATCCTAATAATAACCAAACTTCATCAGGAAATACATCAAGCGGAAATACTAATACAACAACTAGTCAGCTTACTGCAGATGAACAAGAAGTATTTGATCTAATAAATGCAAAGAGAATAGCAAATGGTTTATCAGCACTAAAAATTGATGATGAGTTACAAAATGTTGCGAGAATTAAAGCTCAAGATATGGTAGATAATAATTATTTTTCACATACATCACCAATTTACGGATCACCATTTGATATGATAAAGAAATTTGGAATAAGTTATAAAACAGCAGGGGAAAATATAGCAGGAAATTCTAGTAATAGTGGTGCAGTAAATGCATGGATGAATTCATCAGGACATAAAGCAAATATATTGAACAGTAGTTTTAATTATACTGGAATAGGAGTAGTAAAGAGTCCTAAATATGGAAAAGTATATGTACAAATGTTTATGGGAAAATAAAGAACAATCTTGTGGAGAGTTCACTAAAGCGAGCTCTCCATTTTATTATAATTTAGTTTATACAAAACAAATTTTTGCATAAACATATTGACAAAAGGAAAATAATGGAATAAAATTTTAATAATTAAAAATGCATAATTAAAAGGGGTGATATTATGAATCAAGAAAAATTCAATTTAGTCAATGAAGAAGAGATATATAAAAAAAGCTACGAGGAACTATTAAAATTGGATGAAGAATTAATGCACAATCCTGAAGCAACAGACCTAGATATAGCGTTTGTATCAGCGGTTATTCTAGATAGAGAACTAGAAATGGGAACATTTAAGGGATATACAATTGATGAAGTATTTGGAAGATTATTAGAAGATGTACCATTTTATGAAGGTAAACCTAATAATAAATGAAAAAGCAAACCAAGATTTATTACAAATTAAATGGTATATTGCTCAAGATTCAAAATTTTATGCAAATAAGACAGTTAATGAAATAAATAAAAGAGAAAATATAAGGCAAATTATTTATAAATCGTATAAAATTCTATATAAATTTGATTCAAAAAATATTTATATCTTACATATAATTCATCATTCTAGAAACATTTTAAATCTTAAATTTTAATTTCAATATTTAATTTCAAAAAATACATTATGCATTTTTAATTATATATATCTTTATGTCATAAGAAATTATCTTTTTAATAGAATTAAACAAGGTGATTTTGTTATGAAAAATATTAAAAAGGCTATATTAATTATAATATTAAATATATTGATGATCTTACAAACAAGCATATTTGCATACGAAATTGAAGAAGAAACTGATTATGTTTGGATGCAAGAAGAAATACAAAATACGGCTTCAAATCCAATAAGTGAACCTAAGCTAAATTCTAGGTATGCAGTAGTTTTAGATAGGAATTCAAAGGCGATTCTTTTTGAAAAAGATGAGAATAAAAGGGTACCAATGGCTTCCACTACAAAAATAATGACAGCAATTGTTTTGTTAGAAAACTTAGGGGTAAACAATAATTTAACATTAGATACACAAGTAGAAGTATGTAAAGAAGCAGGAGCAATAGGAGGATCAAGATTAGGATTAAAAGCAGGAGATAAAATAACAGTAAATAATTTGCTATACGGATTAATGCTATGTTCTGGAAATGATGCTGCAATTCAAATAGCCGTAAGCATTGGAGGGAGCGTAGAAGGTTTTGCAAATCTAATGAATAAAAAGGCACAAGATTTGGGACTAGAAAATACTCATTTTGTAACACCACACGGATTAGATGAGCCAGAACACTATACTACTGCATATGAACTTGCTCTAATTGCAGATTATGCTTTAAATAATGAAAAAATAGCAGAAGTAGTAAAAACAAAAACATATACAGTAACTATTAATGGATATAGTAAAACAATAAATAATACAAACGAACTTTTAGGATATTTGAATGGAGTAAATGGGGTGAAAACTGGGTTTACTAATGGAGCAGGAAGATGTTTAGTTACATCAGTAAGTAGAAATGGATTCAATATTATAACTGTAGTTTTAGGAGCGGATACTAAGAAAATTAGAACGAAAGACTCAATAAGCTTAATAGAATATACATATTCTAATTATGAATTAGTCAATTTAGAAGAAATAATAAATGAAAAATTTAATGAGTGGCGTAAAATTAATGAAAAAAGAATAAATGTATATAAAGGTAAAAGAAATAATATAAAAACAAAATTAGAAGATTACAATAATAAAATTTATCCTATAAAAAAAGATAATATTAAAGATATAAATGTAAAATTTAAAAACATTCAAATCAATTTTGAAGCACCAATATGTACTAATACTAAAGTAGGGGAGTTAGTTTTAAAGGTTTGTGATAAAGAAATAATGAATATTGAGATTTTAACAAATGAAAATATAGAAAGAAAAGGAATTAAAGAATATATCGTACAATGTCTGCATGAAATACAAAGAAACAACTAAAGTAGCTTTTTTGGAGACATATTCCGGTTTGATATTTTTATAAAGTGAGTAGTATCAATACTTACAAGGCACAAAATACGAAAATTAATGTACTGTTAATGTAGTTTAAAAGTGTTTTTTTAATTATAATTTTCATTATTCATTTGTAAAATCCCTAATTCTTTCAAATATTTTTTTATGTCCCATTTGATTTGGATGCAATCCATCAATAAAATCTTCTTTTTGTAGAACATCTTGCATTGGAATATATTTAATTTTATTCTCCTCACATAATCTTCTTAATTCACTATCATATTCCATAACCAATTTTAAATCTTTATCATATTCAGAAATAATACTATTATTATAATACTTATTTGGTTTCCATAAAAAATTTTCATTACTCTCAATTCTTGTTAATCCTACAATTATAAGTTGCATTCCTTTGCGCATAATCTTTTTAGTTATCTTTTTAATATTTGATTTATAATTATCTATGCTTATCTTGTAATTTCCATTAAATAATTGTGTGTCATTTACCCCAATTGAGAGAATAACTATATTATTAAAACCATCGTAAATAAAACTATTTAAAATATTATCAATCTTATTTAATATATCTTTGCTTGTAGCTCCAGGAAAACCTGCAATATGCACAAAATTATTGCATATTTTTGAATCATCTTTATTAACGATAAACTTTTTAAACATGGCAGACCATCCACCACTTTCAAAATCTCCAATCCCATATGTAATACTATCGCCAATTATTATATAATTATTTTTCATTTTTTCACCACTTCACTTTATTTGAACAATAATTATACTATAATACAGAGAAAATTAAAATACTTAAATATAAAAGTATTAAAAATTAATTATTTTATTTATATTTTCTATAAAGTCTATTCCTTCTATCTTATTAATCCCAAAGCATTTTTTACCTAAGTCTTTGAGTGATGCTCCGCAATGATAAAGTTCTTTGTTATCTATAATAATAAATCTATCATGAAATTTATCTGTTCGTGCTATTTTTAGTGTCCCGTATTGCTCATTAAATTTCTTAATATCTAATTTTGTTAGATTACAATTTTGTGAAGTTAAAATAATTGCTTGGACATTTTTATTTTTCTTTTGTAGCATTTTAAGAATAGTATCATCTATATAATTATCTATTATTACTATGTTACTTTGTGCTGTTTTTATAATATCAATTATTAGTTCATAGGCATCATATATTTATCCCTTAAAAAATATTTTTTGTTTAATTCTTGTTCTTTATTCTTTTGTAATTCATTAAATACTTGATTGAATTTATTATCATGTTCTAATAATCTATATTCAACATTTGTTAATCTTTCAAAAACTTGTCCATTTATGGAAATAAATTTTCTCATTTCAACAAATGCATTCATTATGTTTATACTTACTTGAACTGCAATTTCATTTCTTAATAGACCCGAAAGCATTGCTATACCTTGTTCTGTGAACACATAAGGAAGTTTACTTTTATTTCTCTTGCTATTCTCTTTTTTCTCATGCGGTCGCAAATTGCGACCGCATATCTTCGTTTTCAAATAAGGTCGCAAATTGCGACCTTAAACATGAAAACTCATCTTCCGTTAGCTGAAAACAAAAATTTTCTGGAAATCTTTCCTTATTTCTAGTAACCGTTTCATTTATTCTTTTAGTTTAATAATGATATAACATTGCTACATCACTATCTAGCATAACTTGTTTTCCTCTTATGCAATAAATTAAATTCTTAATATCTATTGTTTCATATTTTACTAAATTTAATTCTTTATTTACTGACTCAATATTAGTGAGATTATTCATAAATAAATTCATTCCTTCCTTGTGTAAAGTTTGCTTATATTATAAAACAAATGTTTGCAAAAGTCAATATATTTTTATACAAATAAATTATATTACATATTCCATAAAAAATATTAAAATCAAAACTAAGCATTTGAACTGGAGGAGTATTTTTTATATATAAAAACCATTATTTAAAAAGTGCCTATTTGTTAATACCTGTAAAAAAATGTTAATGTAGTTTTGAAAAATTGAAAAAACTAAAAGAAATTATAAAAAAGTTGAAATGCTTGATATAAAAAGCTTTGGACAGTTATAAAAATTCCACAGAAATATTAAAAATCTGTGGAATTTGGTTTTTCTTTGGAGCGGACGTCGTAGTTATCTACAACTTTTTACTCCCCACTATTGGCACAAATATCAATTAATTTACTAAAGTTTATCATAAATTTAATAAATTGCAAGAATATAAAAATTTTCAAAAATTTGTTCTGTTTGCTTGTTTTTTATTAAAAAATATTGTATATTGGTAAACATAGGAAATGATGATAAGCAGATGTGGTTTTGCCACCAATTTTACGAATCTTCGTGGGAGAGGTGGTGATGTTTATGGTTAAAGTGATACTATTTTTAATATTATCCTTTATGTTATCTTTAACATTAAACGTTGCCTTGGCTACAGTTCTGTATAAGAACTGGGTCGATAAGCAACTACATAAATAATAAAAAACTCACATCTGTACTTTGCAAGGTAGGTGTGAGTTTTCTCAAATCTATTTGGCAAAACCACGTTTGTGGAATTGTCATTTCCTATATTTATTATACTTGAGATTTTTGTAAAAGTCAAATAAAAATCAAGTAATTTTCAAAAAAAATACTAATTTTATATTTTCATATTTTTTGCAAGGATGTTTAATAAATTATAATAAAGCAGACAATAGGTCAGTTATTGTCTGCTTATGTTTAACTTTAGCGTTAAACCCCCAGCTATGCTGGGGAGTCCAATAAAACTTATAGTTATGATTAATGTAACAAAAAATCACCCTCAATGTTATAATAATTTTAAGTTTGACGGCTTAAAAAT
>CANQVU010000045.1 GCA_947627415.1 uncultured Clostridia bacterium | reverse complement strand
CTATAAATTATTGTAAACAGTTAAAAAGATATAAAAGTTTCAGGGTTGAAACAACATATTATGAAAATAGACCAGCTGTATTTTTATACGATAAAGTTATGCATTATAAGGAAAATTATACTGCAGAAGATACAAAAAATAATAAGACACAAACGTTAATATATACTTATGTTCTAAGTGGAAAATTTGAACCATGGAATAATAAATATTTAGGTTTAAGAAAATATTATAATAGTTTAAGATTATTATAAGTTGTTGTACGTCTTCCTTTAGGGCACCAACGATGTATCTGTTCGAACTTTATAAAACAGATAAATAAAAATATCATTCTGAAAAAGGATGATATTTTTTTAGTTTTGGTTTCAATATGTATTACATTATCCCACGAGTTTTGTACCATTGGTCAAAACTCATAGGGGGGTTAGGACTTATGGCAAAACTAAAGTCCTATAAAGAATAATTAAGAAGCAATATGTATGATTGATAGTATTTATACTAATTAAAAATATAATAAAACCGAAATTTATAGATTTAATAATATGTTAAAAGAAATTGATGATGAATATAGAACTACTTTAATAAATCTTGCTAAATATCATCTTATAATGTTTATAATGACTAAAATAGTAAAAATGACAAAAGAAGATCAAAACCAAGTTGCATTATTCCTATTCAATAATATAAATTTGAAAAAATAGTATAATGAAATTATCAAAAGCAGTGATTTTTTACTAAAATTATTGAAATTAGCATAATAATATTATATACTACTTACATAATTATTCGTAGCTATACGAACTATAATAAGAATAGCAAATTGGTGTAAATTCTCGAAAAACAATTGTTAGGAGGGAAAATAATGAAACGGATTGAAGCCATAATGGATACATTAGTATATATATGCATTGGGTGTCCTATAGGATTTTTGCTAGCAGATCTTACTTATAATGGTAAGCTTAATGGAAAAAATATTTTTCTTTTGATTATGCTTACCATAGGAGCCTTAGCATGTATTTCAAAATCCATATTTGAGAATGCTAAATACAAATAACTGCTTCAAAACACAGTCTTAAACTATAGACTGTGTTTTCCCTTTTATAAAATTAATGAAAAATTTTTGCTATTTTCTAAATAAACAATTGAAAACTATGAATTAATCATATATAATTAGCATAAATCACACATAATATAGTTGGGAGGTATAAAATGAGCGAAGAAGTAAACATTAAAGAAATGATTGACGAGCTTGCAGAAAATGCAAATAAAGCATTACAAGAATACATGAAGCTTGATCAAGAGCAAGTAAACAAAATAGTAAAAGCAATGGCTATGGCAGGACTTGAACATCATAGAGAACTTGCAAAACTCGCATACGAAGAAACCAAAAGAGGAGTATACGAAGATAAAGTAATAAAAAATTTATTTTCAACAGAATATATTTGGCATTCTATAAAATATGAAAAGACAGTTGGAGTTATAGAGGAAAACGAATTAGAAGGGTATGTGGAGGTCGCAGAACCGATAGGAATAGTTGCAGGTGTAACACCAGTTACAAATCCTACATCAACTACAATGTTTAAATCATTAATTTGTGCTAAGTCTAGGAATCCAATTATATTTGGATTTCATCCATCAGCTCAAAAAAGTTCAGTTGCAGCTGCAAAAATATTAAGAGATGCAGCAATAAAAGCAGGAGCACCAAAAAATTGTATACAATGGATAGAATACCCATCAATAGAAGCAACAGGTGCATTAATGAATCATCCATTAGTTTCTTTAATACTTGCAACTGGTGGAACAGGAATGGTAAAAGCGGCATATTCGTGTGGAAAACCAGCATTAGGAGTAGGACCAGGTAATGCTCCATGTTATATAGAAAAAACAGCAAATGTAAATAGAGCTTGTACAGATTTAATGCTATCTAAAACATTTGATAATGGTATGATATGTGCATCAGAACAAGCAGTTATTGTAGATAAAGAAATAAAAGAACAATTTGAAAAATACATGAAAGAAAATAATTGCTATTTCTTAAATAAGGAAGAAATTAAAAAAGTTTCAGACTATGTAATAAATAGTGAAAAAGGTGCAGTAAATCCAGTAGTAGTGGGACAAAGTGCAAGTTGGATAGCTGAGCAAGCAGGTGTTAGCGTTCCAGAAAAAACAAAAATTTTAATAGCAAAATTAGATGGAGTTGGACCAGAATATCCATTATCTAGAGAGAAATTATCGCCAGTACTAGCATATTATGTTGTAAACAGTACAAAACAAGGATTTGAAACATGTAAGCAAATGTTAGAATTTGGAGGACTTGGACATTCTGCTATAATTCATAGTAAAAATGAAGAAATAATAAAAGAATTTGGAAACGAAATGAAGGTAGGAAGAATAATTGTAAACTCACCATCATCACAAGGTGCAATAGGGGATATATATAATACAAATACTCCATCACTTACACTTGGATGTGGTTCATATGGTAACAATAGTACAACATCAAATGTATCAACAGTTAATTTAATAAATAAGAAAAAAATAGCAAAAAGGAGAGTTAATATGCAATGGTTTAAAATTCCACCAAAAATTTATTTTGAAAATGATTCAGTACAATATTTAGAAAAAATGAACAATATATCAAGAGCATTTATAGTAACAGATCCAACTATGGTAAAACTAGGATATGTTGATAAAGTATTATATTATTTAAGAAAGAGAGAACAATATTGCCATTCTAAAATATACTCAGATGTAGAACCGGATCCAGATGTAGAAACAATTATGCGTGGAGTAGAGGAAATGAGAAACTTTAATCCAGATGTTATAATTGCAATAGGAGGAGGATCTGCAATAGATGCAGCAAAAGGAATGTGGTTATTCTATGAGCATCCAGATACTACATTTGATGGATTAAAACAAAAATTTATGGATATAAGAAAAAGAGTAGTAAAATTCCCTAATTTAGGAGAAAAAGCAAAATTTGTAGCAATACCAACGACATCAGGAACAGGAAGTGAAGTAACAGCTTTTTCAGTAATTACAGACAGAAAAAATGGAAATATAAAATATCCTTTGGCAGATTATGCTTTAAGACCAGATGTAGCAATAATAGACCCACAATTTGTACTATCTCTACCAAAATCTGCAACAGCAGATACAGGATTAGATGTATTAACACATGCATTAGAAGCATATGTATCAAATATGGCAAGTGACTATACAGATGGATTAGCGCTTCAAGCAATGGATTTAGTATTTAATTATTTAAAAAGAGCATATGACAATGGTTCAGAAGATGTATTAGCAAGAGAAAAAATGCATAATGCAAGTTGTATAGCAGGAATGGCATTTACAAATGCTTTCTTAGGATTAAATCATAGTATGGCGCATAAATTAGGAGGAGAATATCATATACCACATGGTAGAGCAAATGCTGTATTACTTCCATATGTGATAAAATATAATAGCCAAAAACCAACTAAATTTGCAACTTTCCCAAAATACGAAGAATTTATAGCAGACAAAAAATACGCAAAAGCAGCTAGATTTATAGGGTTAGGTGGAAAAACTGACGAAGAAAGTGTAGACAAATTAATAAAAGCAATAAGAAAACTTATGAAAGATTTAAATATGCCAATGTCAATAAAAGAATGTGGAGTAGATGAAGAAGTATTTATGGCAAACTTAGATAAACTTTCAGAAAATGCCCATGATGATCAATGTACAGGAGCAAATCCACGATATCCATTAGTAGAAGAAATAAAAGAAATATATAAGAAAGCATATTATGGGGAAGAAGTTTAAAATAATTTGAAATTTAATAAGAGCACCACAAGAGTGGTGCCTTTTTTTTGGAGTGTTTTGAAATTTAATAAATGAACGAAATAAACTTTAATCTTAGTTTGTCACAATTTTTTGAACTAGAATGCCGTACAGAAACCAGTATTTTTGATCCATAAGGAAATTCTTTTAAGTCGCATGGTAGATTTACTATTGCAGATGTATTTGGATTTACATATGCATAATAGCCATTATTTGTTTCACTTATTTTTGACAATGATATTGCCTCTATGAGGTCACCAGGATTAAGAGTATAAGCTAAATTTTCAAATAAAACTTTATAATTTAGTTCTACTTGATACTTATCATAATTTATTGATGTTATTTTTGCATCAATGAATTGCCCTTCATGAAAGCCAAAATCACGAATACTTTCCGCCCAAGAATTAGAAAAATTCGTATAGTGAATTAGACCATTAATGCCATGACCAACATCAACAAATGCGCCTAATTTATCAATTGATGTTATCACGCAAGAAGTAATTTTATCTAGAGAATTTGAAATATAATTAAAAGATTTAATCATATTAGCTTTTCTAGAAAGAACAATTGTCCCATTTTTAGCTATTTTTTGTACACATGCACAAACGTTTTTACCAATAAGTGAATAAACTGCAGGAGAAAGTGTAGAATCAGATTTCTTAATTTCATACACAGTAAATTCATCTGTTGGAATTACACCTTTAAATCCATTGCCCAAATCTACTCGAAGGCAATCAGCTCTACTATCATAACAAAATACTTTAGCGATTAAAAAATTACCATTCCGTTTTGCCTTCTTGATTTTATTAAAAGACATTTTATAGTCTAAAGAATAAGATCGTTCAGGCATAATTTCTTTGCTGTTTTCATTTTCATTCATTTTATTACCTCCTAAAAATAATGTAGCAACAATATTATGTTACTAATAAAAGTATAACATATTTTAAAAAAATGTCAATTAACAATTGAAAGGTGTGACTGTTTCAAGCAAAATAAGATATTGAACAAAAAAACATAATATGTTATATTTAACATACATATTAATTTTAAAGGAAAACAAATGAAGAATGTAGTAAAAAATTGTTTTAATATAATATTTATAATGTGTTTTGGCTATGTTTTATATAATGCCATTTTTTATAATGGATTAAATCTCTATATTTGGGAGGAAAAAATTATAATAATAGGCGTAATAATAAACATAGCAATAATATTATTATTTTATAGATATATATTGAAGAAAGATAAAGTAAATACAAAAATAATTGTGCCAATAGTATTATTAATTGTTTTTATTATTCAATGTTATTTGGGAAATTTATTCAGAGTTGAACCTAATTGGGATATGAAGAGCTTATTCGATGGAGCAAATAATTATATAAGCAGAGGAGAAGATTATTTAAATTATTTATATAGATATCCTAATAATATATTTATTCAAATTATATATATAGTATTATTTAAAATAGGATATATGCTAAAAATAGTAAGACAATATGATATAGCAATGATTTTCAATATTATTATGATTGATATAGCACTCTTGATAACGTTTTTAATATCTAAAAAAATGTTTGATAATAAAAAAGCACTTATAATATTTATTATGCTAGCATCTATGACACCAATATATTTGCTTTCTCCTATAATATATACAGACACGATATCAATGATGTTTCCAGTACTTATTTTATATTTATACCTATTAGCAAAAGAAACTGAATCATTGAAGAAAAAATGTATGCTTTATGCTATCATGGGATTTACAATATTAATAGGAATGAGCCTTAAACCAACTATAGCTATAATGCCAATTGCAATTTTCATATATGAAATAATAAAAATGAATAAAAAAGAACTATTTATAATGATGGCTGTTGTATTTATATCTTTTATAATGTCTTTATTATTTGGGATGATACTAATAAAAACAGTATTTCCAGGGTGGAATAATGAAGAATACAATAAAGAACGTTTTCCTATTACTCATTGGATTATGATGGGATTAGGTGATGCCGGAAAATATAGTGAAGAGGACGTTGAATTTACAAGTTCTTTTTCTAATATAAGTGAGAAGAAACAAAATAATATAAACATAATAAAAGAACGTTTTAGTGATATTATAAATAATAAAAAGATGAATTTTTTAAGACGTAAATTGATGTATACTTGGGGAGATGGTACATACTATGCAGTTAATACATTAGATTATGATGCAGTAAATGAAGGCTTGCATCAAGAGCTAGTTTTTAAAAGAGGAAAATATCATAGTTTTTATCAATATTATACACAAATACAACATATAACAATTATTACTTTAATGGTTGTATTAAGCTTTATATCAATAAAAAAAGATATTAATTATGAGCTTACTTTAAGAATTGCTATATTTGGATTATTTCTATTTCTACTTATATGGGAAACAAGATCTAGATATTTAGTAAATTATTTACCTATAATGCAAATTATTTCTTTTATAGGAATAGAAGAAATATATGATATTTTAAAAAAAGTAAAACTAAAAATATAATACAGTTTTAAATTTTAATAAATGAATTGATTTTATTATATGGACGAAATCTTATTTCTTTAATCTAAATATAGAGATAAGTTTTTATATAAATTATGTACCTATTTTAATAAAAATTAAAAAAATATTTTTCATTTGTAACAATAAAGTTACTATTTGCATACTATACCATATAACATATAAATTAAGGAGGTAAGCATTATGCCAGATGAAAGAAATTGCGGCTGTGGATGTAATAATGGATTAGGAGGATTATTTGGAGGATCTGGAGACGACTGTTCAATATTATTCTTTATAATAATATTCTTATTACTATTCACAAGTTGCGGATGCAACAGAGGATGCGGATGCAACTAGTACTTAAATAAAATCTTAAAGGCTTTGAAATCATTTCAAAGCCTTTCTTATTGTATAGGGAAAATCGACTTTTTATCTTGATCTTATATAAGATTTTTCTGTATACAAGAAGGTTATAATTACTATCATCTTCAATATTTGTTATTTTTGTTGCAAACTCAATTAGGAGAACAAAAGATAGTTAGATATCACTTTAGTATTGTATGGGTAAAAATATGACAAAATACACTATTTTTTGTTATATAATCTTATTCATTTACAATAGATATGTCACAGTAAATTAAAAAAGGAAATACCAATGTGATATAATGTTTAAAAACCAAAAC
>CANQVU010000044.1 GCA_947627415.1 uncultured Clostridia bacterium | reverse complement strand
ATATAAATTATATAATAATAATTAGATGCGAGTATGCTGGAATTGGCAGACAGGCATGTTTGAGGGGCATGTGTGGTAACACGTATGGGTTCAAGTCCCATTACTCGCACCATAAGTTTAAATTCATTACAATATATGGAGGTAAAACACTATTTTAGTGTTTATTTTATGGAACTAAAATACATAGTAGATAACTTATCTAATTACACAAATGTTAGACAAGTTTTAAAAAATGAATTTAATATGTCAAATAGATTAATTACTAAATTAAAGCAAAATAAATTAATTTATTTAAATGATAAAGAAACTTATTTAGACAAAATAATATCTATGGATGATGTAGTAAAATGTGTTGTCGATTTTAATGAATCTTCTGAAAATATTATTCCTACAAAAATGGACTTAAAAATCATATATGAAGATGATTATTTTTTAGTAGTAAATAAGCCTTATAACATGCCAGTTCATCCTTCGATTCTTCATTATACGAATAGTTTATCAAATGGTATTAAATATTATTTTGAATCTATTGGTTTGCATAGAAAAATTAGACCTATAAATAGATTAGATAAAGATACAACTGGCATTGTAATATTTGCAAAAAATGAATATATACAAGAGTGTCTTATAAAGCAAATGCAACTTAAAATTTTTCATAAAGAATATATAGCAATATTAGAAGGAATAATAGATAAAAATAAAGGAACAATTAATGCTCCTATTGCCAGAAAAAATGGTAGCATAATTGAAAGATGTATTGATAAAAATGGAGCAACTGCAATTTCTCATTATGAAGTAATTGAATCTAAAAATAATTTATCTTTAGTAAAATTTATTTTAGAAACTGGACGAACTCATCAAATAAGGCTTCATTCTAAGTATATAGGTCACCCTATTATAGGTGATACCTTATATGGGCATGAATCTCCTTTAATTTGTAGACAAGCTCTTCATTGCTATAAATTATCATTTGTTCATCCAATTTATAAAAATAAAATAGAATTTATTGCTCCAATACCAGAAGAAATGGAAATTTTTCAAAGAAATCAAATTTAAAAAAATGTCCTCTTGGGACACTTTCTGTTTAAAGTAAATCTGTAAGCCGGGTTCTGTTTAAAACAGTCATTTATCTAGGATATATATTGCTATATATCTCAAGCCACCAGTTTAAGAAGATGACGAGCAGTCTTAGCCTTCTTATATTTAGGTGTTGCTCCAGATGGGGTTTACATTGACCAAATATGTCACCATATTTGCGGTAAGCTCTTACCTCACCTTTTCACCCTTACCACGTCGAATCAAACCTCATTATACGTGGCGGTTATTTTCTGTTGCACTTTCCTTAAGGTTTCCCTCACTGGACGTTATCCAGCATCATTGCTCTATGGAGCCCGGACTTTCCTCATGCAGAACCTTGCGATATCTGCACGCGACTGTTCAATTTACTCTTATTATATTTTAACCTCATTTTATTAAAAAGTCAATATTACTTAATTAAAGATTCGTCCTTAAAGTGTAATTATACTTTCCATCAAATTTTTATATTTTACATAGAATAATTTTTTATCTTTGTATGTTAACGAGTTTTGTAATTCTTTTATTAATACATATGTTTTATTAACTTTATACTCTCTATCTTTCATATATTCTATATCATTTAATAAGCTACTAAATGTTTTTTCTCCTTCAGACATATTGGTTTCAATAGACGTCCAGTCATCCTTGTCAACAAGAGAGTATGCATTTATTATATATGATTTTACTTGTTTTATATTTTGACTACTATTTTCTGCGGATATCCCTCTTTCAAACTTTGGAATAAATGAATATAGCTTTGCAATATTTGTTAATGTATCATTCTTATTTTCATCTTTTACATCTAAAATGCAATCATCTAATGTAGCACTAAAGTTAAGTATATCGTTATTGTCTATATTTAAGCTTGATAAATCTAATATAATTACTCCCCATGCTTCATTTATTGTTTCTATTTCATTTTTTATTGAAGTCCAATCTATATCATTTTCATCTGATTCCAAAATACTATCTGGTTCCATTTCTGTTATTGTTACTTTGCTTTCTTCTTTGTTACTGCTTGATTGGCTCTGACTATTAGATTCTTCTTGTTCTCCTCCAGATTCACCTTGTGAAGAAGATTCTTCTCCACTACTACTTCCTCCTTCTGAAGATCCTCCGCTACTACTTCCCCCACTTGATGATTCTTCTCCTAAAGTTATTTCCTCTGATGTAATTGTATAATTTTGAAGTGATATATTATTTAACTTATTAACTATACTAATAATTTGAGTATCTAAATAATCTAATTCTTGTTTTACTTTTGTTCTCGTGTCCTCATTTGTTGTTTCATTATTACAACCAGTTAATGAAAATAAAAATATCACAATTAAAATAAAAATAGGAAAAATAATTTTATTTTTTCTCATTATTATCACCTTAGCATATTATTTCCAATAAATTAACATTTATTCTATTGAATAACATCATAAATTATTGAAATACTATAGATGGAGGTTTTATTGTGAGTGTTATTGTTAATTTATACAGTAAAAAAAATAATGAAATTTTTAGATTTTTAAATAATTATACTAATCAGGAAAATTTACAAAATAAAGATTTACTAGAATGGCAAAAAGAATTTAAAAATCCTATTGAGTTAGCTGATATTATTGGGGTGTTCATAGACAATAACGAAAATTATGATATTAACATGTGGATTAGTCTAGATAAAGATTTTTTTATAAATGTAACAGATAACAATGCCGATCAAATAATAAGATACCTTTTTGAAAGGTATCCTTACTAATAATTATTACTCTTGATTATTTTTTTCTTTTAGCTCTTCTTCTACGATCTCTGCTTCTTTTTCATTTTTTTGTGATATATCTGATTTTTCTAATTTTTCTTCAGCTTTTTCTAAAATAGTTTTTTCTTCTGTTTGTTTTTCACCACATTTAGGGCAAAACAATGCATCTCTTTCTATTTCAGCAAAACATTTTTTACACATTTTTTTATTGTTTAACACTAATATTTCTTTTCTTGAATTTTCTATTTCTTTAGAAAGCTCATCTATTTTTAAGCAATCACTATTTACAAGTTCTTTTATATTTATATCTTCTTCTCTTACATGGCTTTCATAAATTTTTCTTCCAATCTCTTCATACGTATCTTTTATTTTTCCTTTATTTTCTGTAATCTTCATTTTTAATTTTGCTTCTCTTGCTATTTTAGTTGTAGTTTCTGTTGTTTTTTTACCTAAATCATTAAAAAATCCCATATATATTTCCTCCTTATAAAAAATTACTGTGTTTATCATTTACACAATAGATTTAATTTTGCTTTTGATTTTATATTTTTATCTATTTTAACCTCTTTTATGCAAATTTATTCTAATCCTCTTGTTTTCCATCTCTTGTCATTAACTGTAAAACTGCATCTCTTGGATCTAAATTATTATATAAAATATTATAAATACTATTAACTATTGGCATTTCCACTTTATATTTTTTTGAAAGTTCATATGCAATCTCTATGTTATCAATTGCTTCAATTGTCATTCCAATTTCTTCTTTGGCTTGTTCTATACTTTTACCTTGCCCTATTAAAATTCCTGCTCTTCTGTTTCTACTGTGGTTACTTAAACAAGTAACAATCAAATCTCCAAGTCCTGTTAATCCGTATATGGTCTTTGGATTTCCTCCCATTTTCACACTTAATTTTGCCATTTCTGAAAGTCCCCTTGTCAAAAGTGCTGCAAAAGTATTGTCACCCAATTGCAATCCTGTAATTGTTCCTGCACAAAAAGCTATTATATTTTTTAATGCTCCTCCTAATTCTGCTCCTTTTATATCATTTGATGTATATATTCTTAAGGACTCATTCATAAATATGTCTTGAACATTATCTAAAACTTCTTGATGCTTTGATGCTATTACTAATGCTGTTGGAACCCCTATAGACACTTCTTCTGCATGGCTTGGTCCTGATAATCCTCCAATTTTTGAATTTGGTAATTCTTCTTCAACTACTTCATTTAATGTATATAAAGTTTCTTTTTCAAATCCTTTTGAACAAATTATAATTTGTTGATTTGTTACATATTTCTTTAATTTTGAAATTGTTTCTCTTACAGCTTTTGAAGGAGTAACTATTAAAATCATTTCTGTTCCTTCTATTGCTTCTTTAAATTCTGTTGTGCAAGATATATTTTTTGGTATTTGCACATTAGGTAAAAACATACATTTTCTTTGATTATTAATCATATCTGCTTCTTCTTTTTTATACGACCATATTTTTATATTGTTTCCTAGATTTGCTAAATGTATTCCTAATGCTACTCCCCAGCTTCCACTTCCTATTATAGATATATTTTTATTCATTAATGTTTTCCTTTCTTAAACAAATATTGAAGAACAAATTTTATTTTTATAAGGAACCTATTCCTCATAGACCGAGGTATGTCTTTATAAGGTTTGAGGGACAAACCTTATTCGGATGAGGGACAAGCCTCAGTCACGTGTATTCCTCATAGATTGAGGCATTTCCCTCGTTTTTTAGTTTTTAAAACTTAATTTGTTTTCTGTTCCTTCTTTTATTCTTTTTAAATTTTCTCTGTGATTAAATATTACTAATAGGGCAATAAATATGCTTATAATTATAGCTCCAAATTCAACTTCTGCCATAAATATAGTTAGGATTGGATATAAAATTGCTGATAAAATTGATCCTACTGATACCATCTTTGTAAAGGCTATGATTATTAATGCAAATATTAAGCATATTAATCCAATTTTCCAGTTTAAAGTTATTAATACTCCAAGTGCTGTTGCAACACCTTTTCCCCCTCTAAATTCAAAAAATATTGGAAATGTATGTCCAAGTATTACAAAAAATCCTGCTAAATATTTTAAGCTCTCTACATTAACTACATCTTCCCATATCTTTCCTGCAATTATTGCAATTACTATTGCAATAACACCTTTTAGTATATCGCATATTAATGTTAATAGTGCAACTCTTTTTCCTACAGTTCTTAATACATTTGTTGCTCCAGCATTTTTACTGCCTTTATCTCTTACATCAAATCCTGCGAACTTTCTACTAAGTATTACTGAAAAACTTATACTTCCTATACAATATGCAATTAATGAAACTATTATGTATATTGCCATATTTATCATCTCCCCTTAATTTTTTACAATGTTTAAAGGACAAGCCTCAGTCACAAGTATTCCTCATAGATCGAGGTATGTCTTTATAAGGTTTGAGGGACAAACCTCGCTAACAGGCATTCCTCATAGATCGAAGTATGTCTTTATAAGGTTTGAGGGACAAACCTCGCTAATGGGCATTCCTCATAGATCGAGGTATGTCCCTCATTTTAAGGTTCTCCTTTTTCTCTTGATATTACTCTTATCGGAGTCCCTTCTAATCCAAAGTTTGTTCTTATTTGATTTATTAAATATCTTTCATATGAAAAATGAAATAGTGATTTGCTGTTTACAAATATTACAAAAGTAGGTGGTTTTGTTGAAGCCTGTGTTGCATATAATATTTTTAGTCTTCTACCTTTATCTGTTGGTGGTTGTACTACGGCTATTGCCTCGCTTATAACTTGATTAAGCATTGATGTTGAAACTCTCATGCTGTTATTCAATGCAACTTTATTTATTAATTCAAATAGCTTATCAACCCTTTGCCCTGTTTTGGCCGATATAAATAGCATAGGTGCATATGATAAATACTTAAGCTTTTGATATACATCTTTTCTATAATTTTCTAATGTTCCCGTTGTTTTTTCTATTTCGTCCCACTTATTAACTACTATAATAACACCTTTACCTGCCTCATGTGCTTCTCCTGCAATTTTAGTATCTTGTTCTGTTACTCCTTCTTTCGCATCAATAAGCATCAAACACACATCTGCTCTTTCAATTGCAAGCAATGATCTCATTATACTAAATTTTTCTATTGATTCTGATACTTTATTCTTTTTTCTAATCCCAGCAGTATCTATAAAATTGTATTTACCTTTATCATTTTCAAAATATGAATCTATTGCATCACGAGTAGTTCCTGCAATATTACTTACTATTACCCTATCTTCTCCTAATATTTTATTTACTAATGAAGATTTTCCTACATTTGGCTTACCTATTACTGCAACATTTATTATTTCATCATCTTCTTCATTTTCATCTTTGGGAGGAAAGACCTCATATATTGCATCTAATACATCACCTATACCTAAAGCATTTGTAGATGATACTGGGTATGGATCTCCAAGTCCTAGATTGTAGAATTCATATATATCATCACTTGTTTTACCAAAGTTATCAGCTTTATTGCAGACTAATACTACTTTCTTTTTTGATTTTCTAAGCATTAATGCAATTTCTTTATCTGCTGCTGTTACACCTTGTTTTATATCTGTCAAAAATATTATCACATCAGCTATGTTTATTGCAATATTTGCTTGTGTCTTCATTTGAGATAGAATTATATCATTTGATTCAGGTTCTATTCCTCCTGTATCTATTAATGTAAAGTTTCTGCCTCTCCAATTTGCTTCTCCATATACCCTATCTCTAGTTACACCTGGCAAATCTTCTACAATAGACAATCTTTTTCCAATTATGTAATTAAAAAATGTTGATTTACCAACATTTGGTTTTCCAATTATTGCAACCATTGGTTTTGCCATTGTTTTCACCCTTTTCTTTCGTCTAATATTTTATATCATATGCATAATTTAGTCAAGATTTCAAATTTCATGTTTCACCTTTTTAAAGTTTTTTTCTTTTTTTCTTTTTTTGGACGGACTAAATTTAGCCTTTTAAAAAAAGGCTAAATTTAGTCCGTCCAAAAAAAGAAAAAAAGAGAGAATATAAAAAAAATGCCTTGAGTTTAGGCATCTTTTTTTGCTATTACTTCTTTTCCATCATAATATCCACAATTATCACATACTCTGTGTGGTAATACTGGTTCACCACAATGTTTACATGTTGCTATATTTGGTGTTTCTAATTTCCATGTTGATCTTTTTAAATGTGTTCTTTGTTTTGACCATCTTCTTTTTGGTTGTGCCATTTTCTATTCCCTCCTTGCTAATCAAAGATATCTATGTATCTATTCTATTATTTTTTCATGAACTATAATAGTATACCTTTTTATTATTAATTTGTCAATATTTAAAGTTAAATTTACTAAATATTTCTTTGCTGGTGCATTCAAAATTCAATAGCAACAAAATCCAATATATAATTTATGCCATTATTTTTCTTATTTCATTTTCAAAT
>CANQVU010000043.1 GCA_947627415.1 uncultured Clostridia bacterium | reverse complement strand
TCGTGTCCGCCCGCAAGAAAACGAAACAACAACAAAACAAATGCAAACATTGTAGGGGTCGCTGCCCTCGGCGACCCTAAAAAGGAGAAACAAATGGAAAAATATTATAATGATGCAATAATTGGAAACAAAGAAATAACAGCAAGTTTTACAAAAAAAGGAGAACTAATAAGATTTTTTTATCCTAATACAGATTATAGACAATTTATAGACTTTTTACACATGGGATTAAAAATAAATGATTCATCAATGATTTATTTACACGAAGACATAAATAATACATATAAACAATATTATACAGAAAATACAAACATATTAAATACAGAAATATTAAATACATATTTTAAATTAAAGATAATGCAAACAGATTATGTTTGTAGTGATAAAAACATATTAGTAAGAAAATATAAAATGAAGAACAACAATAGTATAGATTTAAATATAAACTTTATGATATATTCTTCACTTTTAACAAATGAAAATAATCAGGTAAGCGGATACTATAAAAATAATGCTTTATTCCAATATATGCATGATTATACATTTATTATATGTTCAGATAGAAAAATTGAAAAATCACAGATAAATAACAATCAAGCGAATATACAAACAGGAATAATAGGAGATAAAGATTATGTTGGAATGTCAAACGACTCTAGTATAAGCTATAATTTAGGAGCATTAAAACCAAATGAAGAAATTGAATTTTGTATATATATTACAGCCTTCCATGTAGCTGATGTTAAAAATATTGAAAAACAGGTTGAAGATGTAAAAAACATTGACTATAAAAAAGAATTAGAAAAAACAAAAAAATATTGGGAAAAATATGTAAAAGACCATGATACAATAAAACTTACAAATTCAAATTCAGAATATATGAATAGATTAAGAAAGATATATAAAAGAACTATTCTTTTGTATCCATTACTTACAAATTATTTGACAGGTGGAATATCAGCAGCAGTAGAAATTGATGAGAATCGAACAAAATGTGGAAGATACTCATATTGTTGGCCAAGAGATGGAATATTCATAACAAATGCCTTAGACATTTTAGGAATGGAAAAAGAAACAGAAAAATTTTATAAAACATTTTGTAAAATGACCCAAAGTAAATCTGGAATGTGGGAACAAAGATTTTATACAGATGGAAGCTTGGCACCATGTTGGGGTTATCAAATAGACGAAACAGCAAGTGTAGTATATGGAGTATATAATCATTATGAACATACAAATAATATAAAATTCTTAAAAGACACATTAAAAATGTGCGAAAATGCTATAAAGTACTTAAAAAAATATACTGATAATGTATTAAATAACAAAGAAGAAGAATATAAAAGTTACGATATATGGGAAGAAAGTGAAGGAATACATACATATTCATTAGCGGCAATATTTTCAAGCTTTGAAAAAATGATAAAGATTTATGAAAAACTAAAACCTGAATTTGAAGGAAACAGACTAAGACTAGAAAAAATCGAAAAAGAAGACACTATTCTTAAAAAATATTTGCTTCAAATAAAAGACTATATTTTGAAAAACTTATACGATAATAGCAAAAAGACTTTTGTAAGAAGTAGTGATGGAAAAATGGATATAAGCCTACTTGGACTTGTTACACCATTTAAACTATTTTCGTCAAAAGAAAAGAAGGTATTAAACACAATAGAAAAAATAGAATTAACATTAAGAACATATACAGGAGGATACCTAAGATATGAAGGAGATAACTATGTAGGAGGTAATCCTTGGGTAATTGCAAACTTATGGATGGCAGAATACTATTTATCATTGGGCAATAAAAAGAAAGCAAGAGAATGTTTTGACTACGTAGTAAAAACTGAGACAGAACATGGATTTTTACCAGAGCAAGTAGACAACAATACAATGCAAGCAAAATGGGTAATAGGTCTTGGATGGTCACATGCAATGTTTATAGATGTATTACAAAAATTGTACAATTAAAATAAATATAAAAATATGGGGGCAATAAGAAAGGAAAAGAAATATGGAAGAAAAGAGCCCTCATAGAAAACAAATAAGATTAAAAGAATATGATTATTCAGCAGAAGGATATTATTTTATAACAATATGTACGCAAAATAGAAAAAATATATTATCAAACATTGTAGGGGCGGGCCTTGTGTCCGCCCGGATATAGATTAACACAAATAGGAAAAATAATTGAAAAACGATTAAATAATATAAAAAATGAATTTACAACAGCAAAAATAGAAGAATATATAATAATGCCAAATCATGTACATTTTATATTACAAATTATTGAAAGGGTGGACACAAGGCCCACCCCTACAATATCCGATATAATATGTTCATTTAAATCAAGAACAACAAATGATATAATAAAAAAGGTAAAACAAGGGGAAATTAATTACTATGATTCGAGAATCTGGCAACGAAATTATTATGAACACGTAATTAGAAATGAAAAAGAATATTATAAAATTGTAGAATATATACAAAACAATCCATTAAAATGGGAAGAAGATAAATATTTTGAAATGTAATAAAGGGAGGAAAATATGGCAAAGGCAAATACAGTTTTTGTGTGTAGCAATTGTGGGAATGAATCTTCTAAATGGTTTGGAAGATGTCCAGCATGTAATGAATGGAATACATGCTATGAAGAAAAAGTAGCAAGTAAGTCAAATAGTAAAGCTGTATCTAAAAAGGTTTCAATGCCTGTTAAATTAAATGATGTAAAAAAGCAAGATATAATTAGAACTTCTACAGGTTTTGCAGAATTAGATAGAGTACTTGGTGGAGGATTAGTTAAAGGTTCTTTAACATTAGTTGGAGGAGAGCCAGGAATTCGGTAAATCTACTTTAATTTTACAGATATGCGATAAAATTAAAGAAGAGGGAAAAGTTTTATATGTTTCTGGAGAAGAATCGGTAGACCAGATAAAAATACGAGCAGATAGACTTGGCATTAATAATGATGACATAATATTTCTAGGAGAAACAGATATAGATGTAATACAAGATGCAATTCTCCAAACAACTCCAAAACTTGTAATTATAGATTCAATACAAACAATGTATTCAGATGAAATAACATCAGGTCCGGGGAGTGTTAGCCAAGTAAGAGAAATAACTTCTAGAATAATGAAAATGTGTAAACAAGAGGCTATTACAACAATAATTATTGGACATGTTACAAAAGATGGAAACATAGCAGGACCAAGAGTATTAGAACATATGGTAGATACTGTACTATATTTAGAAGGTGAAAGATATTTTTCATATAGAATATTAAGAGGAGTAAAAAATAGATTTGGATCAACAAATGAGATAGGAATGTTTGAAATGAAAGATTCTGGAATGTGTGAAATAAGCAATCCATCTTCAGTATTGCTATCTGAAAGAAATGAGAACGCCTCAGGCTCAATAGTTGTTGCAAGTATGGAAGGAACAAGACCAATTCTTGTTGAACTTCAAGCTTTAACTGCAACAAGTGTATTTGGTATGGCAAGAAGAACTGCAAATGGAATAGATTATAATAGACTTACTTTATTAATTGCAGTTTTAGAAAAACGAGCAGGCATGCCTCTAGGAAATCAAGATGTGTATTTAAATGTAGTTGGAGGAATTAGAATTAATGAACCTGCCCTAGACTTAGGAATAGTACTTGCTTCAAGCTCTAGCTTTAAAAATATTAGTATACCAAATGACACTATAGCAATAGGGGAAGTTGGGTTAACTGGAGAAGTAAGAAGTGTAAATATGATAGAAAAAAGAATCAAAGAGGCAGAAAAGTTAGGCTTTAAAAGATGTATAATTCCAGAAAGCAATAAAAAACTATTGAAAGATGAATATAAATTAGATATAATAGGTGTGAAAAATATAATAGAAGCAATGAAATGCTTAGGATTAAAATAGAATGGATGCCTTTGCAAAATGAGACAAAATGTCCTATAAATAAACGTTCCTTTTGGAACAAGTGAGGTGAGAGTTTGGCTGATAAAATTAATAAAGATGAAACACTAATTAACATACTAAAGATTATAGCTCCAGGAACTAAATTTAGAGAAGGTTTAGACAATATATTAAAAGCTAAAACTGGTGCATTGATTATAATAGGAGATTCAAAAGAAATAATGGATATAGTTGATGGTGGATTTAAAATTGATGAGGAATATACACCTGCAAGACTATATGAGCTTGCAAAAATGGACGGAGCAATTATTTTAAGCAAAGATTTAAAAAGAATACTTTTAGCTAATACTCAAATAATACCATCATCTAAAATTACAACAGAAGAAACTGGAACAAGACATAGAACAGCCGAACGTACTGCTAAGCAAACAGATGAATTAGTTGTAAGTATTTCGCAAAGAAGAAATATAATAACTGTTTTTAAAGGAGATTTTAGATATACTATAGAGGATAGTAGTAAAATAATAACTAAAGCAAATCAAGCATTGCAAACATTAGAAAACTATAAAAAAGTATTTGATTCTAAATTAAAAGTTTTAAATGAATATGAATTTAATGATATAGTAACTTTAGATAATGTAATTACTTGTATTCAAAGAGCAGAAATGGTAAGAAGAGTAGCAGAACAAGTACAACGTTCAATATATGAGCTAGGTGAAGATGGAGTTTTAGTAAAAATGCAATTAGAAGAACTTATTGAAGATTTACCACAAGAAGAAATCTTGATAGTAAAAGATTATATAGCTCCAAGTAGAAGATTGGTAGCTGAAAAAATATTACATACAATACAAAACTCTTCACAAGACGAATTTGTTCAATCAAATATAATTGCAAAGGCATTAGGATATGAACAATTCGATAACTATGAAGAAGTTGCAGTTTATCCGAGAGGGTATAGAATTTTAAATAAAATACCTAGAATGCCAAATAATATTGTCACAAACTTAGTAAAAACTTTTAAATCATTTCAACATATATTACTTGCAGATGTAGATAAGTTAGACGAAGTAGAAGGTATAGGTGAGGTAAGAGCAAGAACAATAAAACAAGCATTGAGAAGAATGCAAGAGCAATTTGTTTTTGATAATTTAATGATTTAATATGATATAGGGGTGTTAGTTTGAAAAATATAACTAAAGATAATAAAGGAATTACTTTAATTGCGTTAATAATGACAGTTATTATAATGTTAATATTAGCTTCTGTAACTGCATATACAGGGATTAATGCTTACAAAAATTCTAAAGTAAATCATTTTGTTAATCAAATGCAATTATTACAAGCAAAAATTGATGATCTGGTAAGTACTTTGAATGCAGAGGAATTAAATAGTTTAAATTTAAAATCAATAACAAGCCAAGAAGAACAAAACGCAATTAACTATGCATTTGAGAATGGAGAGGTAACAACAAACAATGTGTATGCATATAAAGTATTTACTGTTGATAACATTATAGATATATTGGATGTAGAAGATATTCAAGATGCAATTATGGTTAATTTTGAAACAAGAGAAATAGTAAGTATTAGTGGGATAGAGTATGAAGGAAAAACATATTACACACAGTACATGCTACCTAATGGACAAACTATAATTAATAATAGTTCTAAAGATAGAGATTTGACTTTTGAAACGAAATCTTCTGTAGATGGATTGAACACTATTATATCAATTAATAATATTAGTATATCAAATGGAACACTAAGCTTTGCAGAAGCTGATTTGGAAGGGAATGCAAGCAATTGGAAAACTATAACAAATTGTACAGAAAAAAATCAAAAATATACAACTAATATCTCAAAAGCAGGTTACTATGTTTTTAAACTTCAAGATAATACTAATATAGATAATAGTATAGAAAAAAGAATTAAAATTACCTTAACTAATAAACCTAAAACTAACTTAGATTTACAATCATATAACTATGGAGAAAATTCTGATTTATGGGCATATGCTCAAGATATAGATGGATTAAACTATGTATGGATACCTAGATTCGCATATAGAACAAATTCTGATACAAATAATGCAGAAATTAAATTTATAAAAGGTAATTCAAATATTGCTACAGATAATACATATATAGATAAAGAATGGACTGTAAATCAAAAGTTTATTTCAGAAAATGGTACTGAACTTACAGGGATATGGGTATCTGTAGACAGCATGAATCAGAAAGATTTAAATATGATAGAGTTATTAAATAATTCTAACGGAAAAATATTAACAGAAATAAATACACAAAGCTGATAATGAACAGTTAATTTTAGAGGAGGAATAACATGAAAAAAAATGGCTTAATTTTAAGTATAATTTTGCTAATTTTTGTATTAATTTTGGGAGGATTCCTAGCATACGGATATTATCAAAAAGATACATATAGCTTAAAAAGACCAATAGTTTCTATGGAAATAAAAAATTATGGAACAATTAAAATAGAACTTTATCCAGATATGGCACCAAATACAGTAAAGAACTTTATAAAACTTATAAATGAAGGGTATTATAATGGATTAACATTTCATAGAGTAGAAGAAACATTGATACAAGGTGGAGATAAAGCTGGAAATGGAACAGGACAGACTGAACAAAGTATAAATGGAGAATTCAAAGAAAATGGATACAATAATGAAATGAAATTTGAAAGAGGAACTTTAGGTCTTGCAAGACAAGACTTTACATATTATTCTTCTTTAAGTGCTGACTTAATAGAAAAAGGATATAATTCTGGATATGCACAATTTTTTATAACTGCAGAAGATGTAGAAGCATTTAATGGATACTATACAGCATTTGGAAAAGTAATAGAAGGAATGGAAATTATTGATAAAATAAAAGCCTTAGAAACAACTACAGAAACAGATGAAGAAACTGGAGAAAAAACAAAAACAACAAAGCCTGTAAATCCACCAGTTATATCTAACGTAACAGTAGATACATTTGGAGTAGAGTATGGGGAGCCAGAAACTCATGAATCATTTGATATAAATTCATGGATGATGAATTATTATTATAGTGGAGGGTTATCTTATTAATTAAATAAATTATTGTTTGTTCAAAATTTCAAATCCGTAGGGGTCACACCCTTGGACGACCCGAAACTTCACAAATTTTCTAATTGAGGGTCGCCTCCCTCGGCGACCCCTACAATGTCTGCAATTAATTTAACTCCACAAATTGCAATTTATCTATAAAATTCTATTCTAAAATATAAAAAATCAAAAAAATTAAAAATTAGTATTGACAGATTTATTAAAATCTAGTATACTTATTTTCGTCACAAAAAATGGGCGCATAGCTCAGCTGGTAGAGCATCTGCCTTACAAGCAGGAGGTCATAGGTTCGAGCCCTATTGCGCC
>CANQVU010000042.1 GCA_947627415.1 uncultured Clostridia bacterium | reverse complement strand
TTAAAGGAGTGAAACACAAATGGCAAAAAAGAAAATAGATAAACAAAAATTAATAACAAGAATAGTAGCAGGAATTTTAGCAGGACTTATGGTACTAAGTGTAGCATTTACATTAATTTGGTATTTAGTGGCACAATAGTATAGAGTATCAATAGTGAAGAATTAAGAATACAAAACTCTTTGAGCTTTGAAAAGGAGTACTAATGAAGAATCCATTATTTACACCGACCCTAGAATTCACAGGTGAGGATATAATTAATTATTTAAATATGCTAAGGGAAAATCCATTAAAGATAATTATGCTAATAATTGATGTTGCAATAGTATTATTTTTAGCAATAAAGTTAATACAAATAGTTAAAGAGACTAGAGCATGGCAATTAATGAAAGGAATATTGTTTTTAATAATTTTCACATTATTAAGTTCAGTTTTAGAACTTCATATTTTAAATTATATACTAACATCATTTATGACGTATGGAGTAATACTTTTAATTATAATATTTCAACCAGAATTAAGACGTGCACTAGAACAATTACGGGACAAGTAAATTAACAAGATTTTTTGGAATAGATAAAGATATTGCAACAAAAACAAAAGAAAATATATATAAAATTGTAATTGCAGCAACAGAACTTGCAAAAAGTAAAACAGGTGCATTAATAGTTATAGAAAGAGATATTAAACTTCAAGATATAGTAGAAACAGGAATAATAATGGATGCAGAAATATCTCCACAGTTATTAGTAAATATATTTAACCCTAAAACACCACTTCATGATGGTGCAGTAATAATTAGTGAAAACAAAATAAAATCAGCAGCATGTTTGTTGCCACTATCTAATGATAAAAACATATCTAAAGGACTTGGAACAAGGCATAGGTCAGCTGTACGGAATGGCACAAGAATCAGACGCAGTAGTAGTTGTTGTATCAGAAGAAACAGGAAAAATATCAATAGCTAAAGATGGAACACTAATAATGGATGTAAAAGAAGATGCATTGAAACAAATATTAATAAAAAATATTGTAACAAAAAGATTTGGAAATGAGAATCTAAAGAAGAGAAGAGCAAAGTGGAAAGAAAAAATAAAAAGAAATAAATCAAAAAACGAAAAATCAGAAACATAATAATCGTTTCTGATTTTTATATCTTTGATCAAATAAAATTGTCAAAAAAGCATTGACTAATATTTCCAATTTCTGTATAATAATAGCGAAATAGGAAAAAGCAGAAATGTGGTTGTCATCTCCTCATACATAAGATAAGGAGGTGATGCTAATGATAGAAGAATATTTATTACATATTATAATATTACTTACCACAGCATGGATTATTACAACCATTATAGCATTTGCCTTAATTATAGCTTTGGCTATAGTTATAAGCAAACAATAAAAAAGGCACATTCTCTGCTTGACCGTTAGAGAATGTACCTAAAAATCATTTTCTAATGGCAACCACTTTTTGTGGCTTCCTATTTCTAAATTTATTATAACATATTTTTACAAAAAGTAAATAGTAAAATCAAAAAAATTAAATGGAGTAGTATAATGAGAAATATAAAATTAACAATAGAATATGATGGGAAAAAATTTAATGGGTGGCAAAAACAGCCAAACAAATTGAATATACAAGGCGAGATAGAAAATGCAATAAAAGAAATAACAGGGGAAGAAGTAGAGCTAATTGCATCAGGAAGAACTGACGCAGGGGTTCATGCACTTCGGGCAAATTGCAAATTTCAAAACAAATAGTAATTTGCCTATTGAAAAATTTGCAATAGCAATAAACTCAAAATTAAAAAAGAGTATTGTTGTAAAACAAGCAGAAGAAGTAGATGATAGATTTCATTCGAGATATAATGCAAAGAAAAAAACGTATAGATATATAATAAATAACTCTAAACAAGGCACAGCAATATATAGAGATTTAGAATGTTATATTCCAATAGAGCTTAATGTAGAAGAAATGAAAAAAGCAGTAAAATATTTTGAAGGAGAGCACGATTTCAAAGCATTTAAAGCAAGTGGAACAAGTAGCAAAAGTAGCATAAGAACAATATATAAAGCAGAAGTTTTAGAAAAAGGTGATAGAATTTTTATAGAACTTACAGGTAATGGCTTTTTATATAATATGGTAAGAATTATATCTGGAACATTAGTAGATGTGGGACTTCGGAAAAATAAAAGCAGACGAAATACCAGAAATTATAAAATCAAAAGATAGAACAAAAGCTGGAAAAACGCTTCCTGCACATGGCTTATATTTGGTAGAAGTAAAATATAATTAAAATTTGCATTATAAAAGAGGATTTTGGGGACAGACCCCTAAATCCTCTTTTTGACAAAATTTAAGGATTTAGGGGTCTGTCCCCAAAATCCTCTTTTCAATTTCTTCCCAAGCATTTTCACAATAACTTTTCTTCTCAGCAGAAAAGGGAAGAAAAGGTATATCTTTTAATGGGTTTAATATATTTTGCAATTCAGAAACTCTTGAATCTACTTTTGTGTATGCTATTTTATCGGCTTTATTCGCTATAATTATACAAGGATGATTTCCTGATTTGTTAATTATATAATCATACATAAGTTTATCATTTTCAGTAGGATTATGCCTTATATCAATTAAAAATATAATAAGTACAATTTCTTTTCTGATTTGTAGATATTGCTCAATAAAATTTCCAACCTTTACTTGCTCTTGTTTACTCATTTTACTATATCCATATCCTGGCAAGTCAACAAAATAGAAATTATTATCAATATTATAAAAGTTAATTTGTCTTGTCTTTCCAGGCTCACTGCTTGTTCTAGCTAAGTTCTTCCTATTAATCATAGTGTTTATAAAAGAAGACTTACCCACATTAGATTTACCAACCAAAACAATTTCAGGAAGTTTTGATTTAGGATATTGTTTTGGACTAACAGCTGATATTTCAAATTGAGGATTTTTAACTATCATTTTAATTTCCTTTCTGTTAAATAAATTGTTGTTTGTTTTATTTATTACTGTAAAATAGTTTAATATAATTTTTTCAAGACGTCCTTCTTCACAAAAATTATTATTTCATAATAATTTTGGATTCGAAGCTCCTATTTCAAAAATTATATTTAAACTATTTTACTAATCAAATTAATTTAAAAACAATTATACAAATTACAATTTATTTAATTATTTTTTTGGAACTATTTTAGAGGTTCCTCCCATATAAGGTCTTAAAACTTCTGGAATATTAATACTTCCATCTTTATTGTAGTTATTTTCTAAGAATGCTATAAGCATACGAGGTGGTGCAACAACTGTATTGTTTAAAGTGTGCGCAAAATAGTTTCCTTTTTCTCCTTTTATACGAATTCCAAGACGTCTGCTCTGTGCATCTGTCATATTAGAACAACTTCCAACCTCAAAATATTTTTTTTGCCTTGGGCTCCATGCTTCTACATCACAAGATTTTGCTTTTAAATCTGCCAAGTCACCGCTACAACATTCAAGTGTTCTAACAGGGATGTCTAAACTCCTAAATAATTCTACTGTATATGACCACATTTTATCATACCATTCATAACTATCTTCTGGTTCACAAACAACAACCATTTCTTGCTTTTCAAATTGGTGTATTCTGTATACACCTCTTTCTTCGATACCATGAGCACCTTTTTCTTTTCTAAAACATGGAGAATATGATGTCATTGTATAAGGAATTTCTGATTTTGGTAAAATTTGATCTTTAAATTTTCCTATCATAGAGTGCTCACTTGTGCCTATTAAATACAAATCTTCACCTTCTATTTTATACATCATTGCGTCCATTTCTGCAAAACTCATAACACCTGTTACAACATCGCTACGAATCATAAAAGGAGGGACACAATAAGTAAATCCTTTATTTATCATAAAGTCTCTAGCATAAGATATAACAGCAGAATGAAGTCTTGCTATATCTCCTATTAAATAATAAAATCCATTACCAGCAACTCTACGAGCAGATTCTAAATCAATACCAGATAATTTTTCCATTATATCTGTATGATATGGTATTTCATAATCTGGGATTATAGGTTCACCATATTTTTGTATTTCAACATTTTCTGTATCATCCTTACCGATAGGAACAGACTCATGAATCATATTTGGAATTTTCATCATAATTTCTTTTATTTTATTACTATATTCATCAGTTTCTTTTTCTATATTTTCTAATTTAGAATTAATTTCATTTACTTTAGACTTAGCACTTTCTGCTTCATCTTTTTTGCCTTCACGCATTAAATTACCAATTTCTTTACTAATAGAATTACGTTCCATTCTTAATGTATCACCTTGTAGTTGAAATTCTCTGTATTTTTTATCAAGTTCAATAACTTGGTCTACTAAGCCCAATTTATTATCTTGGAATTTTTTCTTAATATTTTCCTTAACCAAATTAGGATTTTCTCTTAAAAACTTAATATCTAACATAAAAACCTCCACCAAATAATATAATTAAATTAATAAGTTTAATTTAGTTTACTATAAAATAAAATAATTTGCAATAATATAAGAAAACTATTTTATATATATATTTATAACAACAAAGTTTGACAAAATAAAATAAAAAAGGCTAGACAAAAATATATTTTTATGACATAATATGAAATATAAATAATAAAAGGGAGGTAAATAAAATGGCAGTAGCATCATTAGTATTAGGTATTATTTCAGTAGTTTGTTCATTTATAGGAGGACTAAATATTGTAGGATTAATAGTAGGAATAGTAGGACTTGTTTTAGGAATTCTTGCAAAAAAGAAACAATCTACAGGAATGGCTACAGCAGGTATAGTACTATCAATAATAGGTATAGTACTAACAGCAATAGTGTTAGTTGCTTGTGCAGCTTGCGTTGGAAATACAGCTTGTGCATTATCATCACTTTCATAATATTAGAATTTAAGCATGCGCTTTTGCATGCTTAAAAATTTTAAAAAAGGATAAATTTATGTTACCATATATTAATGTTTTTGGGAAGATATATCCTACATATGGAGTATTAGCTTTTTTAGGAATAGTAGTGGCCATATCGTTTGGAATATTTTATTTTTCAAAATTTTATGATATAAAAAAAGAAGATATTTTTTATTGTTCAATGTTTGCATTAATTGGAATTGCAATAGGTGCAAAATTACTTTATATATTAACAGTTATTCCATATATAATTCATAATTTTAATACTATAGATTTCAAAACCCTAATACCAAATCTTTTTCAAGGAGGATTTGTTTTTTATGGTGGATTAATTGGAGGAATTTTAGGAATATTAGTATATTCAAAATTATTTAAGATTTCGTTTAAAAAATTAAGTGCGATATTAATACCAACAGTACCAATATTTCATAGTATTGGAAGATTAGGATGCTTATGTGCAGGATGTTGTTATGGAAAAGAATATCATGGGTTTGGGAGTATAACATTTTATAATACACAATTTGCACCAACAGGCATACCATTATTTCCAATTCAAATAATAGAAAGTATATGTAATTTAATTATTTTTATAATAATACTATTAACTTATAAAAAATACGTAGGAACATATAAAACAGTATCATTGTATGCAATTCTATATAGTATAGTAAGATTTGTTTTAGAATTTTACAGAGGAGATGTAGCAAGAGGAATTTTATTGGGATTATCTACATCACAATGGATTAGTATTATTTTATTGATAATAGGTATAGGTTTATTTATATATGAAAATAAAAGAGAAGGGAGTGATAAATATGGAAGAGAAGAAAACGAATAACGAAGAAAGTATAAATGGGTTTGGAGTAGCTAGTTTAGTTACAGGTATTATCTCATTATTATCAATTGAATTCATAGTAATTTCAATAGCACTTGGAATACTTGCAATTGGTTTTGGGTTACTAGGATTAAAAAGACCAAATAAAGGAATGGCAAAAGCAGGATTAACTTTAGGGATAGTAAGTTTATTAATAACATTTTTATTATTCTTATTCTTAAAAGTATTAAATGTATCATTATTTACAATTCCAAGTTGGTATAAATAATAATATAAGTTGTAAAAAATTTGAAAAACAAGACTTGTAGTCTTGTTTTTTTTAATTAAAAATTATATAATAAACGCATTAGTTAAATTATGTAAGAAGGAGAGTAGATTAATGATTGTTAGTAAAGATGAAATATTGCATATAGCTAAACTTGCGGATCTTAATATCAAAGATGATGAGATTGATGAATATGCAAAGAACTTACAAGACATATTAAACTTTGTAGATGTATTAAATAGTGTAAATACAGAAAATATTGAAGAATCAATAGGAACTGTAAACAATTCAAATGTGTTTAGAAAAGATGAAATAAAGATATTTGGTGATAGAGATATTCTATTACAAAACGCACCTGAGCAAGAGGATAATATGTTTAAGATTCCTAAGGTTATTTAAATAAATAAGACAAATTGTAATTTGTATAATTGTTTTTAAATTAATTTGATTAGTAAAATAGTTTAAATATAATTTTTGAAATAGGAGCTTCGAATCCAAAATTATTATGAAATAATAATTTTTGTGAAGAAGGACGTCTTGAAAAAATTATATTAAACTATTTTACAGTAATAAATAAAACAAACAACAATTTATGTAATAATAAAATTTGAAAGGAGAGTTTTAATGGAACTTTATGAATTAACTGTTCATGAATTATTAGAAAAATTGGACAATAATGAAATAAGTTTAGAAGATATAACAAAAAGCTATGTAGATAGAATAAATGATAAAGAAAAAGATGTACAAGCTTTTGTAACTATTTCAGATGAAGAGGCTTTAGAAAAGGTAAAAACAATTAAAGAAAGAAATACAAAATTTGCAGGTATTCCAATAGGAATAAAAGATAATATGTGTATTAAAGGAAGTAAAACAACATGTAGTTCTAAAATGTTAGAAAATTTTGTTGCTCCATATAATGCAACAGTTATAGAAAAATTAAATCAGGAAAATATGATATATTTAGGAAAACTTAATATGGACGAATTTGCAATGGGAGCTTCAACAGAGTACTCTGCATTTAAAAAAACAAGAAATCCTTGGAATTTAAATACAGTACCAGGAGGTTCAAGTGGTGGTTCTGCTGCTGCAGTAGCTGCAAATATGGTACCATGGGCATTAGGATCAGATACAGGTGGATCAATTCGTCAGCCATCTTCTTTATGTGGTGTAGTTGGTTTAAAACCTACTTATGGTTTAGTATCAAGATATGGATTAGTAGCATTTGCTTCTTCACTTGATCAAATAGGACCAATTACAAAAGATGTAACAGATAGTGCAATGCTTTTAAACTTGATTGCAGGACATGATGAAAGAGATTCTACATCAGTAGATATAGAGAAAAAAGACTATACTAAGGCTCTAAAGGAAGATGTAAAAGGATTAAAAATAGGTGTTCCAAAAGAATATTTTGGAGATGGTATAAATGAAGAAGTAAAAAAATCTGTAAAAGAAGCAATTAAAAAATATGAAGAAATGGGAGCTATAGTAGAAGAGTGTTCATTAGATATTGCAGACGAATCTTTAGCAGTTTACTATATAATTGCTTGTGCAGAAGCAAGTTCAAATTTAGGAAGATTTGACGGAATAAGATATGGATATCGTACTAAAAATTTTGCTTCATTAAAAGATATATATAGAAATTCAAGAAGTGAAGGCTTTGGAGCAGAAGTAAAAAGGAGAATAATTCTTGGTACTTATGTTCTTTCTTCAGGATATTATGATGCATATTATAAAAAGGCACAAAAAGTTAGAACTATAATTAGAAAGGAATTTGAAAAATTATTTGAAAAGTATGATGTACTATTAACACCAACATCACCAACTGTAGCTTATGAAATAGGTTCTAAATCTAATAATCCATTAGAAATGTACTTAGCAGATTTGTGCACAGTAACTGTTAATATTGCAGGACTTCCAGGCATTTCAATTCCATGTGGAGTAGATAGCACTGGTATGCCAATTGGTATGCAATTAATAGGAAAACATTTTGATGAAGAAACAATACTTAGAGCAGCATATACATATGAAAAACAAGCTAAATTTAGAGAAAATCATAAGCCAACATTTAAAAAATAAGGAGGAAATCTATGTCAAGAGAAGATTATGAAATAGTTATAGGACTAGAAGTTCATAGCGAATTATCTACAAAAACAAAAATATTCTGTTCTTGTCCTACTGAATTTGGAGGGGAGCCAAATACCCATTGTTGTCCAGTATGTATGGCAATGCCTGGTACACTTCCAGTTTTAAATGAAAAAGTAGTAGAGTATGCTATAAAGGCAGGACTTGCTACAAACTGCAAAATAGCAGATGTAAGTAAAAATGATAGAAAAAACTATTTTTATCCAGATTTGCCAAAAGCATATCAAATATCACAATATGATATGCCACTTTGTGAGCATGGGTATGTAGAGATAGAAGTAAATGAAGAAAAGAAAAAAATAGGACTTACAAGGATACACATTGAAGAAGATGCAGGAAAACTAAATCATGATGATTATGGAAGAGGAAGCTTAGTTGATTTAAATAGAGCAGGTGTACCTCTAATAGAAATAGTATCAGAGCCTGACTTAAGAAGTAGTGAAGAAGTAGATTTATATTTGAAAAAATTAAAATCAATACTAGAATATATAGAAGTATCAGATTGTAAAATGCAAGAAGGGTCACTTCGAGCAGATGTTAACGTATCTGTTAGGAAAAAAGGCGCAAGCGAATTTGGAACTAGAACAGAGATGAAAAATATGAACTCATTTAGGTCTATAGTAAGAGCAATAGATTACGAAGCAGAAAGACAAATAGAAGTCTTAGAAGATGGCGGAAAAATAGATCAAGAAACATTAAGATGGGATGACGTATCTGGAAAAACTTTCCCAATGAGAGATAAAGAAGATGCACAAGATTATAGATATTTTCCAGATCCAGATTTAGTTACAATTAGAATATCAGA
>CANQVU010000041.1 GCA_947627415.1 uncultured Clostridia bacterium | reverse complement strand
TCCGTTGGACCACAAATCGCTGTTTAGGGAAAAATCCCTAATACCCTTTTTAGCCCTCTGGGAGTCATAATTTTTATTACTTTTTAGAATAATTTTATTAAAAAAACGGATAAAATTCATTTAAAATTTGCATACAAACTATTTAAAAATTCCTCTGAATATTGTCTTTGATTTGTATAATTTGAAACATATTTCTTCTGTACTTTAGTATTATTTTTAATATTATTTCTTATAATATTATCTTCCATATTTTGATGGATAGCCTGTCCATTTTTTGATTGATATAAGTATCCATTATTTAATGGATAGGTTACATCATTTATATAAATTTTTCTTTGAATTATTTGTTTATTTTCATTTCTTATAAGATCAACTTTTATAAAATTTTTATCTCTTAAATCCGAAATCCAAGTTGAAACTGTTTTAGGATGTACTCCTAATTCTTCTGCAAAATAATTATTAGTTGCAAAACAAAATCCTTCTTTACAAGCAAGTGAAGTCATCATTGCATATAACAATTTCTCATTTGCTTTTAATTCTTTATTATATAAAATTCTTGATGGAATTATCGAATAATATCCAACCTTATCTTTCATTTTTACCACTCCAATTCTAGCAGTAATTTTGCATAAAAAAACAGAATATTTCTTTAATATCGAAATACTCTGTAATATAGATGATTACTGCATTTTATTAAATTCTCTTTGTGGTTGGTATATTTTAAACACGAGAGGTGTGGATTTAAATCTTCAATTTCCAGCAGGATGGGAAGAAGCTAGAAGAATTAAATTTGCACAAGGATTTACCTCTCCTGCACCTCGTGATTATGTAGGAACTCGGGCCTCTTGTTGCTCCTGAATCTATTGCACTATATAACTTTACACTTTTCCATAATTTTAGATTAATTCTTGCATATCATACACAAGGTAAAGAAATTTATTGGGAATTTCAAAATTATACTCCAGCTGAAGCTGAGCAAATTGGAGAAACTTTTGCAAGTGTTAGTGGTTATAGATTAGCTGATGTGCCATATAATTCAAGTTTTGCAGGATACAAAGATTGGTTTATTCAAAATTACAGAAGACCTGGGTATACAATAGAAGCAGGTATTCGGAGAAAACCCACTTCCAATTTCTCAGTTTAATGAAATTTATAATGATAATATAGGTATACTTGTTTTAGGAGCAGTATTATAAAATTTTTTCTCAAATTTTAGTTAAATCTATCATTTCTTATAAATTTAATAACATAAAAAACTAGGTCATTTATGTACCTAGTTTTTTAAATAATATCAAATGAATTACTTACTTTTAAATTATATACTTCATTTGCAACTATTTATTCAATTTCATCTCTATCATCTAAATTTCTTTGTATAATTGGTTTTAATACTAAATTGTGCATTACAATTTCATCATTATCTTCCCAAGTATTTATTTCATCTTCTAATATTTCATATTCTCCGTTTGATACCATTCTCTGTATCATTCTATAAGAAGTATCTTCCTTAGCATTTAAAGTTACGGGTTTATTAGCATTATGTGCTTTTTGATTTATAACTCTTGTTATATAATTATGAATCTCTTGACTTGCTATGCTATCTCTTGTTGGTAGTGATGCTATATCAACTATTTCAATAGAATCTTCATCTTCTCCATAAATAATATACCAATCTCTATTTCTTGCAATAGTAAGTTCGGATAAATAATAATTATAAATATCTTCTAATTCTTCTGCACATTCTATATCTTGCATAACTTTCATTTCTTCTGGATATGCTTGATTTTCAACACTTTTAATAAATTCTAGTGTTTCTTCACTTATATCATATCCTGTTTTCTCTATTAATCTTCTTACTGGTTGAAATTCTGATTGAGGTACTCTTAAATAATCTAATCCACTTCTTGATGGTGATGATGTTGTTTCTACAGTAGCTTGTCTTGCTTTTTCTTTTTGTTTTTTTGCTACTTCTGCTTGAATTTGTTTTTGTATTTTTTCTACTTGTATTTCAATTTTTTTTAAAGCATCTTTTCCAATATCATTTATATTTCTACAATTTGATATGACTCTTTGTGCTAAGCCTTGCCCATTATCATGATTATATCCTCCAACTCTAATTTCATTACCTTCTAAACTTATTTTTAATGGCCTTCCCAACAAATAATCAAAATCCTGTCTTTTTTCTAATATTTGTTTAGCAATTTCAATAGCCAATTTAGAACCGCCTTGTAATTTAAAGCTGTTTCAACTTTTCCCATTGCTGACATTTTACCATCTAATCCTACACAGTCTATTACACAATCTACTCCGCCATGTGTTATCTCTTTAATGTAAGCTCCTGTTTCATCGTACTCTTCAAAATTTAATATCTCTGCACCATAGCTTTTTGCATGTTGCAATCTGTACCCTACTCTATCTACTGCAATTACCCTAGATGGTCCTTTTAGTATACACCATTTTATTGACCTTTTTAATTATCCTTTAAATTGACCTCCATTAATATGCATTACTTGACCTGTAACATATGATGAGTCTGAACTTGCTAAATATATAAATAGTGGCGCTATTTCGTAAGGATGCCCCGCTCTACCCATTGGTGCATCTGAACCAAGCGTTGGTATCTTTTCTGCTTCCCAACATGCTGGTTGAAGTGGCGTCCAAAATACTCCTGGCGATACAGCATTTACTCTTATGTTTTTTGCTGCTAAGTTTGTGGCTAATGACCTTGTAAATCCTACTATTGCACCTTTACTAGTTACATAGTCTATTAGTTCTGGCTCTCCCTGAAAGGTAGTTATTGAAGTTACATTTATAATGCTTGCACCTGGTTTCATATGTTTTAATGCTCTTTTAGTTAAGTGAAACATAGAATATATATTTGTTTTCATTGTTAAATCAAATTGTTCATCTGTTATATCTAATAAACTTTTTTGTTGATATTGAACTGCACTATTATTTACCAATATATCAATTCTTCCAAATATCTTCATTGTTTCATCTACAATTTTGTCACAAAAGTTCGTATCTTTAATATCTCCTGCAAGTAGTAGGCATGTTCCTCCAAGCCTTTCGATAAAATCTTTTGTTTCTTCTGCATCCTTATGTTCGTTATAATATGCAATTACTACGTTTGCTCCTTCTTTTACAAAACCAACTGCAACTGCTCTTCCTATTCCAGAGTCTCCCCCTGTTATAATTGCAACTTTGTTCATAAGTTTTCCAGATCCTCTGTAATATGGATTATTAAATATTGGTCTTGGAACCATTAAATATTCCATTCCTGGTTGTGTATCTTGATGTTGTGGTGGAAATTCTAATTTGTAATCTTTACATATTAATCCATATCCTTGATTATCTATGTATTTTAATCCATAATCATCTTGACCATTATTATTTGAAGTATAATATTTATAATTCATTGCTTTCACCTCATCTATCTATATTCTAGTTAATAGATATTGGTGAATAAAAATAGGATTTTGGGGTCTGTCCCCTTTTTCCTCGTTATTCTCTATTAAATTTCCCATTTTGAAAATACAAATTATCATTACTATTCGCCCAAAATGGTATAAGTGCATTCGGTACTTTTATTGTGCTTTCGTTATTTTCTCCAAAGCTTAATATGGAATAGTCGCTCTTTCGTTCTTCTATTTTATATCTCGTATTTTCGCCATTTTGCAATATATTACTTTCTTTTAAAAATTTATCCTGTATTTCTTTATATTCTTTAATATCTACTAAACTATTCATAAATTTTTGTGTTAATTCTTCTTCGATAATATATTCTCCATTTTTATATCTTAATACTGTGTCATTTCCTATTTCATCTAAAAAATCCTTTGATATATCAGTCTCTTTTGATATTATATTATTGTTAGTATTATACAAATATGCTCCATCCAGATCCATTTCTACTACTTGATACAAAACATCTTCTTGTTTTAGATTATTCTGATTTATATTTTTATTTGGTTTTTGTAAAACTCCAGATAATTCCCTTATAAAATTCTTAACAAATTGGTTGTTTTTTGCATTATTAAATAAATTGTTTATTAAATCTAAATTCAATATATAATCACTCCTTTATTTTTATTGTATTTTGTATTGGAAATATACTACCCGATTTAATAGTATTAAGAATTAAACTTATGAATAATTATATATTGTTTTCCATAAATTTACAATGCTTATTGTAAATTATACGATTTTGACAATTTATTCTTCTGCATGACTCTCTCCAGTAGTATAATCAATAACTATTCCTGGCTGCACATTATAACAATAAACATTAAAATGGAGTCCTTTCCCTTTATCTTCAACTGACCATGCCTCCATTTGAACTCCGCTTGCTAGAAGATTATCTCCTTCAAAAATAGGTGTTACTCTATATAATACATGATTATTTTCATTTTCATATATGTATTCAGCTACTTCATTTTCAAATGGTAGCATTCCTTCTGTATTTAAGTATCTTGTACCAGTTATCAAATTCTTTTCATTTGCATTTTCTCCTGCAAGTTGCCAACCAATTAAATGACAACGATTATATAAATATTTATCTTTTATTAAATTATCATATCTTTTTTGCACCCATCCTGTTGGTTTAACTCCTCCAATTTCTCCCCTTTCTGCGTCTTTTGGAGGCATAATTTCTTTGCAAATATTAGCGTAAGCTGCGCCACATCTACCTTTTTTATCTAAATTACTATATTTTTCGAAAGCAATAGTTGTATAGTCTTGTTCATTAAAGTATGGAATATTATTATTAATTTCTACATAAATTTGACCAGAATACTCCGGAATTTCTGCTATATTATTATAATTTGAAACTGGTATGTCTAAAGTATTTTCATAATTATTGAAAAATTTATTACAGATATAATTTAATCCAATAAATAAAACTATAATAATTACTATAGTTATTAATTCCTTTAATTTAATATCTCTTTTATTTTTCCTTCTATCCATCTCTCCAACCTTTCTTGATTGTTATGCCATATTATATAAATAAATTTCCTCCGATATATTCGGAGAAAATTTATTTAATATATTATTTTTATTCATTTCCTACATAAGTATATCCATGCCATTGGTCACTAAGTCTGCCCCCTGAATGTGCTTCAAGGCTAAAAGTTACACCATTGTCTGTTGTAAATGTTAATCCATCAAAATATTCAAAAGAATTTTCTACCTTACTTACTCTATATGTACCATCATTGTCTAATGTTTTATATGGATAACCACCTTCACAATTTGCTTTTATATGGAATTCACCATTTGGTCTTAATATTAAAGTTCCATACATTGAACTATCCATTTGAGATACGTCAGATACATATTTGCCATATTTTAAAGTAACGCTTCCTACTGTTAATCCTTTAGCTAATTCTTCAGCTTTCTTCCTTTCTTCTTCTTTTTTTACCTCTTCTTTTGCTTGTTCTATAGATTTCTTTGTTTCCTCTACTTCTTCAACCTTTGACTCTGTTTCAGATTTTACTTCATCTGTTATTATCTCATCTTGTTTTTTAAATTCTTCTACACCTTTTTCTATATTTTCTCTCAACTCTTTTGGTTCTAGAGCTATTGAAAAGTCTACTTTATCCCCAGTATCTACTTCTGGTTCTACAAATGTTTCATCAAATTTTGATAATGTTATTTCATCTCCTGATACAGTTTCTTGTTTTGTTTCTTCTCCCTTTTTTATTGTGTAATCAGCTTCATTGTTATCTGGGTCTTCCAATACAGCATTTAATGATTTATATGAATCTTGCTCATCAGTTTCCGTATGTAGATACCAAGAATATGCTTCGTTTTCAATATTATATAAGAATTCTACATCTGCTGGATCAGTATATATAACTTTATCTACATTCCCACTTTCATCCGTTTTGTATAAATTTACATATTGTTCATCTTCTTTGTCATAAGTCATAACCATTACTGGATTTTTTTGCTCAGTTTCTATGAATTGTAATTCTATATTTTTCATACCCTTCTGTAATCCATAATCTTCTATATCACTATCTTCGGATATAGCTTCTTTTAAATATGTATAATATGTATCTCCCCATTCAGTTCCAACTGTTTTGTTTTCTTGCAAATACTTAAATCCAAAAATTACTCCTACTACTATTATAGCAACAAGAAGTAAAGCCCCTAAAACAATGCTTGTAATTATTATTGGAAGTTTACTATTCTTCTTAGGTTCTTCTGCTTTTTGTTCTTTTTGTTGTATTTCAGGCTCTTTAATCTCTTGTGGCTCTTCTTTTATTTGCTCTTCTTTAGTGTTTTCAACTTCTTTTGGTTCTTTTGCTTTTTCTGACTTTTCTGTTTTTTTAGTTTCTTTTACTTTTTTCTCCTTTTCTGTATTTTCTTTTTCTTCTTTCTCTTCCATTTTTATCCCCTCCATTTTTATATATTATTATTATATTTTATATTTTATAATTTTATCATTTTATATTTTTTTTATCAATATAATAAAAGATAATAACATTAGAACTGAATTTCTTTGTTATTATCTTTTACATTCGTTTAAATCTTCTCCCCTAGCTTAACAGTTATGCTGCGTTCTTTATTGTTTCTTAGTATTGTTAGTTTTACTTCATCTCCTATTTTTTTAGTGTAAATATAGCTTCTAAGCTGACTCATTTTATTTATTGTTAATTCATCAATTTTAGTTATTATATCTCCTATTTTTAATCCAGATGAATAGCTTGGTCCATCTGCAGAAATCTGTGCTACGTAAATTCCTGAATCAAATTCTATATTTGAATTTAAATAAGGAATTACGCTTTTATCATAAGCAAATATCCCAAGATATGCCTCTTTAAATTCACCTTTCTCTGAAAAACTTTGTATTACTGGTTTTACAATATTTATTGGAACAGCAAATCCAATCCCTTCAGCATCTGTTATTTTTACTGAATTAATTCCAATAACTTCACCTTTTGAATTAATAAGTGGCCCTCCGCTATTTCCTGGGTTTATTGTTGCATCTGTTTGTATTAAATCTTCCATATATGAATCTTCTTTTTCATCATTTATTTTTACTGTTCTATTTATACCACTAATAATTCCTGAAGTTACTGTTCTTTGAAACTCAACTCCTATTGGATTACCTATAGCATAAGCTTTTTGTCCAATTTTAATATTTTCTGAGTCTCCCATTGTAATATATTTTAAGTTAGAAGCTGATATTTTTATAATTGCCAAATCTAAATCTTTATCTGCCCATACAACATTTCCATTAATTACTTTCCCATTTTCAATTGTCACATAACAATTACTGTACTTCTCTCCAGCAACATGCCAGTTTGTAAGTATATATCCATTTTCTGAAACAATCATTCCAGTTCCTAATCCTAAGTCAGAAGTACTATTATTTAAAAATATTGAACTTCCTGTATTCTTTATTTTTGAAATGCCAACTACACATTCTATAGTATGTTCTAAAGTTTTAGTTATATCATCAGTTTGGTTTTCCTCTTCTTCATTATATAAAACTCTCTCTGCTAAAGTATTTCTATTCGATTGTTCATATGAATATATATCTATATCTGCATACATATCATATATAAATATACTAATAGTAGCTACAGCTATTATTAGTATAGATAACATGACTATTTTTTTTAATTTACTTTGTCTTTTTTTATATTTGTACATTCATTCCTCCTTAATTTTAAAAATATTTTAATTTCTCAAATTTTCTAATATTATCATTTCCTATTATTTCTATTTTTAATCCTATAAGATTAATTTATTTTAATTTTATACCTGTCAAAATTTGTCTATTGTTGACAACTTTTTTACAAACTGTTTACAATAATTTGTATTTTATGTTACAATTTAGTAGAATTGTTGATTTATATGATATTTAACGATATATATTAAGTATATATTGGAAAATATTGAATATATAAATTAACGTGAAAATTACAATGTAAAGGTGATTATATGTCGAAGCCCATGTATTCTTTAACAAATCCCCAAAAATCAATTTGGGTAACAGAAGAATTTTATAAAGGAACACCAATCGAAAATGTTGCTGGTACTGTAGACATTTCACAAAAAGTGGATTTTGGCGCTTTAAAAAAAGCAATAAACCTTTTTGTTAAAAAAAATGATAGTTACAGATTAAAATTTATGATAAAAGATGATACTGTTATGCAGTATGTGGATGATTTTTCTGAGTTTGATGTAGATATAGTCCCAGTTGAATCTGAAAAAGATGTTAAAGCCTTAGAAAGGTCTGTTTGTGATACACCTTTTGAAACTTTAAATAATTTCTTATTTAATTTTAAAATATACAAATTTCCAAATGGATATGGTGGTTTCGTTATAAATGCACACCATTTAATTACTGATGCCTGGACATCAGGTCTTGTTGTTGATGAAATAATGAATTTTTACGATGCATTAATTAACAATAGAGAAATTTCTGAAGAATTAAATCCCTCTTATGTAGAATATATAAATTCTGAAAATGAATATTTAAATAGTGAAAAATTTAAAAAAGATAAAGAATTTTGGAATAATCTTTTTGAAACTCTTCCAGAACCAGCTACAATCCCTAGTATAAAGCAGGAGAATTCTAAGGAACTAGATTGTAGTTCTAAAAGAAAATTATTTACAATACCTAAAGAAACAATCTCTTTAATAAATGACTTTTGCAGACAAAAAAAAGCATCTGCTTTTAATTTCTTTATGGGTGTAATTTCACTATATTTGTCTAGAGTTTCTGGCTTAGATGAATTTGTGATTGGTACACCTGTTTTAAATAGAGGAAATTTTAAGGAAAAACAAACTACAGGTATGTTTATAAGTATAGTTCCATTTAAGGTATCCTTAAATTCTGATACCTTATTTGGGGATTTTTTATCTAATATTTCTGTAGACTTCTTAAAAATATTTAGACATCAAAAATATCCATATCAATATTTATTAGAGGATTTAAGAACTAAAGATAATAGTATTCCTAATTTATTTAATGTTTTAATCTCTTATCAAAATGCAAGAGACAATAAGCAAACCTTTAATATCCCATATACCTCTAGGTGGATTAGCAATAATAATACATCTGATGATATAGATATACATTTATATGACATGGATGATACAGGAGATATTAGTATTGCTTATGATTATTTACTCAGCAAATATACGATTGATGATATTTGTTCTATTCATGCTAGAATTTTGCATATTATTAACCAAATTTTAGAAAATAATGAAATAAAATTAAAAGATATAGAAATAGTTACACCAGATGAGAAAAGAAAAATATTATATGAATTTAACGATACAAAAGCAGACTATCCAAAGGATAAAACAATAGTACAACTATTTGAAGAACAGGTAGAAAAAACTCCTGATAATATTGCTGTCGTTTTTGGGAATGAACATTTAACATATAAAGAA
>CANQVU010000040.1 GCA_947627415.1 uncultured Clostridia bacterium | reverse complement strand
CATAGCATATATGAAATAGAAGGAGCAAAAGAAGTTGCAATAGAATTTAGAAGTTTTTCTAAAACAGCAGGATTTACTGGAGTAAGATGTGCATATACAGTTGTTCCAAAAAAATTAAAATGCAAAACTTCAAAAAATGAAGAAATAGAATTAAATAAATTGTGGAGTAGAAGAATGTCTACTAAATTTAATGGAGTATCATACATAACACAAAGAGCAGCAGAAAGCGTTTATTCAGAAGAAGGACAAAAAGAAATAAAAGAAAACATAGATTACTATATGGAAAATGCAAGAATAATAAGAGAGGGATTAAATAAAGCAGGATTTGTAACATATGGAGGAGTAAATGCCCCATACATATGGCTAAAAGTTCCAGAAGAATTAACATCATGGGAATTCTTTGATAAACTATTAAACGAAAAACAAATAGTAGGAACACCTGGAGTTGGATTTGGGCCATCAGGAGAAGGATACTTTAGACTAACAGCATTTGGAACAAGAGAAAACACAATAAAAGCAATGGAAAGAATAAATTCATAATAAACATCCAAATAAATATGTAAATAAATATAAATAGGAAAAAGAGACTGACCTCTTTTTCCTTATTTTTTCTTTACTTTTTTACATTTAAATAGTATAATGATAAAGTCAAATTTTATGTGTAAGAGGTAAAATTATGAATAAAGAAAAACTTATAAGCATTGCTAAAAACTTTAAAATAGAGGGAGAACCAATAAAAGTTGAAAAATGCAATAGTGGACATATCAATAGAACTTATAGTATAACATGCAAAACAAATGATGAAGGGAATAAAAAGTATATTCTTCAGTATGTAAATACAAAAGTATTTCCAAATTTACCAGAATTAATGACAAATATAAAAAAAATAACAAAATATATGAATAAAAAGGCAGAAGAAAAAGGCAAATCAACAGATAGACTTACAATTACAATGATAGAAACAATTAATGGAGATCCACATGATATTTATAATAAGAACTGGAGAATGGAAGAATTCATAGATAATACAAAAACATATTTAACTACAGAAAATTTAGGAATACTTACAGAAGCAGGAAGAGCAGCAGGAAAATTTCAAAAAAATTTGGACGGCTTTCCAGCAGAAGAATTATATGAAATTATTCCAAAATTTCATTATACTCCAAATAGAGTAGATCAATTAAGAGAAGCGCTTTCTAGCAAAGCAAATTTAGAAAATAGGAAAGAAAGATTTAAGCTTGCAAAAGAGGTAATTGATTTTGTAACAGATGAAAAGAGATTAAGTAAAACCAGTATAATTACAGATAAATTAAAAAATAAACAAATACCACTAAGAGTTACACATAATGATACAAAACTTAGTAATATATTATTTGATAAAGATACAGATAAAGCAGTATGCTTAATAGATTTAGATACTGTAATGCCAGGAGCTTTGGCATATGATTTTGGAGAAGGATTAAGAACAGGAATTACAACAGCTAAAGAAGATGAGCAAGATTTAAGCAAAATTAAGGTAGATATAAATAGATATGAAGCATATGTTAAAGGTTTTTTAGATGAAGTCAAAGATATAATAACAAAAGAGGAATTAGAAAGTTTGCCACTCGGAGTTTGGATGATGACTTATGAAAATACTATAAGATTTTTAGCGGATTATTTAAACGGAGACGTATACTTTGCAGTAGATGAAAATATAGAAAATCATAATTTAGTAAGAGCTAAAGCTCAATTAGAATTATTGAAACAAATGGAAGAAAAAGAAGATGAGATGAAGGGAGTAATCAAAAAATATGGATTTTAATGATTTAGCAGATTTAATTTTTCCAAATGCAAAGGAAATATCATATTACGAAGAAAAGTATCCAGAAAGAAATTTAAACGAAGGTGCAATGGTAACAAGATTTGCACCAAGTCCAACAGGATTTATACATATTGGTGGATTATTTGGAAGTATAATAGATAGAAAACTAGCTCAGCAGTCAAAAGGTGTATTTATTTTAAGAATAGAGGATACAGACCAAAAAAGAGAAATAGAAAATGGTGTATCTCAAATTGTAGATGGACTAAAAGCATTTGATATAGTTCCAGATGAAGGTATGATATCTGAAAATGAAGAAATAGGAGATTATGGACCATATAAACAAAGTGAAAGGAAAGATATTTACGAGGCTTATGCTAAACACTTAATAAAACAGGGATTAGCATATCCATGTTTTTGTACGCCTGAAGAATTGGAAGAAATAAGAGCAAAACAAGAATCTGCCAAAATTAGACCAGGATACTATGGAGTATGGGCAAAATATAGAAATTTCCCTATAGATGAAGCAATACAAAAAATTAAAGATGGAGTTCCATATATTATAAGATTTAAATCTCAAGGAAGAGAAGATAGAAGAATAAAGCATAAAGATAGTATAAAGGGAAATATTGAATTTCCAGAAAATGACCAAGACATAGTTATAATAAAAGCAGATGGACTTCCAACATATCATTTTGCACATGCAGTAGATGATCATTTAATGAGAGTAACACATGTAATACGTGGAGACGAATGGGTATCATCACTTCCACTTCATTTAGAACTATTTAGAGCATTAGGATTTAAACCACCAAAGTATGCGCATACTGCAACAATAATGAAAGATGATAATGGAAGCAAAAGAAAAATTAGCAAAAGAAAAGATCCAGAAGCAGCAGTAAGCTTTTATCATGAGCAAGGTATTCCATCTGACGCAGTTGTAGAATACTTGCTTAATATTGCAAATTCTAATTTTGAGCCTTGGAGGAGAGCAAATCCAGATAAAAGTATATCAGAATTTGAATTGCAACTAAATAAAATGAGTGTAAGCGGAGCAGTTTTTGATATGGTAAAACTTTTGGACGTATCTAAAAATGTAATATCAAAATATAGTGCAGAAAAGATTTATGATGAGACTTTAAAATGGGCAAGTAAGTACGACAAAGAACTTGAAAAGCTATTAAGTGATAACAAAGATTATTCAATTAAGGTTTTAAATATAGAAAGAGGAAAAGCAAAACCAAGAAAAGATATTAGCAAATGGTCAGATGTGAAAGAGATTATTAGATACATGTATGAAGAAGAATATAATAAAATGAATGATTACGAGTTCCAAAAAATAGATGACAAGGAAGAGATAAAAGATATATTGAATTCATATATTGAAAATTATTTTGATATAAATGATGACAAAGATACTTGGTTTAATAAAATAAAAGATTTATCTGAACATAAAGGATATGTAAGAGAGGTAAAAGAATATAAGCAAGAACCAGAAAAATACAAAGGACATGTTGGAGATGTTAGTACAGTAATAAGAGTAGCATTAACTACAAAACATAACACACCTGATTTATATGAAATAATGCAAGTATTAGGAAAAGAAACAGTAATAAAAAGATTAAAGAATTTTATTAAAAGATAAATTGTAATTTGTATAATTAAATTTGTTGCAAATGTTGTAGGGGAGGGCCTTGTGTCCGCCCGAGAAACAAATTAATTGCAGGCGTTGTAGGGGGTTGACGGCTCTGTCGACCCGAAAAATATCACAGGCAATTAATTCGCTAGGACGGAGGAAAAAATCCCAATTCTGCGAAATAGATTTTTCCTCACGTCCAGACGCTCAAACAACAATATTATAATTCAAAAAGGAGAGCCTATGGACTATAAAATAGGAGATATTGTAGAATTTAAAAAACAGCATCCATGTGGAAGTAAAATATGGGAAATTACAAGAGTAGGTGTAGATTTTAAATTTAAATGCACGCGGTTGCAATCATGTAATAATAGTAGAAAGACCTAAAGCACTAAAAATGATAAAAAGAAAACTTGAAAATACGGAGGATTAAATTTGAAGAAAAACGTAAGTTCAAAAATTATAAATATAATTTTTATTATAGTTGTATTATTTATTTTTTATAAATTATATGGTGTATTTAAAACATATTATTACAACGATTTTACTAAGGCGGAATATAATTTAGGTGTAACAAAATTTACAAGAGATAATAGGATAACTTATTCATATGATTATAGTTACAAGATAGAATCTAAAAGTTTTAATGATGCAATATTTTATAAAACAATAGATGTTAAACCTAATACTCCATATAAACTTACATGCATGGTAAAAACAGAAAATGTTGAAACAGAAAATGGAAAAAGTAATAGTGGAGCACAAATATCAATAGTAGATACGAATGAATCTTCAGAAAGTATAATAGGCACAAATGATTGGCAAAAGTTAGAATTTATTTTTGATTCAAAAAATAGAGAAAAAGTTGAAATCGGATTTAGATTAGGAGGAATTAACAATAGTGTAAAAGGAACAGCATGGTTTTCAGATTTCAAATTAGAAGAGGGTATAAAAGATAATTCTAATCATTGGAATATGGCGTGTTTTATTATAGAGAATTTAGATGTAAATATAGATAATAAAAATGTAAAACTTTCAATGAGTTTAAGTGATATCCAAAAAATGAAGAACAATATGGATAGATTTAAAGTATCTATTAATGAACTATCTAATAACAAGATGACAGTGGATTATGATATATATGAAATAGATAAACCTATAAAAACAATAACATATTCTGATGAATATGGTTACTATTTAGATCCATCTGATGTACAAGATGTATTAAAAGAATATATAAGCAAAGAAGAGTATGATTATATATTTGTTGCAACAAAATTAGGAGATGATTATGAAAATATAGAGATACCAGTAAATGACTGGATAGGTCTGCGGAGCTATGGATTTATATGGAATAGGATATTCAAACATAAGACTTCCAAATGATAGGTCAAGTTATATTTATACATATAATTCATATATAAATACTTTTCCAGAAGAGGTATTTGTTCATGAATTTTTACACTCACTAGAAAGGATACTTCAAGAAAGAGGTTATGAAATACCAGAATTACATGATTATCAAAAGTATGGCTATAAAGAGCAAAGATTAATTGGCTTAAAAGAATGGTATAAAGACTATATGAACTGTAATATTAAATCAAGCGATGGAAATCTAGTTGGACTTGATAGCATAGTATACACTCTTACTCCTCCAGCAGAAAGTGATTTTAAATATACAACTGAATTAGATTTTAATAATGAATCAAAAAATATATTAGAAGAAGCAAAGAATTTATTTAAAGCAATTTTTAGAATGTTTGGAATAAAATAGTGAAAGGACAAAAATGAAAGTTTCAGATTTTAAATACGATTTACCAGAAGAATTAATAGCACAAGTACCAATAAAAAAAAGAGACGAATCAAGACTAATGGTATTAGATAGAAATAGTAAGAAAATAGAACACAAAGTATTTAAAGATATTATGGAATACTTAAAACCGGGTGATGTACTAGTTAGAAATAATACAAAAGTAATACCAGCAAGAATTTATGGAAAAAAAGAAACTGGTGCAAATGTTGAATTTTTGTTGCTTAACAACATAGAAGGAGATATTTGGGAATCAATTGTAAGACCAGGTAATAAATTGCATGTTGGAACAAAAGTAATATTTGGTGATGGCATACTTAAAGCCGAAATATTAGATATTATGCCAGGTGGAACAAGGAAAGTAAAATTTGAGTATGATGGTATTTTTAATGAAATATTAGATAAAATTGGGCTAATGCCACTTCCACCATATATACATGAAGAATTAAAAGAAAAAGATAGATATCAAACAGTGTATGCAAAATATAGAGGGTCTGCTGCAGCACCTACAGCAGGACTTCATTTTACAGATGAGCTTTTGCAAAAGCTAGAAGATAAAGGAGTAATTATTGCAAATGTAACACTTCATGTTGGAATAGGAACATTTAGACCAGTAAAGGAAGAAACAGTAGAAGCACACAAAATGCACTCAGAGCATTTTTATATAAAGCAAGAAGATGTAGATAAGATTAATAAAGCAAAAGAAGAAGGAAGAAGAGTAATTGCAGTTGGGACAACCTCATGCAGGGTATTAGAATCAATAGCAGATGAAGAAACAGGAAAAGTAAGGAAGATAGAAGACGATACAAAAATATTTATTTATCCAGGATATAAATTTAAATGTATAGATGGATTAATAACAAATTTTCATTTGCCAGAGTCAACACTTCTTATGCTTGTATCGGCTTTAGCAGGAAAAGACTTTATTATGAACGCATATAAGGAAGCAGTAAAGGAAAAGTATAGGTTCTTTTCCTTTCGGCGATGCAATGTTTATTGCTTGAACAAATGAAAAACTTCGTCCTACGTCGTTAAATTCATAAAGAAAATCCTCAATGTGCAAACGCACACCTCCGGTATTTCTTTATGAATTTGCCTAGTATTACTCGTTTTTGATTTGTTCAGGAAATTTGAGCAAATAACTAATGTAGGGGCGGGCCTTGTGTCCGCTTGAAAAGGAGAAATAATATGTCAAAAGCAGTAACTTATGAATTAATTCATGAAGATAAAAATTCAGGTGCAAGAAGGGGAATTGTGCATACTCCACATGGGGATATTCAGACTCCAATATTTATGCCAGTTGGCACACAAGCTACAGTAAAATCAATGACACCTGAAGAATTAAAAGATGAAGTAAAAGCACAAATAATATTATCAAATACATATCATCTATATTTAAGACCAGGACATGAAATTGTAAAAGAAGCGGGAGGACTTCACAAATTTATGAATTGGGATAGACCAATTTTAACAGACTGTCGGAGGCTTTCAGGTATTTAGTTTAAGCGATTTAAGAACAATTTCAGAAGATGGAGTAGAATTTAAATCACATTTAGATGGAAGCAGACACTTCTTCTCACCAGAAAAAGTAATGGAAATAGAAGAAGCTCTTGGCGCAGATATAATAATGTCATTTGATGAATGTTGTCCATATCCATCAAGCTATGAATATACAAAACAATCTATGGAAAGAACAACAAGATGGGCTGTAAGATGTAAGGAAGCACATAAAAATACTGAAAATCAAGCATTATTTGGAATAATACAAGGTGGATTTTATGAAGATTTACGAAAGAAATCTGCTGAAGATTTAATTAATTTGGATTTTCCTGGATATGCAATAGGTGGAATAAGTGTACGGAGAACCTAAAGAAGAGTTCTTAAAAATGCTAAATTACACAGCACCATTTATGCCAAAAGATAAACCAAGATATCTAATGGGAGTAGGAACTCCAGATTATTTAATTGAAGCAGCAATCGCAGGAATTGATATGTGTGATTGCGTTTTACCTACAAGAATTGCAAGAAATGGAACAGCAATGACTTGGAACGGAAAAGTTGTTGTAAGGAATGCTACATATGAAAGAGATTGGAATCCACTAGACAAAGAATGCGATTGTTATACTTGTGAAAATTATAGTAGGGCATATATTAGACATTTAGTAAAAGCAAATGAGATATTAGGAGTCCGCTTGTTATCTATTCATAATTTAAGGTTCTTGACTAAACTTATGGAAAGAGTTAGAATAGAAATAGAGAATGATAATTTATTAAATTTTAAAAATGAATTTTACAAAAAATATGGATACACAAAGGAATAGGGGGATTTTAATGACTTTATTAGATCAAGAAGTACAAAAGCAAGAACCTAAAGGTAAAAAAATAGTTTTATTTTTATTGATAATTTCAATCATATTATTAATATTAGTTATATCAATGATGATATTAATAGGACGGAAATCAAAGTAAACCTTTAACGTTAAGCATAAATAATTCTAATATAACAATAGATAATGATTTATTAGTAACAGATGATAATGGAGTAAATTATATATCAATACAAAAAACCTCAAATCAAATTGGATACGATTATTTAACTGGGGAATATAAACAATATAATGAAGATTCAACTAATACAAAATGCTATTTGCAAAATGAAAACCAAGTAATACAATTTGAAGCAGATAGTAATAAAATATATAAAACTGTTCCAGATTCAAATTTAGATTATGAAGAATATGAATTGAATAATAAAATTTTAAAAATAAATAATTTATTGTATATTGCATTAGATGATGTAAATGTTGGATTAAATGTAGTATATGGATTTTCTCAAAATGATAATAGAATTTTGTTAAATACTGTAGATAGCTTAACAGAAGGATATAAAACTTCTTTATCTGAACAAACTAACAATACAATAATAGAAATAAGTCCAGAATTTAATAATGAAAAAGCATTATCATATAATATGCTAGTTGTTTCAAACGAAAATCAAAAATGGGGAGTAGTTGATAATAATTTTTCTACCATAATAGGAAATAAATATACAAGTCTAGAATTTATTGAATCTGCAAAAGCATTTATTGCAGCTGATGATAATAAGTATGGAGTTATAAGTATTGAACCTAATCAAAGACCTATAATAGATTTGAATTATGAAGAAATAGAAGTAATAAATAATTCCCCAATGTTCTATAAAGTTAAATTAGCTGGAAAATATGGAATAATAGATGGAAATGGTAAACCAATTATAAATAATGAATATGATAACATGGGATACACCACACAAAGTACTACAGAGCAAACAGTTTTAGTAATAAAGGAATTTGGAAAAAACAAGGAAAATCTATTGGTCGTATGTAAAGAAGGCAAATATGGATTAGTAAATCTATCTGATGGAAAAGCTATTGGAGATTGTATATTAGATAAAGTTTATGGAAAAATAGAAAATGGACAGGAGAAATACTATATACAACTACAAGATAAAGAATTTTCTTTAGATGATTATATTAAAAGTATAAATACTACAAAAGTAAATATGGAACAATAGTTATAGTAAAAACGGACTTAAATTTTAAGTCCGTTTTTTGTTATTCGCATAATTACATTTGTTGTTCGCCAGGTATAAAATAGTCAATAACTCCATAGATTAATGCACCAATAATTGCAGCAATCCATGATATAGAATATCCAGCCACAAAATATTGTGTAACATAAAGAACTACAACAGATAATACAAAACCTACAAAACCTTTTCCAAATGGACTAGCATGAAGGCCAGTGAATTTAACAATTAAATAGTCTAATACTGTAAGAACGACTGCTGCAACAGCAAGAGACCAGATATTATTAATTTGAAATCCAGGAGTAAAAAATGCTGTTATTGCAAGAATTACAGCTGCAGCTATCAATCTACCTACAATTTGCCAAACTGTACTTGTTCCATTTGAAGTTTGAGTATTAGTTTGATTGTTTTCTGACATCTTAAAAAACCTCCTAACTTAAATATATATATTTAATTTCGCTTTGGATTTTAAGCGTTCATATTTATTATTTACTGTTTAAAAATAAATATTCAAAAGATTTTTTTCTTTAAGAATATTTTGTACAAAATTTGAGAAAAATATAATAAATCACAATTTATTTAATGATAGGAGAATCTTAATGATTAATATATTCATAAGAGTATTAATACTATATATTTTAGTACTTATAACGATGAGGCTAATGGGAAAGAGAGAATTGCGGACAAATGCAACCATTTGAATTAGTAATTGCAATAATGATTGCAGATTTAGCAGCAGTTCCAATGGGAGATACAGGTATACCTATTACAAATGGAATAATTCCAATTTTAGGATTGCTACTAATACAATTACTAATATCTATCATTAATATGAAAAGTATTTGGGGTAGAAAAATAATTTGCGGAATGCCATCAATATTGATATTTAGAGGAAAAATTGATGAAAGAGTTTTAAAAAAGGAAAAACTTACAATAAATGAGTTACAAGAGAGACTAAGACAAAACAACGTATTCAGCATAGGAGATGTTGAATATGCTATTTTAGAAACAAGCGGACAATTAACGGTAATCCAAAAGCCAGAAAAAAGGAATACAATTCCAGAAGATTTTGGAATAACACCAGAATATGAAGGAATACCTTATGATTTAGTAATAGATGGAAAAATAATGTATGAAAACTTAAAAGCAATAGGAAGAGACTATAATTGGCTTTCAAATCAAGTAAAAAAATTCAAAATAAATCCTGAACAAGCTTTAGTAGTAACATATGATGGCAAATCTCAAATATTCTGTCAAGCGAAAGAGGAGAAAAAATGAAGCAAATAATAATAATGATAATAATTCTTATAATAATATTTGGTGGAGCATGGTATAGTCAAAAATTTCTAGACGATACAACAAATAAAATAGTAAGTAAATTGGAAAACTTGAAAACAGATGTAGAAGATACAAAAGAAAACAATGAAAAACTAAAACAAAAAACAGATGAAATATATGGAGAATGGAAAGATATTAGTGAAAAATGGTCAGTTATAGTATTACACGATGAGTTAGACTTAATAGAAACATCACTTATAAAAGTAAAATCTAAAATAAAAATAGGAAATTTAGATGAAAGTATGGAAGATATAGATACATCAATATTTTTATTAAAACATATAAAAGAAAAAGAAAAAACAAGCTTGAAAAATATATTTTAGGAAGATAAATTGTAATTGCACTAAACTGCTGTCGCAGTGGTCGTTTAAGTTAGTATAGCACTAAAAATAAAAAACTGCTAT
>CANQVU010000039.1 GCA_947627415.1 uncultured Clostridia bacterium | reverse complement strand
GAGAAACTTAGACAAAAATAGTCCAGTGGACTATTTTTCCGACGCGGCCCAAAGGGGAGTCCCACCATCGGTACCAGTCTACAAATATTTTTTCAATGTCTCAACACTATCTTCTTGCATTACAACAAAATCATTTAAAATACTTTTTACATCTTCAGCAGCATCATTATTTTGATTTATCAAACGTCTTCCTTCTATAATTCCCATATTAGTACCTTGCATCAACAATTCTGATAATTTAGAAGTAGTACTATCTGTCATAGTTTTCATCTGTATTCCATACCAAGTCATCATTTTATTCATAGCATTTGTTTCATGTGGTTCTTTGTCACTATAATTGGAATATAAATTATTAACCCTTCTAGAAATATCTCTATATTTGTTATATTCTGTATCAAGGACTTGTTTAAACTTATCATCAGAAACTTTATCAGATACATAGGAAATAGCATTCATTCCCATTGTAGCACCTTTATTGACCTCATCTAATATATTTAAATTCTGATTTTCCATATATAAACCTCCAATAAAATTAAATATTTTAATATATTTAGTATTTACTATAATAAAGAAAATATTACTAAATATTTAAATTCAATAAAATGAAAAATTTGAATTTTACATAAAATTATGATAAAATATAAATAATGTACACTATTTTAGTGCGCACATTGAAAAATGTTTCGGTGTTTCACTAATGTGAAAGTAATACTTTCATTTTGGTAGACATATATAAAATTTATACAACAAGGAGGTATTCATTGTGACCGAAACAAACGAAGAAAGAAAGGAAGTAATTGGGAAGTTGCCTAATAAAGAGAAAAAATCTCTAGTAAGTGATATTAAAGGAATTACTTACGAAAAATTTTGGAAATTGGCATCAAAACATGGCTTCAAAATAGGCTATGAAAAAGAATTCAATTCATTAGATACTGGGCTTTCTTTTCAACCACAAAAGGAACAGATTCTTTATCATGAAGAAAAAGGATTAATTATTTATACTTTTTTTGATAAAGAAAAGGGGTTAATTCGGATTCATGCTTATGGAGAGGCAATCTTGCCTGAATCCAAATTAACAGAAAAACAAAAAGATATTCTTTTGGAAAAGTTTTTCATAGGTCCACAAGTTTCAGTAGAAGGGGAAACCCATTGGAAATTTGGAACCAGTGAGACAGATGAACTTTTAGTTCATTTGGATGAGATATGCAAAAACTTTACTATTTGTAATCCATGGAGTAAAGGCTATATAAGGCCTACTTTATGGTTCCTTACACCAAGTGAGGAATTCATGAATGTTAACATTTATGAAATTATAAATAGTAAAGTAGAAGAGGCAAATCCCGTTGTCCGTAAAATTATTTATGGACAGTAAACCTTATACTTTCTATTCAAAGGCTCTCTGATATATCAGGGAGTTTTTGCTTTTATATATTAATTTGATAAAATACAAAAAATATGATAAAATTATATGCGTGAGGTGGTATAATGTCTTTAGAAATAGAAATTTCTAATAGAGGTGCAGAATTAACAAGTATTAAATTTAATGATAAAGAAATGCTACACGACGGAAAAAAGTATTGGGACAGAAGTGCACCTATACTTTTTCCAATGGTGGGAAAGCTTAAAAATAATAAAACAATTATTAATGATAAAGAATATGAAATACCACAACATGGATTTGCTAAAGACATGGAATTTGACTTAATAGAAGAAACAGAGAATGCAAAAGTATATATGACAAAAAGTAATAATAATACATTAGAAATGTATCCATTTGAATTTGAATTATATGTTGCATATATAATTCAAAAAGATACATTAACTGTAAAATATAAAGTGATAAATAAAGATAAAAAAGATATTATATTTGGAATAGGAGGACATCCAGGATTTAAACTTGATTTAGAACAAGATGAATATTACTTTGAATTAGAAAGAAAAGAGAACAAAATAGAATTTATGGAAGTAGATGGGCAATATATATCAAATGAACCATCAAAAAATTTATTAAGAGATAATAAAATAATAGATATTAAAAAAGATAGTTTTATAAATGATGCTATAATGATAAAAGATTTTAAATCAAAAACAATAACTTTAAAACAAAAGAAAGATGATAAAAAAATATTAAAATTTGATATATCTGATTTTCCAATACTTCGGAATATGGAGTGTGCCAAATGCATCATTTATATGCATAGAACCATGGTTTAATACAGCAGATAAAGTAATAGAAACGGGTTATTTCAAAGATAAAGAAGGAATAATAACATTAAAACCAAATTATGAATTTGATTGTAAATTTAGTGTAAAATTTTTTAAATAATCATATATGTAGTAAGAAATAAGTAAACAGGAGAAAATATGAAAAAGAAAATAAGTATAATATTAATAATTTTAGTAATTATAGCTTCTATTGGAATCGGGGGATATTTTTTATATAAAAAATATAGGCAACAAGATCCTTTTGAACTAGAATGGGTAAAGACTTACTATAATTATATGAAAGAAAACCATGAAACATTAAAGATAAATCAAAATGGTTTAAAATACTATCGTGAAAATGAAAAAATAGAATTTTGTGAAATAGATAACGTTAAGAATCCAATAATGCTATACAATTACAAAGAATTGGGAGTTTGTTTTACAAATGTTTTTTACATAAATGATAAGAATGAAGTAAAATTACTTGAAATGTTTAAAAAAGATTTTAATGTTGAATGTTTGTATGATATTGAAGAGCAAAGATATGAATATTATGCTTGTGAAATATCTGGTAATAAGGAGAAATATACTAAAATCTCGGAAAGTATAAAAGTAAACGAAGATCAAAATAATGAGACAAAAGAAATCATTGATAATGTATTTGAATTTTCAACAGAAGAAAAGGAGTCTGTTACTACATTAGATGGAGAATTGCTTGAGATTTCAAAATTCAATCAAAAATTTATTAAAACAACTATAGTAGAAGATAATTGGAAAGATATTAATTTTGATAATTATGAAGATGGAATAAAAAAGGACTTTTCTATAGCAGTAAAAAATATGAAAAAAGCATTAACTGAGGATGTAAAAGAAGAAGTAAATAGAAAGAATACTGAAATTCAGCAAATAAAAGAAAAAATGGTAAAAGCAATAGAAGAAATAGAACAAAAGCAAAGAGAAGAGGAAGAAAGAAAAAGAGCAGAGGAAGAGGCTAGAAAAAAAGCAGAAGAGGAAGCTAAAAAAGCTGAAGAAGAAGCTAGAAAAAAAGCAGAAGAAGAGGCAAAGAAAAAAGCTGAAGAGCAAAGAAGACAGGAAGAATCACAGGTAGGAAATTATACATTAAAATATGGAACATATAAAGGAATAGATTATTGGACTGAAGGAGATCCACTAAGTAAATATGAAATAACTATTATACTAAAGCCAGATGGAACATACACACAAACAAATTTAATTACAGTAGCCGGAATGACAGAAACTTATTCTGGAACATTTACTTTAAGTAATGTACAAGGTATGGGAACTTATATAACTTTTAGTGCTAATGATGAAGCATATCAAGTAACAGGTAACAATCAATTTACAAGTACAACAGGAGCCATAATAAAGTATGAAGGAAATTAGAAATAATGTTAGAAACATTGCAAATAAAAAAACCTCAAGAGAGGTTTTTTTATTACTTAAGCAAGTTTCCAGTCAGAGGGATTGTTGAACTTTGAGTCCAACGTACTTTTTTTCCCTTTCAACAGGCCGTCGTTATACATTATTGTAATATGATAACGAGAAGCTGAAATTAATGTTACAGGACTTTCTTTGTGAGTGAACGAACAATCACCAGTCATAGGCTCAGGATGAGTCATAATAATTTCTTTACCAATCCACTTATTTAAAGTATTATTTCTTGGATTTAATGCTTTTTTATAAGTGATCCAATTCCTATCGGTAAAGGAAATGGGTAAAATATATTCTTTTGAACCGAAAATAAATTTGTCAGTCCCTGTATGAACATATTTTATTCTCCCATCTGGTGTAAAACCTGTAAGAAGAATAGGTTCATCAGATGTGTAACTCCAATCATCATTTACTGGATGGGTCCGAATTACCTCATAACCAATGTACTTGCGTAAGCTGTCGATAGTCCTTCTTATTGATTTTTTCATTTTTGCCTCCAAAAATATTTGTGAGGAATTCACAAATTGCCTATTATTGCTCCTGGCAAGGATAATATATTATAATTATACCATACGTAACATAAAAATGCAAATCTATATGATTTTATATTACAAAAAAATATAAAAAAACTATTGCAATCTATATATTGTTTTTGCTATAATATTAAAAGTGTAAAATAAGTAAAAAGAGGTAGAAAAATGAAAAACTATGTAAGAAAATCTAATTTAATATCAATTAAAGACATTTTCTTAATAGTTGTTTTATTTTTATTTATATTTTAATAAGGAATATATGTTCCTTATTTTTTTATAGCTAATTTTATAGAAAGGATGATATAGTACAATGAAAGATTTTAACAAAAAAATAGTACTAGAAGATGGAGAAGAATACTTAGGATATGGATTTGGTGCAGATGTAGAAGCAGTATGCGAAATAGTTTTTAATACATCTATGGTAGGATATCAAGAAATAGTTTCAGATCCATCATATACATACCAAATGGTGGTTATGACATATCCTTTAATAGGGAATTATGGAATAACAGATGATGACTATGAAACAAGTAAGCCTACAATTGGGGGGTTGATTGTAAGGGAATATAATGATTTACCAAGCAATTTTAGGTATACAAAAACTTTATCAGAATACTTAGAAGAAAATAATATTCCTGGAATATATGGAGTAGATACAAGAAAATTAACAAGAAGCATTAGGGATAAAGGAAGTAGAAAAGTAATCATAACTGATATAAATACAAATAAGGAAGAGGCATTAGAAAAAATAAAGAAACATATTTCGCCTAAAGATGCAGTAAGTAAAGTGAGCTGTAAAAAGAAATGGTATTCTAGAACAGCAAATGCAAAATTTAATATTGTAGCAGTAGACTGTGGAATTAAATTAAATATAATAAGAAGCTTAAATAAAAGAGGCTGTAATGTAACAGTAGTTCCATACAATACACCTTATGAAAAAATTATTGATTTAAAACCAGATGGAATATTCTTATCAAATGGTCCGGGAGACCCAGAAGATGTAACAGAAGTAATAGAACTAGTAAAAAAACTTAGAGGTAAATATCCAATATTTGGAATATGTTTAGGACACCAAATGATATCTTTAGCATATGGTGCAAAAACATACAAATTAAAATTTGGCCATAGAGGTGGAAATCACCCAGTATTAAATTTAAAAACAGATAAAATAGAAATAACTAGTCAGAATCACAGTTATGCAGTAGATGAAAAATCACTAAAAGGAACAGGGCTAGAAGTAACACATAAAAATATTTTAGATAATACAGTAGAAGGAGTAGAATGTTTAAAAGATAAAATATTTAGCGTTCAATATCATCCTGAAAGTGCACCAGGACCACAAGACTCAAGTTATCTATTTGATCAGTTTATAAATTTAATGACTTAAAACGAGGGACATTCCTCAATCTAAGGGACTGACCTAAATTTTCGTTAGAAAATTCTAGGGCCTGTCCCCTAAAAAAATGTACATATAAAACTAATTACAAATGTTGTAGGGGTCGCTGCCCTTAAGCAACCCATGTATATAATAAAGAAAGGAGAAAGGAGAAAGCAAAATGCCAAAAAGAAAAGATATAAAAACAGTACTCGTAATAGGATCTGGACCAATAGTAATAGGACAAGCAGCAGAATTTGATTATGCAGGAACACAAGCATGTTTAGCATTAAAAGAAGAAGGGTATAAAGTAATACTAGTAAATTCAAATCCTGCAACAATAATGACAGATGTAACAATTGCAGACAAAGTATATATGGAGCCATTAACATTGGAATATGTTGCAAAAATAATAAGATATGAAAGACCAGATGCAATTCTTCCAGGAATAGGAGGACAAACTGGTTTAAATATAGCAATGCAATTATATAAAAAGGGAGTTTTGCAAGAATGTCAAGTAGAATTACTTGGAACAGCAGCGGAAGCAATAGAACGTGCAGAAGATAGAGAAAAATTTAAAGAACTATGTGAAGAATTAGGAGAACCAGTACTTGAGTCAATAATTGCACATTCAATAGAAGAAGGACTAGACGCGGCTCATACTATTGGATATCCAGTAGTATTAAGGCCAGCATTTACTTTAGGAGGAACAGGTGGAGGATTTGCAGATAATGATGAAGAACTAAAAGAAATAGTAAAGCATGCAATAAAACTTTCACCAGTAGGCCAAGTATTAGTAGAAAAAAGCATAAAAGGATATAAAGAAATAGAATATGAAGTAATAAGAGATGCAAATGATACAGCAATTACTGTATGTAATATGGAAAATTTGGATCCAGTTGGAGTACATACAGGGGATTCAATAGTAGTTGCTCCAAGTCAAACACTAACAAACAAAGAATATCATCTATTAAGAGACAGCGCTTTAAAAATAATAAGAGCATTAAAAATAGAAGGGGGATGTAATGTTCAATTTGCATTAGACCCACATTCATTTAAATATTATTTAATCGAAGTAAATCCTAGAGTATCTCGTTCATCAGCTTTAGCATCAAAAGCAAGCGGATATCCAATAGCAAGGGTTTCAGCAAAAATTGCAGTAGGAATGAGATTAGATGAAATTAAGCTTGCAAACACACCAGCAAGTTTTGAGCCAACACTTGATTATGTAGTATCTAAAATTGCAAGATTTCCATTTGATAAATTTGTACTTGCTTCAAATAAATTAAGTACACAAATGAAAGCAACTGGAGAAGTAATGAGTGTAGGAAGAACATTCGAAGAAAGCCTGCTAAAAGCTATAAGGTCACTAGAAATAGGTGTATGTCATATTTATATGAAAAAATTTGATAGTTTTGAAACAGAAGATTTAATGGAATATATAAAAGACGGAACAGATGATAGAATTTATGCAATAGCAGAACTTATAAGAAGAAAAACAGACCTAGGATTAATATATAACACAACAAAAATAGATATGTTCTTCTTAGAAAAAATTAAAAACATTGTAAAAATGGAATATAAAGTAAAAGAAAACATAGGTAATATAAAAATATTAAAGGAAGCTAAAAAAATGGGTTTTAGTGACAAATATATTGCTAAGTTATGGAACAAGACAGAAGAAGAATTATACTTATTAAGAAAGAAGAAAAACATTTATCCAGTATATAAAATGATAGATACATGCGCTAGCGAATTTGAAAGTTATGTGCCATATTTCTATTCTACATATGAAGAAGAAAATGAATCAATTATTAGTAACAAAAAGAAAATAATTGTACTAGGCGCAGGACCAATAAGAATTGGACAAGGTGTAGAATTTGATTATTCAACAGTACATGCTGTAAAAACTATAAAGACTGCTGGATATGAAGCAATAATAATTAATAACAACCCAGAAACAGTATCTACTGATTATACAACAAGTGATAAGCTATATTTTGAACCATTAACAGTAGAAGATGTAATGAATATAATTGATTTAGAAAAGCCAGAAGGTGTTGTTGCAGCATTAGGAGGACAAACAGCTATAAATCTTGCAATGCCACTTGCAAAACTTGGAGTGAAAATAATAGGAACAGATGTAGACGCAATAGAAAGAGCAGAAAACAGGGATAGCTTTGAAAAAGTTATGGAGAAATTAAAACTATTACAACCTAAAGGACAAGCTGTAACAAATATAAAAGATGGAATAAGAGTAGCAGAGGAAATAGGATATCCTGTACTTGTAAGACCAAGTTTTGTATTAGGCGGAAGAGCAATGCAAATAGTTTCAAATAGAAAGGCATTAGAAAAATATCTAAAATCAGCAGTTGAAATAAATGTAGATCAGCCAGTACTTGTAGACAAATACATAATAGGAAAAGAATTAGAAGTAGATGCTGTATGTGATGGAAAAGATGTATTTGTACCAGGTATAATGGAACACGTTGAAAAAACAGGTATACATTCAGGAGATAGCATTAGCATTTATCCAACATTTAGTGTAAGTAAAAAAGCAAAGGAAACTATATTAGATTATACAGTAAAACTAGGATTAGGTATTGGAATTGTAGGTTTATACAATATACAATTTATAGTAGATAAAGAAGAAAATGTATATGTAATAGAAGTAAATCCAAGGTCATCGAGAACAGTACCATTCATATCAAAATCAACAGGATATTCACTAGCAGATATAGGAACACTTGTAATGCTTGGAAAAACTTTAAAAGAGCAAGGTATAACAGAAGTATATCCAAAAGAGAAAGAAAAATGGTATGTAAAAGCACCAGCATTTTCATTTTCTAAATTAAATGGAATGGATACATACTTATCACCAGAAATGAAATCTACAGGTGAAGCAATAGGATATGATACAAAACTAACAAGAGCACTATATAAAGCTCTACAATCATCAGGAATGAACCTTGCAAACTATGGAACAATTTTAGTAACAATAGCAGACAAAGATAAAGAAGAAGCACTGCCATTAATAAGAAGATTTTACAATTTAGGATTTAACATCGAAGCAACAAAAGGAACCGCTGCATTCTTAAAAGAACACGGAATAAGAACAAGAGTTAAAAAGAAAATAAGTGAGGGTAGCGAAGAAATATTAGATTCAATGAGAAAAGGATATGTCAATTATGTAATAAGCACAAGAGATGTAGACGCGCTTGACCAAGAAACAGATGGAAGCATTATTAGAAGATGTGCGGTGGAAAATAATATAGCTATGTTTACAGCCCTAGATACAGTTAGAGTATTATTAGATGTATTAGAAGAAATTACGCTATGCATATCAACAATAGATGAATAGGCAAAAAAGGGGACAGACCCCTTTTTTGCCATAAACAACAACTTAAATAAGAAAGGAGATTTTTATGAAACATTTAATTGATATAACAGATTTAAATGTACAAGAAATTGATGACTTAATTAAAACAGCTAAAGATATAATGAAAAACAAGGAAAAGTATTCAGAAAAATGTAAAAACAAAATACTTGCAACACTATTTTTTGAGCCAAGTACTAGAACAAGACTTAGTTTCGAATCTGCAATGTTAGGACTTCGGAGGAAATGTAATAGGATTTTCATCAGCATCAAATAGTTCTACTGCAAAAGGCGAAAGCGTATCAGATACTGTAAGAACAGTAAGTTGTTATTCTGATATTATAGCAATGAGACACCCTAAAGAAGGTGCTCCAACACTTGTTTCAAAGATCTCTAGAGTACCTATCATAAATGCAGGAGATGGAGGACACAATCATCCAACACAAACATTAACAGATTTACTTACAATAGCAAGTGAAAAAGGAAGACTTTCTGATTTAACTATTGGACTATGTGGAGATTTAAAATTTGGAAGGACAGTACATTCATTAATAACTGCAATGACGAGGTATAAAAATATTAAATTTGTACTAATATCACCAAATGAACTTAAAATACCAGATTATATAAAAGAAGAAAAGTTAAAGAAAAACAATATAGAATTTATTGAAACAAAAGATATAGAAGAATATATAGATAAATTAGATATTTTATATATGACAAGGGTTCAAAGAGAAAGATTTTTTAATGAAGCTGATTATATAAGATTAAAAGACTATTATATATTAACTCTAGACAAACTAAGGAATGCTAAAAGAGATTTATGCGTAATGCACCCACTTCCAAGAGTTAATGAAATAGCAGCAGAAGTAGATAACGACCCAAGAGCATGCTATTTTAAGCAGGTGGAATATGGAAGATATATTAGAATGGCATTAATATTAAAATTATTGGAGGTTAAGTAATGAATATAGATAGTATAAATAATGGTATTGTAATAGATCATATAGAAGCGGGAAAGAGCATGGAAATATATAAATATTTAGGACTAGAAAATTTAGATTGCTCTGTTGCTATAATTAAGAATGTAAAAAGTAAAAAATCAGGTAAAAAAGATATAATAAAAATAGATAATGATATGGATATAAATATGGACATATTGGGATATATAGATACAAATATTACTGTAAATGTAATTAAAGATGGAAAAATAATAAAAAAAGCTCATATGGAACTTCCAGAAAAATTAGTTAATATAGTAAGATGTGAAAATCCAAGATGTATAACATCTGAAGAACAAGAGATTGATCAAGTTTTTGAACTAAAAGACAGAGAGAATAAAATATATAGATGTAAATATTGTGAAGCACAAGCAAAAAAATAACAGAAAAAAAGTACAAAAATCAAACAAAAAATTGCAGGAAAAAATTTCTTGCAATTTTTTTAAAAATTTTTCAAAAAATGTATTGACACTAAATATCAATATGTGCTAAAATAAATCTTGCGTTCGGCAAAAAAGAGGACGCAAGTACATTGAAAAATAAACAATAAATTCCTTTAAGAGAATACTTTGAAGTATTCGTACTCAAAGAAGAAAAGAATTGGAGAAAACCAAGTAAAAAAACGTCAAGAAGTTTAACATGAGTTAAGAAAACTCTAGAGATAAGTAAAACCAAAAAAGGTTTTACAAAGAGAAACGAGCAGGACAAGGAAAACAAACAAAAATTGACGAGACAGTACGTGTGTACGGCGAGGAAATTTTTAGTGAAGTTTGACGAAGTAATGCGAAGTTTATCTGAAGTAAAAAAATTGAGAGTTTGATCCTGGCTCAGGATAAACGCTGGCGGCGCACATAAGACATGCAAGTCGAACGGAAGTCGTC
>CANQVU010000038.1 GCA_947627415.1 uncultured Clostridia bacterium | reverse complement strand
ATAGAAAATGAAATTCTTATGCATTTAAGAAGTATAAAAAAACTAGGGGCAGAAGTATATTTAAATGAACCAATAGGAAAAGATAAAGATGATAATGAAATTGCATTAATTGATATATTAGAAAATGATGAAAAGAATATAGAAGACGAAATAGATTTGAAAATAAAAACTAAAAAACTATATGATAGAATGAAGGATATATTAAAAGGAAGAGAAAAAACTATTATAGAATTAAGATTTGGACTTCGGAGGAACTAAGCCTAAGACACAAAATCAAATTGCAGAAATGATGGGGATTTCAAGAAGTTATGTGTCAAGAATAGAGAAAAAAGCAATAGGCAAGTTGAATAGTAAATTAGCACGCGAGCTGTAAAAAAAGCTCGTTTTTATTTTGTATCCAAATAGGAAATCTCTTTAGGTTCATAGATTGTAAAAACATTATATGGACCAACAGAATATTCTTTATAATAATGAGAAATTAATTATATAAATTGTTGTTTGTTTTATTTATTACTGTAAAATAGTTTAATATAATTTTTTCAAGACGTCCTTCTTCACAAAAATTATTATTTCATAATAATTTTGGATTCGAAGCTCCTATTTCAAAAATTATATTTAAACTATTTTACTAATCAAATTAATTTAAAAACAATTATACAAATTACAATTTATGTTAGTTAAAAAAGAAAACACAACATTGTATAAAAAATAAATATTATAAATATTGACAAATAGAAAATATGTAACTTATAATATACATAAATATAAAAAGAGAAAACATAAGAAAAGGAGAGAAGAAACAAATGAAAAAACAAAAGTTAAAACAAAAAGCATGTAATAAAACAGATGCAAATGTTGTAGGGGCAGGCCTTGTGTCTGCCCGAAAAGGAATAACAAACAGCAAAACCATTGCAAACGCTGTAGGGGTCGCACCCTTGGGCGACCCACACTTCGAAGAACATGCCAAAAATACCCCAAAGGCTAGCTTAAATCCAAACTCTAACATCTCACTTCTAACCTCTAACCATAGGGGTATTACTCTAATAGCCCTAATAATCACAATAATAGTAATGCTAATACTAGTAGGAGTAACAATAAATGTAGCACTAAATGGAGGGTTATTTGGCACAGCAAGAGAAGGAGCAAATGGCACACAAATAGAAGCTGACAGAGAAACCTTATTATCAGCAGTAATAGGAGCACTAGAAGAAAATGGAGAAGTAGATTTTTACAAATTAGATGCAAATCTGCCAGACGGATTTATAGGAAGTGAAGGATCATATACAAGTAAAGTAGGAAATAATTTTACTGTAGACAAAAATGGTGGTATAACTACACTAAAACCAGTAGAAGTAACTGTAACAGTCGGCGGAAAAGCAGAAACAATAACAAAGGACAATGTAAGACAGTACATGGGAAAGGTTGTAACCAATTATAAAAACGAGGGAGCAAATGGAACAGAAGAAATAACAATAGGTACAACAACATATACAGTATCAACAAAATACAGATTATACTATGTAGACTTTGAAGGAAAATATGGAGATGAGGGAACAGTATATTTAAAAGCAGAATGTATAGGAAATGGTAAAGCATTACAAAGAACAATTCCAGGAGAAACTGATGTTGTAGTAATAAAAGAACTAAATCCGGGACTATATCCAAGTGAAGATAATCCAGATATTACTCCGCCAAGTGAGGGTGATAATAAAATGAAATCAGTAGCATGGCTCACAAATACGGAAAATTGGAAGGATTTAATAGACGAAAATTTTGCAAGTGAAACAAACTATGTAGTAGGAGCCCCAAGTTTAGAAATGATGATGGATAGTTATAACACATATTATGGGTTAACAAATGGTGAGAAGAATACTGAAAGTTTAAGTTCGAATTCACCAAGGGTAAGGTTGTTCTATCAATATCCTTATCAAGGAAGTAGTAATAATTATGGATATGGAGTAGGACCTTCGAATAATAGCTCAGCCAGTGATGGGTATTATACTTCTACATCAAATTATTCGGTACAAGCAAAAAAAGAGAATGAAGAAGATATAGGCACAATGTACTATCCTGGAACTGGAAATAATTACTGGTTGGCATCTCCTTCCGCTCTCAATTCTGACTGCTTGATGGATGTGAGCAGCACCAATCGGCGGTAATGTGAACCTCAACGCCTATACCAGCCTATATGCGTTTTGTCCGCTAGTTTCTCTAAAATCCACAGTCCAATTGGATTTGGAATGATAATAAAAAATAATATAATTAACGAACATATTTTTATGAAAAAACGGGTACACCCCGTTTTTTTAAAATAAATCATAAAAAACTATTTCTAAAATTTAATTATTATGATACTATATAAATAAACATAAGATAAGAGGAGTGATACAAATGCCAAATATTAAATTAGATTTAAGTTATAGTGGAATAACTGAAAGAGAGATTTCTGAATATGAATCAAAAGTACAAGAGATATATAATAATTTAAACGAAAAAGCAAAAGATAAGAATGAATTTGTTGGATGGTTAAAACTACCAAGTAGTTATAATAAAAAAGAATTTGAAAGAATTAAAAAAGTAGCTGAAAGGATAAGAAAAAATTCAGAAGTTTTTGTAGTAATTGGTATTGGGGGATCATATTTAGGTGCAAGGGCTGTAATTGAATCTCTAACCAGTAATTTTGCAAATATGTTTCCAAAAAATATACGTAAATCACCTCAGATATTTTTTGTAGGAAATAGTATCAGTCCAAATTATATAAACGAATTAATAAGCTGTATAGGAGATAAAGATATATCAATAAATGTTATATCAAAATCAGGAACAACAACAGAGCCAGCAATTGCTTTTAGGATATTTAGAGAATATTTAGAAAGTAAATACGGAGCAAATGAAGCAAGCAAGCGAATATACGTAACTACTGATAAGAAAAAAGGAGCTTTAAGGGAGCTTGCAGATGAAGAAGAATATGAAACATTTGTAATACCAAACAATGTAGGAGGAAGATTTTCAGTTTTAACACCAGTAGGACTACTCCCAATAGCAGTAGCAGGAATAGATATAGATAAACTCATGGAAGGCGCAAAAAATGCTCAGTTTAACTATTCTGATAGCAGTATAAAATACAATCAATGTTATAAATATGCAGTTGCTAGGAATATATTATACGAAAGAGATAAAACGATTGAAATACTTGCAAATTATGAACCAAAGCTTCATTATTTAACAGAATGGTGGAAACAGCTATATGGAGAAAGTGAGGGAAAAGAACAAAAAGGAATATTTCCAGCAGGAGTTGATTTAAGTACAGACCTCCATTCAATGGGACAATACATTCAAGATGGAAGAAGAAATCTTTTTGAAACAGTAATAAATGTAGAAAAATCAAAAACAGATATAAAAATTAAAAGAGATGAAGACAATATTGATGGACTTAATTTTATAGCAAATAAGACAATGGACTATGTAAATAAAAAGGCAATGCAAGGAACAGTTGAGGCACATGTTGAAGGTGGAGTTCCAAACATTATTATAAATATAAAAGAACTAAATGAAGAAACAATAGCAGAATTAATATATTTCTTTGAACTTGCATGCGCTATATCTGGAAATATATTAGGAGTAAATCCATTTGACCAACCAGGAGTAGAAGCATATAAAACAAATATGTTTAGATTGTTGGGAAAGCCAGGATATGAATTTGACAAAAAAGATAAAAAATAGTATAATTATCAACATAAACTAAGTGTTTTATACTTAGACTGGAAAACAGTGAGATTTGGTGCGAAGAGCAATACGAACCTGAATAAAGGAAATTTTTGCCGAACAAATTCTTATTATTCAGATAAATGAGTAATATGCCCGTACAAGAAATGATTTTTTCAAGACTGCCACTTCCAGACACCGGAAGCATGTGTGTAATTACACATAAAGCGGTGTTGCTCTTTCTAATTGGAGCTAAAGGTAATAAAAAAACCCGGTCGACTTTATTACCACAATTAGAATTATGTGTGTAAAAACACATAGAGTCACTGCGTCGCTTTCTAATTGGCGATAAAGATAATAAGGCCATCGACTTATTATCACAATTAGAATTATGTCTGTGCATAAGACAAGTGATAGGAATTCTCCAAAGATTGGCATCGCATTTAATGTGATGCCAATTGCCTTTTATATATGCAGCAAAAAAATGTAGAAATATGTTGAAAAATCGAAAAATAAATGTTATACTAAAAAGCACCTACCTTATTGCTAGATAATTTAAATAAAGGAGTAAGGACATGAAACATTTTAAACGGAGTAGTTATCGTGTAGAAACAAGAAAAGCTGTAGACAGCTATTATTACGATGGTAATGAATCCAAAATCTTGCAAGCTCAGATTAATCAAGCTTGGGAAGAGAGAGAACAAGAAGAAGCAGCTAGAATTCAAAAAGAAACTAACTGTTGTTGGGAAGAATATTATTCATCAGTCAATGATGATTGCATGGATAAAGATACTATTATTGCAATTCAAAAATATTTGCATAGCTCAGATAACCATATAGAAACTGAAGAATTAGGATATTTATACCAGAAAAATCAACAAAGAGGAATTAGAAGAAAAAGAACGGCATATGCTAATAAGCGGTTGAATCAGAAATCAGAAGCTGCTATGAAAAATTCAGTGAAGAGGAAGGAAAATGATTCAAAAAATCACGTAAAGATAAGCAAAAAAGAACCAGAAGCAGACGAAAATGACTTGAAGAATCTTTGTCTTAACTCAAACAAAGAGGTTAAGTCGCGTGTTGCAAGATTGAAAACCTTAAAAAAAAGGGTAAAATAATGTAATGTTATAATATTAAAACTCCTAAAAAGGATGCTATTCTAAGCATCCTTTTTTCTTATTGTACAGGAAAAATCAGCTTTTATCTTGACCACATATAAGATTTTTCATATACCACAAGGTTAGATAACCTTAATAAGCCCGAACGAAGTGAGTAGCATGTATTTTGCACCTACTTCGAAGGTTTATTTAGCAAAATGTTCTTCTTATTATATAAATATTGACAAACTTTTAAAAAGTAGTATAATTATAAATATCTTAATAAAAACGTTGATGAGACAAAGTAAGATAATAATTACCAAAAGAGAGGATTAGTATATGTGCTGAGAGCTAATCTTGGAAAATGTATCTGAAAAACTACCTCGGAGTTTCTAATAAAAAGTTAGACGTGTAAGATACGATAAAATCTAAATTTAAGTAAAATAAAGGGTGGAACCGTGCATAGCACCCCTGATAGATATTAATCTATTAGGGGTGTTTTTTAAATGAATAACTAATAATTAATAATGAATAATTAATGTAGAAGAATTGCAATTTTTCATGTAAATTATTAACTCTTCACTATTCATTATTCATTAAAAGGAGGTAATATGATAATTTCAATAGGAACAAGAAGTGTGCCAAAGGTTACAGCAATAACAAGAGCATTTTCTAGATATCCAGAAATTTGGATGAATGAGCAAGATACAATAGAATATCACATAATGCCAAAAGATGTAAGAAATGATGAAAAACAAGGACAACAAAAAGATAATTTTTCGGGAGTTTCGTGTAATCCGATGTCGCTTACAGAAACAATTAATGGTGCAAAAAATAGAGCAAAAAATGCGTATGAACATGCTAGGAAAGAACTCGGCACATGTAGCTATGGAGTAGGGATAGAAGCTGGAATGTATGAAGTTCCAGAAGTAGATACTAAATATATGGATGCAAGTATATGTGCAATATATGATGGAAAAGATTATTATATAGGTTTTAGTCCATCTTTTGAATATCCACAAACAGTAGTAGATAGAGTATTAAAAGGCGAAGAATTAGGATATATGGAAGATATTTTTGGAAGCACGGCAAAAGGAAGAAAAGGTGCAATAGGAGTGTTAACAGCAGGAAGAGTATATAGAGATGAATTAGAAGAATATGCAGTAATTATGGCTCTAACAAAAATAGTATCTAAAGAAACATATAATAAATAAATGTAGGGGTCGCTGCCCACAGCGACCCGAAAAATATTAACGTAACATTGCGGGTCGCCGTGGGCGGCGACCCCTACATAAAGGAGAGAAGAAATGATAAAAATAAAATTAAAAGATAATTCCGAAATGGAAGTAGAAGAAAATTTAAGTGTACTAGAAATAGCAAAAAAAATAAGCGAAGGATTAGCAAGAGTTGCAAGTGCGGCAGAAATAGATGGAGAAGTAGTAGATTTAAGAACAGTAGTAAATAAAGATTGTAGTTTAAATATATTAACATTTGAAAGCAGTTTAAATGGTAAAAAAGCATATTGGCATACAACATCACACATTATGGCACAAGCAATTAAAAGATTATATCCAAAAATAAAATTAGCAATAGGACCATCAATAGATAATGGCTTCTATTATGATTTCGATACAGATAAGCCTTTTACACCAGAAATGTTAGAAGCAATAGAAGGCGAAATGAAGAAAATTATAAAAGAAGATTTGCCTATAGAAAGATTTGAACTTCCAAGGAACGAAGCATTAGAATTAATGAAAAATGAGCCATATAAAGTAGAACTAATAAATGACTTACCAGAGGGTGAAACAATATCTTTTTATAAACAAGGAGATTTTACTGACCTTTGTGCAGGACCACATTTAACAAGTACAGGAAAAGTAAAAGCAGTAAAATTACTTTCATCATCAGGAGCATATTGGCGTGGAGATGAAAAAAATAAAATGCTACAAAGAATTTATGGAATATCTTTCCCTAAAACAAGTCAGCTTGAAGAATATGTAAATATGATAGAAGAAGCAAAAAAAAGAGACCATAGAAAACTAGGAAAAGAATTAGATTTATTCTTCTTTGATGAAACAGCACCAGGAATGGCATATTGGTTACCAAAAGGATTTACATTGATGAATACATTAATAGATTTTTGGAGAAAAGAACACCAAAAAAGAGGATATCAAGAATTTTCAGGTCCACAGTTAAATAGCAGCGTATTGTGGAAAACATCAGGACATTGGGATCATTACAAAGAAGATATGTTTGTTTTAACAGATAGCGATGGGAATGAACAAGCATTAAAGCCAATGAACTGTCCTAACTCAATAAAAATATATCAAACTAAATTAAGAAGCTATAAAGATTTACCACTTCGTTTTAATGATGTTGATGTTATTCATAGAAACGAAAAGTCAGGACAATTAAATGGATTATTTAGAGTAAGGATGTTTAGACAAGATGACTCACATAATTATGTAACAGAAGAACAAATTGGTAGTGAAATAAAAGACATAGTAGAAATTGCAGATAGATTGTACAAAGTATTTGGACTTGAATATAAACTTAGCTTATCTACTAGACCAGATGACTTTATGGGAGAAATAGAAACTTGGAATAGAGCAGAGGAAGATTTAAAGAAAGTTCTAACAGATATATGTGGAGAAGGAAATTACTCTATAAATGAAGGAGATGGAGCTTTTTACGGACCAAAAATTGATATAACAATGAAAGATTGTTTAGGAAGAGAATGGCAAATGGGAACAGTACAACTTGATTTTCAATTACCACAAAGATTTAATTTACATTATATAGATAAAAACGGAAACAAAAAAACACCAATAATGATACACAGAGCAATTTTTGGGTCATTTGATAGATTTATAGGAATTATTACAGAACATTTTGCAGGAGCGTTCCCAACATGGCTTGCACCAGTGCAGGTTAGAATTTTACCTATAGCAGATACACACAGAGAATATGCTATAAAATTAAAAGAACAACTTGAAGATATAGGAATACGTGTAGAATTAGATGAGAGAGAAGAAAAGATAGGATATAAAATAAGAGAGGCACAACTTCAGAAAATACCATATATGTTAATAATTGGAGATAAAGAAGTAGAAGCAAAATCAGTAGGCGTACGTTCAAGAAAAGATGGAGATATTGGACAAATGAGCATAGAAGATTTTATAAACAAAATAAAAGAAGAAGAAAGAACATTTGCAAAATAGGCAAAAAAGGGGACAGACCCCTTTTTTGCCAAGTTCTTCTAAAAATTTAAAATTTAATTGTAGAAATTAGAACAATATGATATACTTTGCTTAAACAAAAGAAATTATTGAGAGGAGTATTTTGCTTTGAATACAAATGATAATATTATTGATAAATTTAAATATATTGGTTTAGATTTAGATAATATACCAAAATCAATTAGAGAATTTGAACCTTTAGATTATAGACCATCAAAATATAATGATGAGCATGTGTATAAGGTATATAAATATATTGATGTAAATGACATTCAAATATTGCTTACTCCTACTAATAGATTATCTGATATTAAAGAAAAGTATCGGAAAAGCAGTTCCTCTTTACGAGTATTTGATACCAGATAGTACAGAAAATATCGAAAGGCATGCTAAATTTTTATCTATAATGTCAAATATGAATATAAATGAGATTGAAGAAATAGAAAATGAGCAAAAAAGGCTAAATGAAGACGTACCATTTAAAGTAAAATATCAAAAAGATTATTTATGGCAAATATATTATTCAGAATATACAGACAAATATTTTATGCTTGTTACAACAGAAGATTTAGATTATTCAGCATTTTTTTATGTTTTAAAGAAACAATTACAAAATGCAAAGAAAAAAAAGAAAGAAAAAATATATGTGCCAATTAGTTATACAGATTATAGTAGAGAGTATTTAAATAGAATACAAATATCAGACATAGAGAACTATTTATGGCTTTTTACAAAAGAGTGGCCATTAGTTTATGAAGTGTATGATAAAAAAGAAAACTTAAGTCTTCAAATAACTGGTAAAGCATATATATATGATGATATACAAAGTGATTATAAAATAAAACTTAATAATAAAGAAGAATCTATAAAATTTTATAAATTATTAAAAGCTTTATTCATTATTAAAACAGAAATACCACATCATTACGATATAAAACTATTAATTGATGATAAAGGAAGTTTAGAGTTTAGCATAAATAACAAAAAAGTTATATATGAGATTTTATCAAGTCTAGTAAAAGAAGAATATTTAAAGGCTGAAGAAGAAAAAGTTAATTTAATAGAAGATAAATCAAAGAAGGAAAAAAAATTAGATAAATTACAAAAAAAAGCTATAAAACTAGAAAAAGAATATTTGGAAAAAGAAAAACAGATAACAACATTTTTAGAGTGTAAAAAGACTTTTTTTGGACGAGTTAAATATTTTATTAAATATAAAAAAGTAAATTTAAGTGAACAAATACAGGATAAAGAAAAAGAGCAAGAAGTAAAATTAATTAGAGTAAACAAATATGCAGATATAAAAAGTAATTATACTTTAGAAGAATTAATAGAGTTATATAAGCAAATAGATAAAGAAAAAATAAAAACGACAAATTTAAATTTAGATATAAAAGCCATAACTCAAAAGATAAGTAATCTAGAAGGCAAGGTAAGAAATGCTATACTATATATACAAGAAATAGACAAACACAAAAAGAGTATATTTGAATTTTGGAAATTTACTAATAAAGACGAAGCATCAGGACTTCCGGGAGGAAAAATTGAAGAAAAAAATGACGAAAAAATAAAGAAAGTATTTGATTATGAATTTGATTTCGAAGAAATATCTGTAAAATTAGATGAAATACAAAGAACCAATTTAAGTAGAGAAGAATTAAATAGTATTTATCTAGCAACTAATTTTGTTTTGAAAGATATAAATAAAGTGGCAAATGGAAAAAAAATAACAGAAAATGAACTAAAATACTTAAAAGAAAAAGCAATAGAAGAAAATTCTCTACTAGAAAAAGAAAATTTTGATATATTTGCAGGAATGGCATATGATAATAAAGTAAAAATATTAGCAAATAAAAAACATAGAGAAATACAAAGAGAAGTATTTAGAATATTAGATATAAATAAAAATACTACAGTAGTTGATTACACAGAATACTTAAAGCAGATAATTAATAATTTACAGTTAGCTTTTCAAAAAGTAAAACTTCCTCTAGATATGTCAGTATATAAGGCAGATATTAAAGATTTAAATAATGATAAATTTAATGTATTTAATATTGAAGGTAAAAATGCAATATATGATTTATTAAAAGGAGATATAGATTCATTTAACCTTTACAAAATAAAATTAAAAGAAAGCACACCAATTATTGCATTTACAAATATTATATATTTTGAAAATAACAATCAAACACTGCCACTCGGAATGAATGTATCAGAAGGTATTTTACTAAATAATGATTTAATAAAATTAGAATTAAAATCAAAACAGGAATTAAAAATGGTAGCATATAAGAAGCCTGAAGATGAGTTGTCAGATATAATAATAAGAACAATCAATGTAGAAGAGTATGAGACAAATAAATTGTAATTTGGGCGTCCGGACGTGAGGAAATTTTAGAAATTGTCCTGAATTTCAAACTATTAAATATATTGCAAACATTGTAGGGGCGGGCCTCGTGTCCGCCCGAAAAAACAACAAATCAATTGCAAACGTTGTAGGGGTCGCCGCCTTCGGCGACCCGAATACATCGAAGGAATTGCTCTAAATCGTATAAAAGGTTATCAAATAAATTACAATTGCGGGTCGCCCAATGGTGCGACCCCTACGGATTTGAAAACAAATTTATCCCTACAAAAAACAATTTTTATAATTAATTTTTTAAATTATAATTCAGTACTTGTAAAAAACAAAAACATATTGTATAATACAAAACACATGCCGATGTGGCGGAACTGGCAGACGCACTAGACTCAAAATCTAGCGGGAAACCATGTGGGTTCGAGTCCCACCATCGGTACCAGAATAAAAACATAGCAAAGCTATGTTTTTTATGTTAAATAAAAAAGGTGGACTCGAAAAGGAGGGTGTCAAGTTTTGCGTCGGTTAAGGCCGACGAGAAACTTAGACAAAAATAGTCCAGTGGACTATTTTTCCGACGCGGCCCAAAGGGGAGTCCCACCATCGGTACCAGAATAAAAACATAGCAAAGCTATGTTTTTTATGCTAAATTAAAAAGGTGGGCTAGAAAAGGAGGGTGTCAAGTTTTGCGTCGGTTAAGGCCGACGAGAAACTTAGACAAAAATAGTCCAGTGGACTATTTT
>CANQVU010000037.1 GCA_947627415.1 uncultured Clostridia bacterium | reverse complement strand
CACTTACATTATATATTGGATTTTAATATGTGTCTATTTTTATTTTTTGTTGCTTTAATTTTTTGAATTCAATAAAATGTTTTAATGTTTAGTAAAAGAATAAAAATTCGTAATATATAAATAAACATAAGTATTGCAATAAACATTGACCAAAATATGTTAATTGGTATATAATAGTAATAAGCAAATATATAATAGTAAGAAAAGGAGTGATTTTATGACTAATACCTTAATTAATATAAACAAAAAATCATTTTTAGCACTGATATTAGTTTCAATCTTACTTTTTTCTGTAATGGCACCAGTAGTTTTGGCAGGCACAGATGAGCATACTTATACAAAAGCAGAACAAAAGTATGAAAATCAAAACAAAATAGTAGGAGACGTAATAGATTTTTCAGATGGTAAAGATGTAGCTGTAGCAACATTCAGTAAAGAAACTGGAATGCCAGGAAGGTATTCTTTAAAGAAAAACGGAAATGATTATACAATTACATTAGAAAATGTAACTGCTAAAAAGATTATACTTCCACCAGATGTAGCTGATGGGGGAGACGGTAAAGACTTTGTAAATAAAAACGAACCACGTCAAACACATATCACTATTATACTTAATGGAACAAATAATATTACAGGATATGGTTTAACTGGATACTATGTAAAAGGTGTTACTATAAAAGGTAGCGGTTCTTTAAATGTTAAAACACATTTAGAAGAAAAGAGTGGTAACTATTATATTGTGCCAGGTATTTTTGTTGAAACAGATGAAATAGATGATAAAGAAGAGACTACAAATACAGGACTTGTTTTTGATGGTGTAAAAGTTACAGTTACAAATCCTTACTATTGGGGAGTTATTTGTAATGGTGATATTGAATTAAAAAACGGAGCTAAATTAAATGTAAACTCTTATAATGAAATTGAAAAGAGAGCAGATGCGGGAGACATTAGTACTGATAAACTATTTGTTGGAGAAGATTGCAATGTAACAGCCACTGGTAAAGTTTTAATTTTCAAGGAAGCACAACAAGTAGAACAAGAAAAAGCAAGAGAAAAAGCAAAATATAAAAATGACTACAGTGCTCCAATAATATCAGGCAAATTATCTGATGGAACAGAAATAGAAAAAATTGAAAATTATGATAAATCTAAAGATAATGGCAAAACATATTGTGAACAACCAACAATAACAGTAGAGGACGACCAAAAAATAGCAAAAATAAAAGTAAATGAAGAAACTATAACTGAATTCATAGAAGATACAGACAATAAAAAAACATTTGTTGTTCCAGGTTATTTAGATCGTGTAAAAACTGTTGTAGCAACAGATATGAATGATAATAAAACAGAATTTACATTTAAATCAAATAGTGGACACATTACATTAGAACATGTAATAGGTGGTAAAGATGCCTCTTGTACTAAAGAAGGATATAGCGTATCTAAATATACTTGCTTAATATGTGGTGAGGAAGTAAAAACAGAAACAAAAACTATAAAAGCTTTAGGACACAACTATACAGAAAAAACTTACTCAACATATAAAACAAAAACTTGTACAAGATGTGGAGATACTATAACTATTCAAATACCAAAAGTAGAAACAAAACAAGAATTAAAGCCAGTTACTGTACTAGAGCAAAAGAAAGAAGAGAAAAAAGAAGAAAGCAAAATAGCAAATTCAATAACAGCTTCAAATATTTCAGTAAATTATTCTAAAAAGGCACAAACTGTTAAAATAGGAGCTAAACAAGCAGGTGATGCAAAACTAACATATAGCAGTAATAATAAATCAATTACTGTAAACAGCTTAGGAGTAGTAACTGTTAAAGCGGGATATATAGGGAAAGCAACAATCACAATTACAGCAAGTGATACAGCAAACTATAACAAAGCAATGAAAAATATCACAGTTACAATCAATAAGGTTAATAATAAAATTACAGCATCAAACTTTACAAAAAAATATTCTAAAAAAGCACAAAGTTTTTCAATTGGTGCAAAACAAGCTGGGAATGCAAAATTAACATATATCAGCAATAATAAAAATGTAAAAGTAAATAGCTCAGGAAAAGTAACAATTGCAAAAGGATTTATAGGAAAAGCAACAATTACAATTACAGCCAATGCAACATCAGCATATAACAAAGCAACAAAGAAAATTACAATTACAGTAAATCCACCAGCTGTTACAATTTCTAAATTGAGTAATACTTTAAAAAAGACAATGACAGTAAAATGGACTAAGAATACGGCAGTAACAGGATATCAAATTCAATATTCTACAGATAAAAACTTCAAAAAGAATGTAAAAACTATAACTGTTAAAAAGAATAGTACAACATCAAAATCAATTACTAAACTATCAAAGAATAAAACTTATTATGTACGTATTCGTTCATATAAAACTGTATCTAAAGTAAACTACTATTCAAGCTGGAGTGTAAAAAACATTAAAATAAAAAAATAAATAATAAAAATACCATGGATTATAATAATCCATGGTATTTTTATTTTGGTTTTATAAATATTTGAAAGGATTAAAACAAGAAATTTAAAATCCCTAGAGAACCAAAAATTAAAAATAAAATTCCAGAGAGTTTTTGCATTATATTCTCTGGTATTTTATGAGATAATACTTTCCCAAATATAATTGCAATTAAATCACTTATGATCATACCAGTAACTGCACCACATATAAGAGATAGCTTATATGAATAATATTCAATACCAAGACCAATTGAGGCAAGGAAAGTTTTATCTCCTAATTCTCCTATAGCTATAGTAAATGCAATAAAAATAATAAAACTTAAATTACTTTTTAAATTTTTTCTATTATTCTGGTTGTTTTCTTCATTATTATTATCAGATTTAATTAAGGTAATTATTCCGAAAATAATAAAAGATAAATATGTAGCTATTTTTAAAAAATATTGGAAGGATAAGTTTTCAATGTTTCCTAAAAAACTTCCAAATATTATAGCAATTCCATGACTAAGAAGTGAGCCTAACGCAACTCCTAACAATATAGTTTTAGCTTTTAGTTTTGATGAAAAAGATAAAACTAACAATTGAGTTTTATCACCAAGCTCTGATACAAATATTAAAAGAAATGCAATTATAAAAGGATAAATAAATTCCATAATATCACCTCATATCATGAAAAATATATTCTAATTTCTTATTAATATTCCTTAAAAAAAGGACATAAATATATTATATGGAAAGGATAAGAGATGTTGGGGATAAATGTAAAAAATATTTATAAAACTTCTTTTGTAATTATAGGTACAATAATTGGCGCCGGATTTGCATCAGGCCAAGAAATCTATACTTTTTTTAATAGATATGGAGCAAAGCGGATTAATTGGAATTTTTATATCGATTACTATAATGGCATATATAATTTATAAAACATTTAATATTGTATCAAGAAATAATATTAATAACTATCAAGAATTTATAGAATATATTATTCCACAAAGATTTAAAGAAAATAGAATATTAACATTTACTATAAATAATATTATAAATATATTTCTTTTAATATCCTTTAATATAATGGCAGCAGGATTTGCAACATATTTTATGCAGGAATTAAATATTTCTAAATGGTATGGTTCTATATTAATTGCTGCTTTAACATTTATTACTTTATTAAATAATAAAAATGGTGTAATAAAAATAAATACGTATTTAATACCAATTATTATCATGTTAATTGTTTTCTTAGGAGTAAATAAAATTGAATATAGAGAAATAATTGGAGTAGAACATATTAAAAATCCAATATATTGGATTTTAAGTAGTATTTTATATGTTAGCTATAATAGTATAACTTTAATTCCTATATTAATAAGCTTAAGGAGAAATATTAATACAAGGAATGAATCATTAATAGTTACTATTTTTGTAGCATTTATTATGATTATATTGTCATCAGTTATTTTTTCCCTTATGAATACATTTATAGAAGAAATAAATTCAGTAGAAATACCAATTATATATATAGCAAATACATTAGGAATGAGATTTAAATATATTTATGGAATTGTTATATTGATGGCAATATTTACAACAGCAATTTGTGCTGGATATGGCTTTTTAAGCAATGTAACAAAAAATAAAAAGAGCTATCTGTTATGCACAATAGCAATATGTCTATTTTCAATAATAGTGGGACAATTTGGATTCTCTAATTTAATAAATCTATTATATCCAATCTTTGGTTATTTAGGAATTATACAATTAATTTTTTTAATAATAAGATAAAATACCTTGAAAAAGAAGTATGGTTTTGATATAAATAAAATAGTTAATCGAACATATAGAAAAGGTGTAAATTATGAAATATTATATGTTTAATGGTCTTACTCGGTAAAGCCAATGAGGAGAAATCAAAAAAAAAGTTAAATAAAATAAGTATATTAAAAATATTAATTACTATAATCGTTGCAATATTTATTATATCTTTTATTTTTCTATATGAATATAACGATAATGTAAGAAATTTTTTTGATGTATATATATTTAGAAAAATAATTAATGAAGAAAAAGTACCTAGCATAGAAATAGATACTTTAAAAAACATGAATATATTTGCATATAGTAAATATTTCGTTGTATTAGATCAAAATGTATTAAATTTATATAATAAATCAGGAGTTAAAGAACATAGCCTAGATATAGAAATTTCAAATCCTATATTTGAATCTAACGGAGATTACCTATGTATTGCCGAAAAAGGCGGACAAAAATTGTATTTGATTTATAATAAGAATATAATTTGGCAAAATGAAATAGAAGGTAATATAACTAGTATAAATGTTAATAAAAATGGTTATGTTTCAGTAATTATATCTGGCACAAGTTATAAAACAGTACTAGAAACATTTGATTCTAAAGGTAGTGAACTTTTTAAAAATTACTTATCAACGAATGTAATAGATACAGATATATCAAATAACAATAAATATTTAGCAATTGCAGAAGCAAATTTTTCAGGAATTGTTGTGCAATCCAATATAAAAATAATATCTATAGATGATGTTAAAAACAATTCATCTGAACCAATTAAATATACACATATTGCCAAAGCTAATGATTTAATTATAAATATAAAATATAACACTAAAGATGATTTAATATGTATGTATGACGAACACATAGATGTATTAAAAGAAGAAGAAAATGAGGAACTAGTAAATCTAATTAACGAAGAAATATTGTTTGCAGATATTAATCTTACATCAAAAATACTAAAATTTGTTAAAAAAACAGAAGGTATTTTTAATACATATGTAGAAATGCAAATAATTGATAATAACAACATAAATGATGTAAATATATACAAAATCGAAAATACACCAAAAAAAATTTATACGCAAGGAAATATGATAGCAGTAAATTTAGGTACAAGTGTAATGTTTATAAATTCTAATGGATGGCTAGTAAAGCAATATGAATCAGAAAAAGAAGAAATACAAAACATTGTTATGTGTGATGAAATTGCAGGAATTGTTTCTAAGGATAAAATATATATTATTCCATTATAAGGGGTGAAATATATGGCAATTATATTTGATTTTGTTATAATAGTAATAATTGCATTATTTACATTTTTAGGATATAAGCAAGGATTAGTAAAATCAGCAATAAAGATATTATCATTTTTTATTGCAATAATAGTATCATTAGTTTTATATAAGCCATTAAGCAATGTTATCATAAGTAACACATCAATAGATGATAATATAAAAAATGCAATCATTGAAAAAATAAAACCAGAAGGAATAGAAAAAGATGAAGAAATAACAATAGAAGGAAATATGAATTTTGATATTTTAAAGGGTACAACAAGTAATACAATAGAAGGAATTGCTGATGTATTTACAGTAAAATTAATTGAAACAATTACATTATTAATGATATTTATAATTATAAAGATTGTATTAAGATTTGTATCTGTTCTTACAGATATAATTACAAAAATTCCTTTATTGAAACAAGTTAATAAACTTGGAGGATTAATATATGGAGTACTTCGAGGAGTTATTTTAGTGTATACAATACTTTTAGTTGTTTATTTAATAACGCCATTATTAAGTAAAACAGTAGTGGAAAGTATAGATAAATCAATTATTACAAAAGCATTATATAATAATAATATAATATTAAATATACTTATGTAAAAATAGTTACCAAAAAAGGGAAACCATATTAAATTATAAAAATTAATTAAAATCTTGATATTTATATATACTTTTGTTATACTATTAAATACATGACAAATAGGAGTGGTAATAAAAATGGGAAAACATGATGCAGTAAAAGAAAAGAAAAAGAAGAAAAAACATATAGGATTAAAAATATTTATTTTCATATTAATTATACTAGCAGTGGCAGGTGGATTATTTGCAAAAAGAGTCTATGATTTAGATGGAAACTGGCTTGCAGCATTATTTGGACACAATAAAAGAACATTAGAAAATTTAGACAAACTATATGTATTAGCTATGGGAGAAAGTACAGGAATGTCAGATACAATAATAGTATGTTCATATGATCCAAAAACACAAGATGCTTCAATGCTTTCAATTCCAAGGGATACATTTATAGGTGATAGCCAATATAGTGCTTCAGTATATGACAAAATAAACTCATTATATAATAGTGGTAAAGATCCAGAAAAAACATTAGAAGCTGTAAATAAAATAACTGGATTAGATATAAAAAATTATGTGTTAATTGATACGGAAGGACTAGTAAAACTTGTAAATGAAATTGGAGGAATTGAGTTTAATGTACCGATGGACATGAAATATGATGATTATTCACAAGGCTTACATGTTAATTTACAAGAAGGTTGGCAAAAATTAAATGGAGATCAAGTTGAACAACTTGTGAGATTCAGACATAATGCAGATGGATCTACATATTCATATGAATATGGAATGGAAGACTTTGGAAGAATGAGAACACAAAGAGAAGTAATTATGACAGTCGCCAAACAAACTATTCAATTAAAAAATATAAAAGAAATAGGAAATATACTTGATATAGCAAAAAATTATGTAAAAACAAATATGGATTTTCAAACTTTAAAAGACTATATACCATATATGGTTAATATGAATACAGATAATATTAAAGCTGAACAATTACCTGGTGTATCAGATAAACTAAATGGAATTTGGTTCTTCTTCTATGATAAAGAAGAAACACAAAAAGTAGTAGATGAACTATTTAACGGAATAGTTCCAGAGACTGATGAAGAAACAGATCAAAATAATGTATAAATATAATTATATAAAAAGATGGGGGCTTTATTTAAGTCCCCATTTTGTTTTAGTACCTAACCACTCTTTTTTTTAATCTTGTATTTTTTCTTTTTTTATTATTTGCCTTTAAATATAAATATATTAATAGAATAAGTATTATTAACATCAATGTAGTAATAGGGGCTTTAGATTTTTTTACATCATTATTTGCAATAAGGTCATAGGTATATTCTATATCTTCTACACAATAAGTTACACTACCTATTACATCTCCTTTTTTTATAGGAGCTTTTAGATTTTCATTTAAATGAACTTCTGGAAGTAAAGCATTATCTTTATCAGATATTTTTGATAATACTGATATATCATTTTCTACAACCGCATCTAGCTTTTTTGTATTTCTAGTAGCATTCTTTACATTTACTGTTTGAACAATTCCTCCTGCATTAATAATTTTTTTTAAAGCATAATTATTATATCCATATTCAAATAAATTTATTGTATCTAAATATCTTTCGCTTAAACCTTGATCATTTTGACTAGAACCTAAGACAACAGTTAATAATTCTAAATCTTCTCTATTTGCAGATGCAATTAAGCAATTTCCAGCAGGAGTAGTAAATCCAGTTTTTATTCCAGTAGCATATTTATAAAAATAATTATCTGCTCTTGCATTATTATTTACTATTAGTAAAGCATTTGTAGTAGTAAACAATCTATCTTCTTTGCTATATTTATTAGTAGATGGAAGCTTATATGAAGTTGTTGATGCTAGAGTTCTAAAAGTTTCATTTTGCATAGCATATTTTGCGATTAAAGCCAAATCATGAGCTGTAGAATAGTGATTTTCATCATGAGCACCATTTGGATTAACAAAATTTGTAGATGTACAGCCAAGTTCTTTTGCCTTTTCATTCATTAGTTTAGCAAATTCATTGACAGAGCTTGATACATGTTCTGCGAGTACTATTGCAGCATCATTTGATGATCCAACCATTAATACATATAATAATTGTTCTACTGTTAATTCTTCTCCAATTTGCAAGTTTGCTGTAACATATCCAGAGGATATTGACATAACTGCGTTATAGCTAACTGTTGCAATTTCACTTAAATCACAATTTTCTAAAACAATAATAGCTGTCATTACTTTAGTTAAACTTGCCGGATACATCTTTTTATCCATATTTTTTTCATAAAGAATTTTTCCACTCTTCAAATCCATCAAGATAGCTGATGGGGAAGCAATATTAGGAACATTTTGCTCATTAGCATTAACTCTAGGAAGTAAAATTGTACCTAAAATTAATATTATAGATAAACAAATACAAATTTTTTTAATAAGCTTCATATAATTTCATCTCCAACTTTTAATCTACAATAAGTTTATTAATATAATATATTAAAATATGATGAAAAACAATATTTTAATAAAATATTTATTTAGCAATTTTAGTTGCATGAAAGGAGACCATAAAATGGAAATTTTAAATAAAAAAGAAAAAGTTATACTTATCTTAATTATAATAATTATATTGTTATTTATAGGATATTATATAATAACTAAAGTAAGTAACTCAAGATATATGAATTTAGAAACGGAAGAAAGTGAAAGTATAGAAGAAAAGGAAATTAGTAGTGAAGAAGAAATTGCAGAAGAAAAATATATTATAGTGCATGTAACAGGGTCGGTAAAAAAGCAAGGTATAGTAAAGCTAGAAGAAGGAAGTAGAATTTTAGATGCTATAGAAAAAGCAGGAGGAATAACAGAAAAAGCAGATTTATCAAAAATTAATTTAGCATATACTGTTCAAGATGGACAAAAGATATATGTGCCAAATATAAATGATAAAGAAGAAACAGTTAGTATAACTGAAGATGCAGGAGAAGGAATAATTAAAGAGGATAATAATAGTAATAAGAATGGGAAAATAAATATAAATACAGCATCTCAAACAGAGCTAGAAACATTAAATGGGATAGGCCCATCAATTGCACTAAAGATTATTAATTATAGAAATGAAAATGGTAATTTTAAAAGTATAGAAGATATAAAAAATGTTCCAGGAATAGGAGATGCAAAATTTGAAAGTATAAAAGAAAATATTAGTGTAAAATAAAAAATATAAAAGCATAAAAAAACCAAATTTGGAAATACTTTAAACAAGTAAATTCAAAGGAGGTTTTTATTTGATTAACAAGGTGGAAATTGCGTCAGTTAATACTGCAAAATTGCCTCTGCTATCAAATGAAGAAAAAAATGAATTATTAATAAAAATAAAAAATGGAGATAAAGAAGCTAGAGAAGAATTTATAAATGGAAATTTGAGATTAGTTTTAAGTGTTGTACAGAGGTTTGGAGGTAGAGGCGAAAATGCTGATGATTTATTTCAAATTGGTTGTGTAGGATTAATTAAGGCCATTGATAATTTTGATATTACTCTAAATGTACAATTTAGTACGTATGCTGTCCCAATGATAATCCGGAGAAATAAGGAGATATTTAAGAGACAATAATCCAATAAGAGTAAGTAGATCCATAAGAGATTTAGCCTATAAAGCACTTCAAGCAAAGGAGAAACTAATAAAAGAAAATGAAAAGGAACCTACAATCGAACAAATAGCAAAAGAAATTGGAGTAGACAAAGAAGAAATAGTAATGAGTTTAGATGCAATACAAGATCCAGTTTCACTTCAAGAACCTATATATAATGAAGGAAGTGAAAGTATTTATATAATGGATCAAATAAAAGATATAAAGAATACCGATGAATCATGGGCAGATAATATAACTATTACAGAAGCAATGAAAAAACTAAATGATAGAGAAAAAACGATAATATCAAAAAGATTTTTTGATGGGAGGACACAAATGGAAGTCGCAGGAGAGATAGGAATCTCCCAAGCTCAAGTTTCTAGACTTGAGAAAAGTGCGATAGATAGGATAAAAAAAATGTATAAATAAAAGAAGTAATTTTACTTCTTTTATTTATATTTTGACTAATATTACATCATCACCAATGCAATGTATATCTTTCCATGGAATTACAATATCATTATTTCCTGCGAACATGTTAATTAACTTTGTGTTACCGGGAACAATAATAGAGGTAATTATACCGCTTTCTAAATCTGCGGTAACATCTTGAACAAATCCCAGCCTTTTTCCATTATTAATATTAATTACTTCTTTATGTTTGAAATCTAGTCCCTTTGTTCCCATATACATCTCCTAAATATTAAATCTAATAAAATTATATTCAAATAGACCTGAAAAATGTTATATAAAATAAATTAGAATTTGTTTTATAATTTGATATAATAATATTGATAAAATAAAAAACTTAGCTTATAATGAATTTATAAAATAAATAGAAAAGGTGGTAAACGCATGGAATTCTTTGCAAATGAAGGTAAAAATGTAGAAGTTGTTGTAAATGGTAAAACATATTTAAGGCATGCGATAAAAACTAGATTTGTAAAACAAGGAGAGAGTTACATAGATATTTTTAAAGAATATGTAAGTCCAATATATGAAGAAGGGGACATAGTTTCTAGTAGTGAAAAAATAATAGCTTTATGCCAAAATAGGATTGTAAAGAGAGAAGATGTAAAAATAGGATTCTGGGCAAAATTTTTATCAAGGTTTGCATCAAAAACAGATGCTGGTGTCGGAGTAGGAGAAACAATAAAAATGCAATATGCAATTGATACAGTTGGACTTATCAAAGTATTATGGGCAAGTTTTGCAAGTGCTATAACAAAACTATTTGGTAAAAGAGGAGTGTTTTATAAGATTGTAGGACAAGAAGTAAGTGGTTTAGACGGGTTTTATGATCATATATGGAAAGAATATGGAGATATTGGAATAAAGATACCAGAGAATCCATCTAGAGTTTGCGATGAAATAAAAGAAAAATTAGGAATTACTTGCATGATAGTTGATGCAAATGATTTAGGACAAGAAGTATTAGGACATTCCTCAGATATAACATTAACTGAGGAGGAATTAAAAGGGCTAATAAAGGATAATCCTTCAGGACAAGGGAAAGAACTAACTCCAATAATATTAATTAGGGAGAAAAAATAGAAAAATTATAGGGGGCAATCTTGATTTTTCGAAATTTATTGCAAAGGTTTTGCGGGCGTACGCCTCTGTCTGCCCGTAAAAGCACAATAGTTAATGTAGAAAAAAATTCCAGTAAAAATAATTCAAAATTATGTTGACATTACAAAAATAAAATGCTATTATTAAATAGTACCAAGTAAATATGAAGACATATTTTATATAACTATCAAGAATATAAAATTAGTAATATTTAGGACACTTAAAAATTAATCTTAAAACTGAAAAATTGCTAATTTTTTTTGTACTTAAAAATATTTAAAAAATATTAAAAAAAGTGTTGACATTTAAAAACTTGGGTAGTATAATAATGAACGTTCTCGGCAAAAAGAGGACGCAAGTACATTGAAAAATAAACAATAAATTCCTTTAAGAGAATACTTTGAAGTATTCGTACTCAAAGAAGAAGAAATTGGAGAAAACCAAGTAAAAAAACGCAAGTGTAAGAATGAGTTAATTAAATTCTTGAGAAAAAATTGATATGTAATGTAGAGGAAACTACGAAGTAGAAGAATCTACAATATATATACAACAAAATTGAGAGTTTGATCCTGGCTCAGGATAAACGCTGGCGGCGCACATAAGACATGCAAGTCGAACGGAAGTCGTC
>CANQVU010000036.1 GCA_947627415.1 uncultured Clostridia bacterium | reverse complement strand
TAGAGCTTACATATCACAAAAGTATTTCAAACACTATACATATCAATAAAGTGTGACATATGTTTGACAAACCTACAATACACTATTTTTTGTTATATAATCTTGACTTGTGTTTTCGCTTGCGATATACTTTAATTGTATAAATTATAGATAAAATATACGAAAGAGGAGATAGAAATGCAAAGATATTTTTCTTATAAATTTAATAAACAGATTCTATGTATTTTAATTCTTTTTGTTATGATATATACCATATTTGGTTTTATTCCTATGTTAACAAACAAATCGTATGCAACAACATATACATATAGTTCAAGTTCAAACAATTTACCATCAAATTTTGAAAAAACATATCCGGGCTATAAATCACTTTTGCAAACTTTAGCAAAAGCTCATCCAAAGTGGACGTTTAAACTGTATGAAACAGGCTTAGAATGGGAAACAGTAATAAATAATGAATACGTAGGACACGGAGGATCACCTAAAAATTTATCTCCATATAATTATCCTAAAGGATGGATTTGTACTATATGTAATGAAAAACCATATGATAACGGAAGTTGGAGATGTACATCTAGAAATGCTATAGAATATATGATAGATCCTAGAAATAGCATAAATGAAAGTGATGTATTTCAATTTCAAGAGCTATCGTATTCAAGTAGTAAAACTACTTCTGCTGAAAAAACTGCTATACAAAAAATGGTAAAGGGAACATTTATAAGTAGTGATGCATGTGTAAATGCTATATTAGAAGCAGCAGTAAAGCATAAAGTTAGCCCATATCATATTGTTGCAAGAATTATACAAGAACAAGGAACTAAAGGGTCAACATTAGGACTAGGAATAAAAAGCGAGGGAAAAACTTATTATAATGTATTTAATATTGGGGCAACAGGAAATACATCAGAAAAAATAATTGCTAACGGACTAGCTAGAGCAAAAAAAGAAAAATGGACTAGCTTAGCTGCATCAATAATAGGTGGTACAGAATTTTTAGCAAAAAATTTCATATCCCTTGGACAAAACACATTATATTTTCAAAAATTCAATGTAGTTAATAAAAATGATTTATATGGAAATCAGTATATGCAAAACGTGTTGGCTGCTCAAAACGAAGGAACTTCAATTAGAAGTGATTACAAAGATTATGGAATATTAGAGGGCCCATTTACTTTTATAATACCATTATATAAAAATATGCCTTCAAAGGCATGTGCAAAACCTTCAAATACTTCTGTTAAAGAGACTGGAGAACAAGCATATATAAACGCAAATGGTGGATTAAAATTAAAGGATGCACCAAATGGAAATAGTATTGCAATTGTACCTAAAAATACTAAAGTATTAATAACTAAAAGAGCAACCAAAAAGATAAATAGCTATTATTGGGATAGAGTTTCTACACCATATGGAACAGGCTATATGGCAAGGGAAGCTGATGACGGAAGTAAAACGTATTTAGTGGTAATAAAAAGTAGTAATCTATCAGGAAAGGGAGATTGTAATGGTGATAATAAAGTAGATTCAATGGATTTGTATAATATAATACAACATATATTAAAAAAGAAAACCTTAAAAGATAAATATTTTACTGCAGCAGATACAAATGGAGATAATAAAATAGATTCTATGGATATGTATAATGTAATACAAATAATTTTGAAAAAGTAAAAGGAGAACGAAATGAAAAAAATAAAAGATATAATTTTAATATTATTATTTTTTACTATAATATTATTTATAACAAACAAGGTAGAAGCAACCTCAATTAGTGCATCACCAGCAAACCCTAAAAAAGGACAGTCTGTAACTATAACAGTTAGTGTATATGCGAATACAGTAGATCTTACTGCAACAGTATCAGGGGCAGGAACTAGTGGTACTATTAGATTAGTAGATGGTTCTATAACAGGTTCTGCAAAAACTTTTTCTAAAAGTATTACTGTTACTCCAACTTCTGTAGGTACAATAAGAGTTAGTGTTTCAAGTAGTTCAAATGCAGTATTAAATGGGACATATGTTCAAAATTTGGTTACATCAAAGAATATAACAGTAACAAATTCAACTTCAAATTCAGGAGGTAATTCATCTGGAGGAAGCTCAGGGGGTGGATATACAGGAGGAAGCAGTTCATCAGGTAGCTATTCTACAACAACAAAACCAGAAGATACAGAGAAATCAAATGATGCTACATTAAATGGATTAGCAGTTAAAGAAGGAAAAATTACTCCTGAATTTAAAAAAGATGTAAAGGAATATGCTTTAACTATTCCTTACGAGATAGAAGAAATTAATGTAAATGCAACTACAACTGATTCAAAAGCAACAGTATCAGTTAAAGGAAATAAAAAATTAAAAGAAGGGGAAAACACAGTAACAGTTACTGTTACTGCAGAAGATGGAAGTACATCAGATTATACAATAAAAGTAACAAGAGCAAGAGTTCCAATTGCATTAAAAACATTAATAATAAAATATGAAAATCAAAACGGGGAATTAGTAGAAATACCTCTAAATCCATCATTTGATTTTAATACACTAGAATATACTTTAGAAGATTTAGAATATTGGGTTGAAAAATTATCAGTAGAAGCAGCTCCAAATATTGAAGGAGCAGAAGTCGATATACAAGGCGCAGAAAGTTTGCAAGTAGGGGAAAATACTATAACTATTAATTTGAAGATTATGGAAGATTCAAAGAATCTTAAAGAGGGAGAAGAACCAAAAGAAGAAACTATTAGCTATACTATAAAGGTTAATAAAAAAGAAAAGCCAACACTAATAGCAAAAATATCAAATTGGTTTAAAGAAACTTTGGCTAATTTACCTAATTGGTATGATCAAAACGAAGAAAAAGTGATAATAGGAGCTTTAGGAGTATGCAATGTAGCACTCCTTGGATTATCAGTATATATAGTTATTGACTACAACAAATATAGAGATGTAATAAAAAAAGCAAAAAAAGTAAAAAAAACTAAAAAAATAAATATAGCAGAAGAAAATATAATTGAAGAAACACATAAAACTTCTAATGATATTAAAGAAAATTCTGTAGATGATGAAAAAAATGATAAATCAAAAGGCGGAAAACATTTTTAAAATATAAAATTAAAATAGATACATTTATTTGTATCTATTTTAATTTTATTAATATTGCAAATAAAAAGCAATTATAGTATACTAATGAAAGATTAATAAATGCTTCCATAGCTCAGTTGGTAGAGCAACAGATTCGTAACCTGTAGGTCGGCGGTTCAATTCCGCCTGGAAGCTCCAAAAGGAGTAAAAGAAAAGTGATTTACCTTAACACATCTAGAAGTATAGTATATTGCAAAATAATACATGTATATTTAGAAATAGAAATATTTGGAGATCCTGAAATTGATATTGGAGACCAAATAGAATATTGTTTTCCTAAATACTTATATAGAGAGCAGTATAGCAAGTGTGTTGAAACTTTCAAAGATTTGTATGAATGGACAGCCGATGAATTTTGGCATGATTTAACAGCTTTTCATGAAGTTGCATTGTATTATTTTCTATTACAGATGGAAGATTTAAAAAAAGATTTAAAAAGTAGTTTTAAAAAAATATATTATGATAAAGAATTAAGAAAAGAAATAAAAAAATGTATCGAAGAAGATAAAAATGAACTGGAAGAAGATTTTCCAATTGATATACTTGAAGATGCTTATTATAGTCCTATGAGTATTTGTGAACATATTTATGAAGATATTGATTTTGTTGAAATTGCTCATTTATATAACGAGCAAAAAGCAAATATGCCAATTATAGCCAAAACTCTTGGAATTAATTTAGATTATTATTTTGAAATATTACCAATGGATATTCAAAATCAATATAAAAGTAAACATATAACATTAACTGGGGAAGTTGATGAGTTCTTTTATTATTTACAACAAAGAATTAATGACGGAAGCCTATCAGAATTGTTTTGGGAAAATGAAAATCCAATAAATGAAAAAAAGATACATGTAATTATAGAAAATCTTATGGATGCATATTTTATAGGAAAGGGAGTAGACATTTCTAGAGAAGTTTTAATTAAAAACGGACAAGTTGATTTTAAATTATTTAGAAGCGATAATAAAGATGAAAAAATATTAATCGAGGTAAAAAAAGCCAATAGTTCTTATCTAAAAGCTGGATATGAAAATCAACTTTGTGACTATATTAAATATAGTGGATGTAAAAATGCTTTTTACTTAATAATTTGCTTTACTGATAAAGAATATAAAATTGCAAATGATTTTATAGATAATCATGTGTATACAGATACTTACCAAATGTATATTAATATTGCAATTTTAGATGCAAGAAAAATAGCCCCTCCTTCTAGAGCTAAAAAAGAGAAATAATTATTTATAAATACAAAAAAGATTCTCAAATAGAGAATCCTTTTCATAATAATATATATAAGGTGATTTTATGTTTGATTTACATTATGATTTATTAACATATATATATATGAATAAAGATAATTTAAAAGAAGTTAAAAAACATTTAAAAAAGATTTTTAAAGATAACATTACTGGTGGAATATTTAATTTATTCTATATGTCATCTAAAGAAATGCAAGAAGAATTAGGAATAGAAAAAGATAAAATTAATATAATTGAAAACTTAAAAGAAGTTAATAAAGTAATTTATGAGAACAGTTTAATACCTAAAAATATAAAATATATCTATGGAATAGAAGGCCTAGATTATTTAGACAATATTGAAGATTTAGACAAAATTTATGAATTAGGTGTTAGAAGCACAAACATAGTATGGAACAATGACAATAAATTTCGGAGGTGGATCAAGAGGCAATAAAGCACGAGGATTAAGTGATTTAGGATTTGAACTAGTTAAAAAATTAGTAGATAAAAAAATAGCAATTGATTTGTCTCATGCTAACGAAAGAACTTTTTATGACATAATAGAATTATGTAATGAATTAAGAAACAAAGGTAAAAGCCCAATAGTTTTCGCATCTCATTCAAATTCGAAGAAAATTTGCAATCATCCAAGAAATTTAAGCGATGACCAAATAATTAAAATAAAGGAATTAGACGGAATAATTGGAATTGTTGCAGTAAAGCCATTTTGTATAGAAGAGAAAAAATTTGATAAAGCAAATGGAAAATATCAAAAGGTATATATAGAACATATAAAATATGTAGCTGATTTAATAGGCATAGATAATATATCGGTTTCTACAGATGATATGACATATTACAAAACGAACAAGAGGTATTACAATCATTTTAATGTATTTAGGCAAGACAGTATAAAAGAAGAACTTAAAAAATTACTTTTATGTGGTGAGTTTAATAATGAGGAAATAGAAAAAATATTACATAAAAATTTTGAATATAAAATTTTGCAAACATTATAAATATATGATATAATGCCTACTGAAAAATATATAACAAAAGATAGAAAGAGGTCTATAATGGGATTTTTTGACAAATTAAAAAATGGCCTAGGAAAAACAAGAGACTCCATGGCAGATAAAATGAACAATGTTTTTAGTACTTTTAGAAAAGTAGATGAGGAGTTATTAGATGAGTTAGAAGAAATACTAATAATGTCTGATATAGGAGTAGATACATCTGTAGATATAATTGCTAAATTAAGAGATAGAATAAAAAAGGAAAAGATTACAGATGAAGATGGAGTAAAGGTTGCTTTAAGAGAAGAAATAAAAAAAATATTAGATGAGACTCCAAATGATTTAGATTTATCTAAAAAACCAACAGTAATACTAGTAGTAGGAGTAAATGGTGTTGGTAAAACTACTTCAATTGGGAAAATAGCAAATAGAATAAAAAAAGAAGGTAAGGAAGTTATAATTGCAGCTGCAGATACATTTAGAGCAGCAGCAGTTGAGCAAGTAGAAATATGGGCAAATAGAAGTAATTCAAAAATAATAAAAAAAGAAGAAGGAACAGATCCTGCATCTGTAGTATATGAAGCAATACAAGAATTAAAAAAAGATGAGGCAGATGTCTTAATATGTGATACTGCAGGAAGACTTCACAATAAGAAATATTTAATGGATGAACTATTAAAGATAAAGAAAGTAATTGATAAAGAATTACCAAATGCAAAAAAAGAAATCTTGTTGGTTTTGGATGCGACAACTGGACAAAATGCAATTTCTCAAGTGAAGGCTTTTAAGGAAACTGTTGATGTAACAGGACTTGTGTTAACAAAGTTAGATGGAACTGCAAAAGGAGGAGCAGTTTTAGGAATAGTTCATGAAAATAAAATACCAATAAAATTCATTGGTGTTGGAGAGCAAATAGATGATATGGAAATCTTTAATTCAGAAGATTTTGTAGACGCAATACTATAAAATATACAATAAAGACATAGGGGGAAATAAAATGAAAAAAAACAAAAAAAGAGTAATACTAGTAGTTACATTTTTAATACTATTTGCAATTTACTTAGGAGTAACTCTAAGAGGAGAATATTTAAAAACATTAGAGATTGGACAAGAATACCTATCAGTTCTTAAGCAGAACATAAAATATAGGGTGGCAATAGTTGCTATAAACTTTGTTGTATTATATATATTAACATACATAACAACAAAATTTATACATAGGGGATTAAAAAAATTCTTTGTTGAAGAAAAGAAAGAAATGCCAAAACTACCTAATAAGTCTATATGTCTTATATTAAGTGTAATAGTCAGTATGATAGCATCTGCTTTTTTGACGAAAAAACTAATGCTTGCGATGAATACCTCTTGGTTTGGAATTGCAGATCCCGTTTTTAATATAGATTTAGGATATTATATATTCCAAAAACCATTTATAGAAGCAATATTAGTATATTTTGTGATATTAACAATAATATATTCAATATATGTTGCAGCATACTATATAATATGTTTTAATGTCTATTTTGACAAAGGTATAGATTCAGAAATGTTAAAGAAAAATACATTTATTAAACATATAATAACAAACATTGTATTAATGGTTTTAGGCCTATCAGCAATTACTTTAGTAAATGTACAAAATGTAGTTTATGGTAAATTTTTAAGCTTACCTGATGATATGAAACTTTATGGAGCAGGACTTATTGATTCTACAATAAAAGTTTGGGGATATAGAATATTTGCTATTATTATACCGCTTTGCGTTATAATGGCGATTAAAAACTTTAGAAAAGAAAGTTTTAAGAAAGTAATGATATGGCTTAGCAGTATACCAGTATATTTAGTACTTTTATTTGTAATAATAATAGGATTTGATTTAATATATGTAAATAGAAATGAATTGGATAGAGAAAAAACATATATTGAAAACAATATTGCCTTTACAAAAAAAGCATACGATATAGAAATTGATGAAATAGGAATACAAGATAGCGGAACAATAACAACAGAAGATATAACTAATAATCAAGAAGTAATAAATAATATTAATTTACTAAACGAAGAAAATATATTAGAGATATTAAAGCAATACCAAAGCAATTCAGGATACTATTCATATAATGTAGCAATTCCACAGTTATACAATATAAATGGAAAACAACAACTAATATATGTAAGCCCAAGAGAAATAGTAAGTAATGAAACAAGAACATATAATAATAAAACTTATGAATATACACATGGATATGGAACAGTAATTACATCAGCAAGTACTGTAGATGAAAATGGAAATTTATCATATATTCAAAGCGATTTTACAAACGAAGATGATAAAGTTAAAATAAATGAACCAAGAATATACTTTGGATTAGAGACAAATGACCCAATAATTATAAATGCAAAAAATAAACAAGAGTTTGATTATCCTATTACAAGTACAACTAGTAGTACTAATACATATGATGGGGAAGCGGGATTAAACCTTAACTTCTTTGACAGAATAATATTAGGAATTAAAGAAAAAAATATGGGAATAGCTTTCTCTGGAAATCTAACAAAAGATAGTAAAATAATTACAACAAGAAACATTATTAAAAGAGCTAAAACAGTTATGCCATATTTGAAATATGACCAAAATCCATATATGGTAGTAACAGATGATGGAGATTTAATGTGGGTATTAGATGCATATACAACATCAAATAATTATCCTTATTCGCAAGAAACAGTTATCGAATATGATGGAATGAAGGAAAAGATAAATTATATAAGAAATTCTGTAAAAGTATTAATCAACCCATATAGTGGAGATATTAAATTTTATATAGTAGATAAAACAGATCCAATAGCAGTAAGTTACAGTAAAATATATGATAACTTATTTGAAGATGGCGAAAACATGCCTAAAGAAGTTTCAAAAAATATTGTATATTCAAAATATCTATACAATATACAAGCAGCAATGCTAGAACAATACCATAATGTTCAACCTGAAGTATTATATAGACAGGATGATGTTTGGGACGTATCCAAAGAGAATACAACTAGAAATACTAGTGCATCAACCGGAACAGATATAACACCATATTATACTAAAGTAAAAACTTTAGATAATAATAGTTCTCAATTAGGATTAGTTGTACCTTATACAATACTAGAAAAACAAAATATAATATCATATTTAGTAGGTACATATGATGAGCAAAACAACAAAAAGTTAACTTTATATAAATTTAAAACAGAAAATGCAATATTGGGAACTACTCAGTTAGATACACTTGTAGAACAGGATGAAAATATTTCAAAAGAATTAAATACATTAAATACGACAGGAACAAAATTAGAGAAAAATATAATAGTTGTACCAATTAATAATACATTGTTATATGTTGAGCCAATATATCAAGTAATGCTAAATGATGAATCACAAATACCATTACTAAAAAAAGTGGTAGTTGCATCTGGAAATAAAGTTGCAATTGGAAATAACATAGAAGAAGCACTAAAAAATCTTTTATCACAAGAAGCTATTAAAATAGAAATAGAAAGTGAAAATAAAGAAGAATTAATTGAGCAAATAATAAATGCAAACAATAATTTAAAACAATCAAATGCAAGCAATAATTGGGAAATGGCTGGAAAAGATATGGCAAAACTTGAAGAATTAATTGGTCAATTAGAAACAATAGTTGAGCAAGAAACAAAACAAAAGGAAGAAGAAAAAGTATCAAATACAGATAAAAATCAAAACAGCAATGTTACAACAAATAAAGTTACAAATTCTGCTGAATAAAAATGCATAATAAAATAAAAACACCTAAAAATATATTTAGGTGTTTTTTTATGTTTTTTAAAAAAATTAATAAGAAAATAGATAAAATAAATGAAAACTTAGAAAAAGCTAATATAATTGAAATCTCTTATATTATTGGAAATAAAAAAGAAATATTAAAAAGAAACTTAATTGCTGGTATTTCTAGAGGTGTAGGAATAGGAATAGGAATAACTATTATTACAGCAATTATAATTTTTATATTAAGAAGATTAATAATGTTAAACATACCAATAATAGGTGACTATATAGCAGATATTGTTGAAATTGTGGAGAAAAGTAGGTAGTAGTGACAGTCCATATGCAACATTTTGACATATTTGGGACATAGCTTGCTATTAATTTTGTAAAAACTCTTGCATTTTCTATATAATTATAGTAAAATAGTTCTGTTCGAGCAAAGAATGTTTTACCTTATTCTTAAATTAAAGAGTATCCGACTTTAATTTCAGTTCAAGGCATATTTTAGAAATAGGAGGAAAAATAAATGACTAAAGAAAGAAAACAAGAAATTATTAATACTTTTAAAAGAGATGAAAATGATACAGGTTCATCAGAGGTTCAAATAGCTTTATTAACAGAAAGAATTAATGAATTAACAGAACATTTAAAAGTTCATAAAAAAGATAACCATTCAAGACGTGGTCTTTTACAAATGGTAGGTAAAAGAAGAAACCTACTTAACTATTTAGCTAAAAAAGATTTACCTAAATACAGAGAAATAGTTGCAAAACTAAATTTAAGAAAATAATTTCTATTGAGGGCGGAATTTTTCCGCCCTTAAACACAAGTTTTGGTTATAAGTAAGATATATTGTTATATGAAGAGTAGCTTGTAAAATACATTTTATTAAAAAATGCATTTTAGAGGTTACATTCATTAACAAATATCTTTCTATAATAAATTATATTAAAACGAGGGACATTCCTCAATCTATGAGGAATACCCGTGACTGAGGTTTGTCCCTCAAACATTGTAAAGGGACATTCCTCAATCTATGAGGAATACCCGTGACTGAGGTTTGTCCCTCAAACAAATTAGAGGAGGAAGATTTATGTTTAAAACATATTCAATGGAACTAGCAGGAAGAACACTTACAATTGAAACAGGAAAAATGGCAGAACTTGCAAATGCAAACGTATTAGTAAGATACGGAGAAACAGCTGTAATGGTAAATGTTACAGCATCTAAAGAACCAAGAGAAGGAATAGATTTCTTTCCATTATCAGTAGATTACGAAGAGAAATTATATTCAGTAGGAAAAATACCAGGTAGTTTTCAAAAAAGAGAAGGAAAACCATCTGATAAAGCAATCCTTACATCAAGAGTTATAGATAGACCAATTAGACCTTTATTCCCAAAAGATTTTAGAAATGATGTATGCGTTGTTGCAACAGTATTATCAGTTGACCCAGATAATTCACCAGAAGTATGTGCAATGATAGGTTCATCAGCAGCACTTTCGATATCAGATATACCATTTGGAGGACCAACAGGTTCAGTAGCAGTAGGTTTAGTAGATGGAGAGATTGTTATAAATCCAACAGTAGAACAAAGAGCAAAAACAGATTTAACATTAACAGTTGCTGGAACAAAAGAAAAAATAGCAATGATAGAAGCAGGTGCAAATGAAATACCTGATAGCTTAATGTTAGAAGCAATAAAAAAAGGTCATGAAGAAATTAAAAAAATATGTGATTTTATATCAGATATAAAAGCAGAAATTGGAAAACCAAAAATGGAATATAAATCATTTGAAGTAGATCATGAAGTATATGAAGAAATTGAAGCAAACTTCGAAGAAAGAATGTACAAAGATGTACAAGCCCAAGATAAAGAAGTAAGAGATGCTAATATGGATAAATTAGCAGAAGATGTAACAGCATATTATGTAGAAAAATATGGTGAAGAAAAAGCAGAAGAATTAAAACAAGATATTGCAGATAGCTTATATAAATTAGAGAAAAAATGTGTTAGAAAAATGATTTTCGAAGAACATAAAAGACCAGATGGAAGAGCAATAGATGAAATTAGACCACTTTCTTGTGAAGTAGGCTTACTTCCAAGAACGCATGGTAGTGCATTATTCACAAGAGGACAAACTCAAGTATTATCAATTGCAACATTAGGAATGGTAAATGAAGAACAAAAATTAGATGGATTAGATGAAGAAGAAAGTAAAAGATATATGCATCAATACAACTTCCCTTCATACAGTGTAGGGGAAGCTAGGCCATCACGTGGACCAGGAAGAAGAGAAATAGGACATGGTGCTTTAGCAGAAAGAGCATTAGTTCCAGTAATTCCATCAGAAGAAGAATTTCCTTATGCAATAAGAGTAGTATCAGAAGTTTTATCTTCAAATGGATCTACATCACAAGCAAGTATATGTGGAAGCACACTAGCATTAATGGATGCAGGCGTTCCAATTAAAAATCCAGTAGCAGGTATTTCAACAGGACTTGTATCAAATCCAGATAATCCAGATGATTATGTAATGCTTACAGATATACAAGGATTAGAAGATTTCTTTGGAGATATGGACTTTAAAGTAGGTGGAACAAAAAACGGAATTACAGCAATACAAGTTGATATAAAAGTTGATGGATTAACATACAAAATAATAGAAGATGCTTTTGCAAGAACAAGAAAAGCAAGACAATATATATTAGATGAAATAATGCTTAAACAAATTGCTGAGCCAAGAAAAGAATTATCTAAATATGCACCTAAAATAACAACAATGTCTATAAATCCTGATAAAATAAAAGATGTAATTGGAAAAGGTGGAGAAACAATTAATAAAATAATTGATGAAACAGGTGTAAAAATAGATATAGAAGAAGATGGAAGAGTATTTATATATAC
>CANQVU010000035.1 GCA_947627415.1 uncultured Clostridia bacterium | reverse complement strand
TTAAAAATGGAATTTGAGAAAGTTATTAGAGAAAGATTTGCAGTTAGAAAATTTAAAAATGATGAGATTCAAGATGAACTAATAAATAAAATATTAGAGGCAGGAAATTTAGCACCTACAGCAAAAAATAATCAACCACAAAAAATATATGTAGTTAAATCTAAAGAGGGATTAGAAAAAATAGATAAAGCAAGTCCATGTAGATATAATGCACCAGTTTGTATAATTGTAGCAAGTGATAAAAACATTGCATGGTCAAAAGATAATTATTCAACTTATGAAATGGATGCTTGTATAGTAGCTACTCACATGATGTTGGAAGCTACAAATGTAGGTGTAAATAATATATGGATAGAAATGTTTGATAAAAATATTTTAAAACAAGAATTTAATTTGGATGCAAATATTGAGCCAATATGTCTTATTCCATTAGGATATAAGACTGATGATTGCAAACCTTCACCTATGCACAATACTAGAAAAAATCTATCAGAAACTGTTGAATATAAATAAAATTATTTGAGGTGATATGAAAATGAGTTTAATAGTTAATATATATTATACAGGGAAAAATGGTAGTGCTAGAAAATTTGCTGAAGAAATGATGTCTAGTGGTATTGTTGATAGAGTGCGTAGCGAAGAAGGCAATGAACGATATGAATATTTTTTTTCAATGGAAGATGAAGAAACAGTAATGTTAATAGATAAATGGAAAAATCAGGAGGCACTTGATTTGCATCATAAATCAGATATGATGAAACAAATTGCAAATTTAAGAGAAAAATATTCACTTCGTATGAAAGTAGAGAAATTTACAGAAGTTTAATAAGACTAAAATCGAATATGTAATAAAAAGAAAGGAATTGATGTATAATGGAAAAACAAACGGCAGGTAGAGATAATTTAGGAAGTTTAGCACCAAAATTTGCTGAGCTTAATGATGATGTATTATTTGGAGAAATTTGGAGCAGAGAAGATAAACTATCATTAAGAGATAGAAGTATGATAACTATTTCAGCTTTAATGGCCCAAGGCTTGTTTCCACAATTAAAATCACATTTAATAATAGGTAAAAAACATGGAATAAAAAAAGAGGAAGTTGTTGAATTAGTTACACAACTTGCATTTTATACAGGATGGCCAAAAGCTTGGAGTACGTTTCCTATGATAAATGAAGTATATGCAGATGATAATATTACAGAAGTTCATGGTGGTGCATTTGGAATGGGTGAACCAAACGTAAATTTTGCACAATATTTTATAGGGAAATCTTATTTAAAAATGCTAGGAAATACTGGTGGAGTTGGACTTGCAAATGTTACATTTGAACCTAGATGCAGAAACAATTGGCATATACATAAATCTGACAAAGGTGGAGGACAAATTTTAATTTGCATAGAAGGGGAAGGTTGGTATCAAGAAGAAGGCAAAAAAGCACAAAGCCTTAAAGTAGGAGACACAGTGTTTATTCCTGCTAATGTAAAACATTGGCATGGAGCAAAAAAAGATTCATGGTTTAGCCATATAGCAGTAGAAATACCTGGTGAAAACACTTCTAATGAATGGCTTGACCCTGTCACAGATGAAGAATATGATAAATTATAAAGACATTTAAGGTAAGATAAAACATACTAAAAGGAGTAGTTATAGTCAATAAAAACAGATAGAGTTTAAAAGCCCTATCTGTTTTTGATGGTCGGGGTGACACGAATCGAACGTGCTACCTCATGGTCCCAAACCACGCGCTCTACCAAATGAGCTACACCCCGAGATATTTATCTAAAATTTTGACGCTTATAAATAATAACATATTTTATATTGATATGCAAGGGATTTTTTAAAAAAACACAAAAAAGAAATAAAAGAAATAAAAATATAATGGTGAATTCATAAGAATAAATAATAATTATAAATATTTAATAATCTTTATAGGTGTTGACAAAAATAAAATATACAAATTATAATAACAGTTATGATATAAATAAAGAGAAATAGGAAGAAAGGGATCAATTGCTATTAGATTGATTAACAAAAATAAAATGAGTTTTAAATTCGAAAGAAAAATTAATTATTATGAAACAGATAGAATGGGAGTAGTCCATCATTCTAATTATATAAGATTTTTGGAAGAAGCAAGATGTGCATGGCTTGAAGAACTTGGAATGCCATTTGATTTATTAGAAGAAAATGGTATAACGATTCCAGTGTTAGCAGTTAATTGTGAGTATAAATATCATGTAACATTTGGAGATACACTAGAAATAGAGCCACATATAAAGGAATATTCTGGTGTAAGAATGACAGTTGGATATGATGTAAAAGATAAAAAGACAGGAAAAACAGTACTTATAGTAGAAACAAAACATTGTTTTACTAATAGAGATTTAAAACCAATTAATTTAAAAAAGTATAATAAAGCATTTAGTGATAAATTTGAAAGTATATTAGAAGAGTAGAAAAATAAGAAGTGACACATATTACAATTATATGTGTCACTTCTTTAAATATATTATAAAGTAAATTTAAGATTTTAATATTTTTTCCTTTTTGTAACTTGGTTGTAACTTTGCCTATTGTATAATCTATTTGTAAATTAAAAATGGAGGTCTTAATATGGAAATTTTAAGAGTAAGAAATCTAACTAAAATTTATGGAAAGGAAGAAGCAAAAGTTGTTGCATTAGATAATGTTTCATTTTCTGTAGAAAAGGGAGAATTTGTGGCAATAGTTGGAGCTTCTGGGAGTGGTAAATCAACATTACTTCATTTAATAGGGGGAGTTGATAGGCCAACATCAGGGAAAGTATATATAGATGGAAAAGATATATTTGAGTTTAATGATGATAAACTTGCAATTTTTAGAAGAAGGCAAGTAGGGCTAATCTATCAATTCTATAACTTAATACCAATTTTAAATGTTGAAGAAAATATTACTTTACCTTTATCACTAGATAATCGTGAAATTGATAAACAAAAATTAGATGAAATGTTAAATTTATTAGGCTTGCAAAACAGAAAAACACATCTGCCAAATGAATTATCTGGAGGACAACAGCAAAGAACAAGTATAGGTAGAGCCTTAATTACAAATCCAACTATTATCTTAGCAGATGAGCCAACAGGAAACTTAGACTCAAAATCAAGTGATGAAATCGTGGCTCTATTAAAAAAATCTAATAAAGAATTTAAGCAAACAATTATTATGATTACACACAATATGGAAATTGCAAAATGTGCTGATAGGATTATTAGGATAGAAGATGGCAAAATAGTTTCGGAGGTGTAAATTATGAACTTACTCAATAAATTAACTATAAAAAATTTAAGTTTAAACAAAAAAAGAACTATTGTAACAGTTATAGGAATAATGTTATCAGTTGCATTAATTACAGCAGTTGCTTCTATGTATGCAAGTACGATAGACTCTTTAATAGGTTTTGAAACATATCAAAGAGGAAACTTTCATATGGCATTTTATAACGTTCCTACAAAAGATATAGAAATATTTAAAAATAATAGAGAAATAGAAGATATTTATTTAACTAAAAATATAGGATTTGCGAACTTAAAAAATTCGCAAAATGAAAATAAACCTTATGCTTTTGTTAAAGCATTTACTAAAGATTCTTTTGAAAATTTATCTATTAGATTAGTAGAAGGAAGACTTCCAGAAAACAATAACGAAATAGTAATACCTACACATTTAAAAACAAATGGAAGAATTGATTTAAATGTTGGAAAAGATATTACATTAAAAATAGGTAAAAGAGTTGGTTTAGATGGAGCAGAATTAAATCAAAATAATCCATTTCAACGTAGCGAAAAAATAATAGATACAACAACCAAAACATATAAAATAGTTGGTATTATAGAAAGACCGGCAAGTAGTGTTGAAGAATATTCTGCACCGGGATATACATTTATAACTTATGCAAATGAAAATGACTTTTCTGGAAATGTAGATGTATATGCAAAATATACTAAATCAGGAGTAAAAAATTATTTAAAAGTAACAGCAAATATTTTGCAAGTAGATGAGAATGCTTTTAAAAAACTGAACACCGGCGAAAAGATTTCAAATGAAGAATTTGCTAAATTATCTGTTGAAATGAACAAGGCAAAATATGGATATACAAATAACGAATATTTAATATTACTTGAAACAAATCCACTTGACGACTCTGCGATTGGTGGACTTGGTAGCGCAGTTATAGTTGTATGTGTAATTATTGTATTTACATCTGTATTTTGTATTAAAAACAGTTTTGATATATCAATTACAGAAAAAATCAAGCAATATGGAATGCTTCGAAGCATCGGCGCAACTAAAAAGCAAATAAGAAAAAATGTATTTTATGAGGCAACCATACTTGGCTTGATAGGTATTCCACTTGGTATATCATTAGGATTTTTAGCATCATACATTTTAATAATTATAAGTAACTACTTTATGAAAGATATGATTAATATCGATTTACACTTTGCATTTTCTTGGGTATCAGTAATTGCAGCTGTTTTACTAGGAATAGTTACTATATACTTATCTGCAATTAAAAGTGCAAGAAAAGCCTCAAAGATTTCACCAATAGATTCTATAAGAAATAGCAGTAATATTAAAATTAAAGCAAAAAAAGTAAGAAGCCCTAAAATAATAAAAAAACTATTTGGAATGGGTGGAGATATATCATACAAAAATTTAAAAAGAAATAAAAAGAAATATAGAACAACAGTAATTTCAATAGTTGTGTCAGTAGCTGTATTTATTGGCTTATATTCATTTATGAGCATGGCATTTGTAAGTATTGAAAATGAACTTGCATTACAAGACTATAATTTATCTTTATCTGTTGATGCAAACAAAAATGAATTTCCGAAAATATTAGAAACTACTAAACTTGATAATATAGAAGATTTTACTGTATACAGGTATGAAGATGTTGACTTAAAAAATACAAAATATAATGATGAATATAAAAAAGTATTAAATATTGATGAAAATGAAGTAGAAGTTACTCAAATTGTTGCAATTGGAGAAGAACAGTATAAAAAATATATTAAAAGTTTAGGATTAGATTATTCTGATATAAAAAACAAAGCTATTTTATTTGATAATATAAAGTTTAGTGTTTATGATGAAGAAAAATCAGAAACTAATAAATATCAAATGAGAGCTTATAACTATAAAAAGGGAGATAAATTAGATATTACATTATCAAATAAAAAGACAATTAATTTAGAAATTGGATATATTCCAGATAAAGTTCCGTTCGGTTTAAAAAATCATGAATATGATGCAATGATTATATTAAGTGATGAAATGTTTGATAAATATGTAAATACAGAAAGAGTAAATATTTTTTATCAGTCAAATGATGCAGGAAAACTTCAAGACGATATAGATGAAGCGTTAAAAGATTTAGATTATCATTTAACTAATTCAGAAGAAAATGCAAAAATGATGAACAATTTATTTACACTTATAGGAATTTTCCTTTATGGATTTATCATTGTAATTTCTTTAATAGGAATCACAAATATATTCAATACAATTACTACAAATATGGAACTTAGAAAGCCAGAATTTGCAATGCTTAAATCAGTAGGAATGACTAAAAAGGAATTCAGCAGAATGATAAGACTTGAAAGTATTTTTATGGGAGTCAAATCTTTGATTTTTGGTATCCCAATAGGTATAGGAATTTCATATTTAATTTATAGGAGTTTAGGGAATGGAAGCGGAATTAATTACGAGTTACCAATATTTGCAATAGTAGCCTCAATAATTGCTGTATTTCTACTTATAACATTAATTATGAAATACTCAATGGGTAAAATAAACAAACAAAATACAATAGAAACAATAAGAAATGAAAATATTTAATTTGTATGCTACTGCCTAGCAGAAATATAAAAATGAGAATTTGGAGAATAAGGCGTGCTCAAAATTCTCATTTTTTCTTTTTTTGGACGGACTAATTTTAGACACTTTTTTATGATATAATAAAAATATTAGAAAGGAATTAAATATATGAATATTTTATTAATTGAAGATAATATTACAATTGCCAAAGCTCTAAAATATTCATTTGATAAAAATGGATATAACCTAGAATTTAAAACATCTTTAAAAGAGGCAAAAGAATATATATCTAGTAATAAAATTGATTTAATTATATTAGATATTACTTTGCCAGATGGAAATGGTTTTGATTTTTATGAAACTGTAATAAAAAAGTTAAACATACCAACTGTATTTTTAACAGCTAAAGATGAAGAAGAAGCAATAGTTAGAGGTTTAAATATTGGTGCAGAAGATTATATAACAAAACCATTTAGCACAAAAGAATTGCTTGCAAGAGTGAATAAAATATTACTACGTTCCAAAAAAGAGAATATTATAAAAGTTAAAGATATAGTATTTGATATGGATAAAATGGTAGTAAAAAAAGAAAACCAAAATATAGAACTTACTTCACTAGAGCTAAAATTACTTAATTTGCTATTTTTAAATATTAACAAAGTAGTTACTAGAAATACTATTCTTGATAAAATTTGGGAATGGACAGGTAACTTTGTAGATGACCATACTGTAACTGTATATTTTAAAAGAATTAGAGAAAAATTAGGTACAGATATTATTATAACTATTAAAGGAATGGGGTATAGAATTGATGATGGCAAATAAAATTAAATTAAAAAAATATTTAATCTGCACATTTATAATTTCTATAATTTTGACTTTCATATTTCTAATAATAAATATTTATGAATATAAAACATATGCTAAAAATTTCAATAATAAATTATCTGCAATAACTTTAAAATTGAAAGAGGACTATCCAAATATTTCAGAAAATGAAATTTTAGAAATTCTAAATAGTAAAGATACCGACACATCTATTTTTGAAAAATATAGTATTGATCTAAATAACGATTCAATAGTTTTAGAAAATGATGAAACTCATTATATGTTTTTAAGTTTAAATATTACATTTTTAATTTTATCCTTGCTAATATTAATATTTATATTTCTTAAATATAATAAAACAAAAGATAAAGAAATAAGTGAGATAACTAAATATATTGAAGAAATCAATAAGAAAAATTATGCACTACATATTGATGAAATATCTGAAGATGAATTATCTATTTTAAAAAATGAGATATATAAAACAACTGTAATGCTTAAAGAAAGTGCAGATAATTCTATCAAAGATAAAAAAGAGCTTAAAAATTCTCTTGAAGACATATCACATCAATTGAAAACACCATTAACATCTATATTAATAATGCTTGATAATTTAATTGATGAGCCAGATATGGAAAGTAAAATGCGAGATGAATTTATCAGAGATATAAAAAGAGAAGTAACAAATATAAATTTTTTAGTACAAGCGATTTTAAAGTTATCAAAATTCGATTCAAATACAGTAGATTTTATGAGAGAAAAAAATTCCATGAAATCAATAATTAATAAAAGTGTGCAAAATGTATCTACGCTATGTGATTTGAAAAACATTAAAATCGAAATAAACGATAATGAAAAAGATATATCATATTGTGATTTTAGATGGCAAGTAGAAGCCATTACTAACATTATAAAAAACTGTATAGACCATTCAAAAGAAGGAAGTAAGGTAATTATAAGTTATGGAGAAAATAATGTCTATTCATTTATAAACATCCAAGACTTTGGAGACGGAATATCAAAAAAAGATTTACCACACATATTTGAAAGATTTTATAAAGGAGAAAATGCTTCATCAGATAGCATTGGAATAGGCCTTGCTTTATCTAAAACAATAATTGAAAAAGATGATGGAAACATAAGTGTAGATTCTGATAGCAATGGTACAAAATTTGAAATAAAGTATTTTAAATCATAAAATTTTCTAGAAGGACTTTTTTCTTGCACTTTTAAAAGAATTTCTTCAAAATTTACAAGAAAAAAGGGCTTCTAAAAAATTTTATTGACATTATACCCCCATAGGGTATATAATTTTAAATTAGAGGTGAAAGTAATGGATTGTGAAAGATGTGGAAAATGTTGCAAACAAAATATGAAAAGTACACATAGAACAGAAGAAGAAAAGAAAGGTCTAACTAAAAGATTAAACATTATTGAAGGGCAAGTTAGAGGAATAAATCAGATGATTGCAGATGATAGATATTGCGATGATGTGTTAATCCAAATTGCAGCAGCTTGCAAGTCATTACAAACTTTAGGTAATAGTATATTAGAAAGTCATTTAAAAACATGTGTAGCATATGAAATACAAATGGGTAATTTAGATATATTAGAAGATGTTATTAAATTGATTAAAAAATTACAATGAAGGAGATAAAATAAAATGCTAGATCAATTTTCAAGGACAGAATTATTGATTGGAAAAGAAGGAATAGAAAAATTAAGCAAATCAAAAGTAGCTATATTTGGAATTGGAGGAGTAGGTTCTTTTGTAGTAGAAGCCTTAGTAAGAGCTGGAGTAGAAAATTTTATATTAGTAGATAATGATAAAATTTCTTCAAGTAATATTAATAGACAAATAATTGCTACAACAAGAACAGTAGGAAGGTACAAAGTAGAAGTTGCAAAGGAAAGAATATTAGAAATAAATCCAAATGCAAATGTAGAAATATATCAAGAATTTTTTATGCCAGAAAGCAAAGGAATATTAGATAAAACAGTAGATTATATTGTAGATGCAATAGATACAATCACAGCAAAAATAGAATTAGTTATGAGAGCAAACAAATTAAATATACCTATAATATCAAGTATGGGGACAGGGAACAAATTAGATTCTACTAAATTTGAGGTTACAGACATTTATAAAACAAGTGTGTGTCCACTTGCAAAAGTTATGAGAAAAGAACTTCGCACAAGAGGAATAAAGAAATTAAAAGTTGTATATTCTAAAGAAGAACCAATAAAAGTAGATGTAAAATGCATTAATAACAAACAAGTTCCAGGGAGTATATCATTTGTTCCATCAGTGGCAGGGTTAATAATTTCTGGAGAAGTTGTTAAAGATATAATAAAAAAGGAGAGTGATTCTAATGAAAGAATTAATATTTAATGTAGAGGGTATGATGTGTGGAGGCTGTGAAAACAGAGTACAAAATGCATTAAAAACAATAGATGGAGTAAAAGAAGTTAAAGCAGACCATGTGTCTGGAACAGTTACAGTAACTTTGAATAAAGAAGTAGATAAATCTATTATAAAAGAAAAAATAGAAGATATTGGTTATGAAGTAAAAGAATAAAAGGAGATTATATATGAAAAAAATAATCTTATCTATCGATGGAATGACATGTTCAGCATGTTCTAATGGATTAGAAAAATACTTAAATAAGCAGAATGGGATAAAGGAAGCTACTGTTAATTTAGTTATGGCTAATGCTAGTATTGAATATGATGAAAAAGTATTAACAGTTGAAAGATTAGAAGAATTTGTTAAAGAGGCTGGGTTTAAAAGTTTAGGTGAATTTAAAGAAATAAAAATTGAGAGCAAAAATAAAAAAGAAAAAATCAAGTTTATAATTTTTACAATACTTGCAATTTTGCTTATGTATATTTCTATGGGGCATATGATAAATTTACCTACAATTACAATAATTAATCCACATACTAATAGCACAAGCTATATGCTATGTCTACTATTATTAACAATAGCATTTTTATGGTATGGTTTTGATATTTTAAAAAATGGATATAAAAATTTAATTCATAAAACTCCCAATATGGATACATTGGTAGGAATAGGAGTTTTAGCAAGCTTATTATATAGTCTTTATAATATGTATATGGTTATTATTGGAAATCACCATATGGTTATGAATTTATATTTTGAATCAGCAGCAATAGTTATTTATTTTATAAAACTTGGTAGATACATTGATGGAATTAGTAAAGATAAAACAAAAGAAGCTATACAAAAGTTAGTAAAAATAACTCCAAATACAGCTATTGTAAAAATTAATGGTGTAGAAAAAGAAGTAACTTTAGATGAAATACATAAAGGAGATATAATTATAGCAAGACCGGGAGATAAAATTGCAGTAGATGGTGAAATTATAATGGGAAAAACGCATCTAGATGAATCTTTTATAACAGGAGAGAGTAAACCTGTTGCAAAAGAAATAGGAAATACTGTTATTGCAGGAAGTATAAATTATGATGGATATATAGAATATAGAGCGGAAAGAATTGGAAAAGAATCAACAATATCAGAAATTGTAAGATTAGTTGTAGAAGCAAGTAACACAAAAGCACCAATAGCAAAAGTGGCAGATAAAGTATCTGGAATATTTGTACCAGTAGTTATATTAATTAGTATTATAACATTTTTTATATATTTAATTTTAGGTTTAGGAATAGAAGCTGCACTTACTACATTTGTTACAGTTTTAGTAGTAGCATGTCCATGTAGTTTAGGTCTTGCTACACCACTTGCAATTGTAATATCAGAGGGATTATGCGCACAAAAAGGAATTTTAGTAAAGAAAAGCGAAATCTTAGAAAATGCACAAAAAGTAGATACAATAGTATTTGACAAAACAGGAACATTAACTTATGGAAAACTAAAAATATCAAAGGTTATAAATTATAGTAATATGGAAGAGGATAGATTATTACAAATAGTAGGAAGTATTGAAAGTAAATCTACTCATCCAATTGGAAAAGCATTTACAGATTATTTGCAAGAAAACAATATAGAAGTTTTAGATGTAAGTAACTTTAAAAACATAGCAGGATTAGGTGTAAAAGCAGAAATTGAAAATGATGAAATACTACTTGGTAATTCAAAATTAATTTCAAAATATGAAATTAAAAATAGTCACGAAAATGATGAAAAAGTTTTAGCAAAAGAACGGAAATAGTATAGTATATGTAGTACAAAATAAAGAAATAATTTCAATTATAGGAATAAATGATATTGTAAGAGAAAATGCGAAAGAAGTTATTTCTATTTTGAACAAGAATAAAATTGAAACAATAATGCTAACACGGAGATAATAAAGAAACTGCTGAAAAAATTGCAAAAGATATAGGTATAACAAAAGTAATTGCAAACGTTATGCCAAGCCAAAAGTCGGAAACAATTAAAAAATTAGAGAATAAAAATAAATTTGTTATGATGTGTGGAGATGGAATAAATGATAGTCCAGCTTTAACAGTAAGCAATATCGGAGTAAGTGTAAATACAGGAACAGATATTGCAATGGATGCATCAAGTGTAATACTTACAAGTAATGATTTACAAAGCATTGTAAATTTAATTAATATTAGTAAAAAAACAATTAGAAATATAAAACAAAATCTATTTTGGGCATTTTTCTATAATACATTAATGATACCAATAGCAATAGGAGTATTAAAACCTATTGGAATTTCAATAAATCCAATGATTGCAAGTTTGGCAATGGTACTTAGTAGTATTACAGTAATATTAAATGCTTTAAGATTAAAAAATAATTGAAAATTTTATTGTTTTGTAGTATATATTATATAATATAAAATTAAATACAAAATATTATTTAACTGTTTATATATAAATTGATAAAAACAAGAAAGAAGGAATAAAATGATAGATTTAGAAGGGAAAGTCACAGTAGTAACAGGAGGAACAAGAGGAATAGGTTTTGAAATAGTAAAAACTTTTTGCGAAAATAATGCTAAAGTAATATTATTTGGATCAAGAAAAGAGACAGTTGAAAAAGCATTAAATGACTTAAAAGAGGAAGGATTTGAAGCGATAGGATATTATCCAAATTTAAATGATTTCGAAGAAGTAAGAAATACGATGAAAGAGATTCATGATAAGTTTGGTCACATAGATATTTTAATTAATAATGCAGGAATTTCTGCTAATAAAAAAATTGAAGATACAGAATCTAGCGACTTTATTAAAATTATGAATTTAAATGTTAATGCTATTTTTAATACATCAAAAGCAGTAGTACCATTTATGAAAGAACAAAAGGGTGGAGTTATTTTAAATACAAGTTCAATGGTTAGTATTTATGGCCAGCCATCAGGAGTAGGATATCCTGCAAGTAAATTTGCAGTTAATGGAATTACAAAATCCTTAGCACGCGAACTTGCACCATCAAATATTCGCGTTAATGCAGTAGCACCAGGGATTACAAGAACTGATATGGTAGAATCACTTCCAGAAGAAATGATTAAACCATTAATCGCAACTATTCCACTTGGAAGGATTGGGGAACCAAAAGATATAGCAAATGCTTTCTTGTTTTTAGCAAGTCCAATGGCAAGTTATATAACAGGAGTAATATTACAAGTAGATGGAGCTGCTAGAAATTAATATTGTAAAATAAATTTTATAACACCATCAAATAAAACCATAGTAAAAACTATGGTTTTATTTGATGGTGCACCTGGAGGGATTCGAACCCCCGGTCTCGAAGTTCGTAGCCTCGCGCTTTATCCAGCTAAGCTACAGGTGCAATTTAATGTACTTGTATATTATAGCTTGATTTTAAGTATTATTCAAGTAGTTTTTATAAAAATGGCAAAAAAGGGGATATTACCCCTTTTTTAGCCATTTTTATTGTAGATGAATTATATCTAAACTTTCGGTTGTAGGCTCTGTTATAATTTTCCCATTGTAGTCATATCTAGAACCATGACACGGACAATCCCAAGTTTTTTCTAAGTTATTCCATGAAAGCTCACAACCTAAATGTTTACAGTATGGGATTACTGCAAACATTTTCCCACTTTTATCTTTGTATATTCCAAGCTTTTTCCCGTTATAATCAACAACTCCACCACTATCATTTTTGAGATCTTTATAAGACTTAATTGGAGGAGATAATTTATTAATAGC
>CANQVU010000034.1 GCA_947627415.1 uncultured Clostridia bacterium | reverse complement strand
TGCACTTACATTATATATTGGATTTTAATATGTGTCTATTTTTATTTTTTGTTGCTTTAATTTTTTGAATTCAATATTATTAAATAAATTATAAAACAAGTTGTAAAGTAGTAAAAAACATAGTATAATAATATATATACATGGGGATGTAATTGGTTTCGACAGTAATTTAGAAGTATGAACTGCGAGTAGTGGATGGTTGCTTTGGCCACTTAAAAAAAGCAAAATAAATATAAACGCTGATAATGAATTAGCATACGCTGCCTAATAATGGCGGCGTCGTTTTACCGTAAAGCCTACTGTTACGGATAAAGCGCCGATTAAAGTAGGAAACGAAATTATTCATTGCCTTTAAGAATAATGGGTAACAAAAGAGGCTACCTATTATTACCGTTTGTTTGTTAATGATAATATTAGGGAAGACTAATAACAAACTACACTCGTAGATGTTTATATGGAAAAATTATTGGACGAGGGTTCAACTCCCTCCATCTCCACCAAAAAATTAAATCACAACGATTAGTTGTGATTTGTTTTTTGTTTTTAAATCAAAATATTCTCATTATTTCATTATATTTAGGAATTAATCCTTCTTTTTTATCTACTAAACTTGGTTTTACCTGAAATACACCAGGGAAACAATTTCCTTCAACTATTACAGGACCATCTTCAGATATTGCAACATCCCATCCTACATATGCAACTTCTGGAACTATTTTAGCACATTCTTTAACTAATTCTATAGCCTCCTTAAACATTGGAACTTTAAATCCCACAATTTTATGATTTGAAACAGGATGAGTAGAGTATATATTGTCATTTCTATCAATTGCTTCTACATATACATCACCTAAATCACTTACGTATGTATACATTCCACCACTTGAGAAATTATCTACAACTCCACCATTACCAATTTTTAAGACTGCTTGTAAAAAATATGATTTTCCATTATTATAAAAAGTAAACATTCTCATAGTATTTACAGATTTATCATATAAAACATTCATATCTTTATGCTGTTTTATACATTCTTCAATCAATAGTTGGCCATTATTAATCAAATTATTATATAGTTCTTTACAGTTTAAATCATTTGAGTATACAAATTTTTCAATTCCATGACCACCTTCATCGTTTATAGGTTTTACAATAATGGATTTATTATCTTTTATAAATTTTTCAAACTTAGAATAGTTATTTTTATCTAGGACCATCCAATTACGATTTAGATATTTATTAAAGATTAAGTTAAATTCTACTTTATCTTCAAATTTATGAAAGCTAGATTTATTGTTAAATTTTTTTACAATTTCATTATTTTTACCTCTTGTTAAATATGTTTTTCTTTCTTCAGAATTTAAATTATAGAATTCAAATTCCTGATAATCATAATATCCGGCTTGATACTTAATTCCACATATTATCATATCAATAAGTATTATAATTATATTTTTTTTAGTTTTTTTAGATATTGCTTTGGCAATTCTAAACATATTTTTATAATCCATTTTAATAAGACGTTTAAACAAATATTTAATTTTTTCCATTAATATCACCATAAAACATTATACCACAAAATATGCTAAATACTACATTATTAATAAAATAAATTGCAATTTGTATAATTGTTTTTAAATTAATTTGATTAGTAAAATAGTTTAAATATAATTTTTGAAATAGGAGCTTCGAATCCAAAATTATTATGAAATAATAATTTTTGTGAAGAAGGACGTCTTGAAAAAATTATATTAAACTATTTTACAGTAATAAATAAAGCAAACAACAATTTATCTTTTAAATTTTCTTGCACATTATTACTTATTAATAGTATAATACAAATCAAGGAGGATATATATGTTAGAAAAGATATATTTTGATTTGGAAGATAATGTAGAATTAGTTCGGGTTATTGCAAAAACCAGATAAAAATTTAAATACTGATGAAGTAGTAATATCAATACACGGAATGCAAAGCAATTGCTTTAAAAAAAGAGAAGATATACTTGCAAAGAAAATTAATGAAGCAGGAATTGCATATTTTGCATTTAATAACAGAGGAACAGAAATTATGTGTTATACAAAAAAGACAGATGGGACAAAAACTTTAGATGGTGGATGCGCTTATGAGGATGTTTTAGATAGCTATTATGATATTAAAGGTGCAATAAATAAAATGATAGAATTAGGATACTCTAAAATATATCTCCAAGGTCATAGCTTAGGATGTACAAAAATAGTATATACATATAATAGATTAAAAAAAGAAAAAAATGATATATTGCAGAATGTTAAATCAGTTATTTTATTGTCATTAGTAGATTTAGTAGATTTACAAAAATATGACTTAGGTATAGATAAATATAATAAAATGTTAGAATTAGCAATTGAAAAAGAGAAAAAGAATGAGGAAATGGATTTAATGCCTAAAGATTCATTTGATCATCCTATAAGTGTTAAATCATATTTAAGATACTATAGAGACAATCATGATATAAATTTTGCAAGATTTAGCGACAAGGAATATGATTTCAAAGAATTAAACAATATAGATATTCCTTTATTCTTAAGATGGGGAGAAAAAGATTTAGTAATACAAAATTTAAACGAACTATCAGAATTTTTGAAAGAAAAAATAAACAACAATAACTTGGATATTGGTTATATAAAAGATACTGATCATGGATATACAAATAAAGAAGAAATTTTAGGAGAAGAAATAGTAGAATTTCTTGCAAAATAAAATTAATAGTGATAAAATAAATTAAGTTGAAAGGGAGTAGCTTAAAATTACTAATCAACAATCTCGTTTTATACTGGTTAGTAAACCTAAAAAGGTAAGCAAGACTTTTAAAGAAGCATTTATGTTTTTCTTTAAAAGTCTTAATTTGTGTAGGGAGTAAAAATGATATATATAAATAACAAAAATATACTAGAAGAATTAAAGAATAAAAACAATTTTTGTGTAATAATTGATTTCGATAGAACTATTACTACAGGAGCAAGTGATGCATCCTTAGGAATAATACCACAATTTTTAGGAGGGGAATGCCTAAAAGAAAGATTAAAAAATTATCAGCATTATAGACCATTAGAACTAGATTATACAATAGAAAAAGAAGAAAAAAGAAGAATTATGAAAGAATGGGCAACTAAAACATTTACAATATTATCTAAGTATTTAACTTCAGAAGATATAATAGTAAATTCACTAAAAGATGCTAACATGCATTTAAGAAAAGGAGTAAAAGAATTCTTTAAAGAAATGTATGAAAATAATATACCAGTAGTTATAATGTCTGCAGGAGTTGGAAACTTAATAAAGGAGTTTTTAAAAAAAGAAGAAGTATTATACAGCAATATAATTCTAATTAGTAATTTCTTTGAGTTTAAAGGAAATAAATCATATATAGATACTGAGAAATTAATGGCATCATCAAACAAAGATTATTCAAAGATACCTGAAGATATAAGAAAGATTTTAGATAAAAAAGAAAACATTTTGCTATGTGGAGATATAGTAGAAGATATTAGAATGATAGATAATAAGCAAAGATATAAAACTTTAGCAATTGGTTTTCTTGACCATAACATAGAGGACAATTTAGAAATATATAATAATAATTTCGATATTGTACTAGCAGATAATGAAACATTTGATACAGTTAAAGAAATATTAAGTTTTTGAATGTAGGAGTGTTGTCGGAAAGAATATCTAGTAGAATAATCTAACTATGCCCATAAATGAAAAGTGAAGAGTGAATAATATAGAGTACAAAATTTGCTTCATAAATTTTGAAGGAGGAAAATAATATGAAAACAAATTGGTTTAATCAAACAGTAGATGAAACAATATCTAATTTAAAAACAAATATAGAAAATGGTTTATCTACAGATGAAACAAAAAAAAGGCAAGAAGAATATGGTTTAAATGAATTAAAAGCAAAAAAGAAAAAAAGCCTACTTGTAAAATTTTTAGAACAATTTAAAGATTTTATGATAATAGTTTTAATCATATCTGCAATTGTTTCAGGTGTAGTTGGAGTAGCACAAGGAGAAGGAATTACAGATACAATAATTATTCTAATAGTTGTAATTGTAAATGCAATAATAGGTGTAGCACAAGAGAACAAAGCGGAAAAATCTTTGGAAGCTTTGCAAAAATTAAGTAGTCATGTTGCAAAAGTAATAAGAAATGGTAAATTAGAAGTTATTCCATCAAGAGAGCTTGTTGTAGGTGATATTGTAGTACTAGACACAGGTGATTATGTACCTGCTGATTTAAGAATAATAGAAGCTGTTAATTTAAAATCACAAGAATCAGCATTAACTGGTGAGTCTGTTCCAGTAGAAAAAATGTCAGCTAAAATAGATGATGAAAAAATAGGAATTGGAGATAGAATAAATATGCTATTTTCATCAAGCTTAATTACTTATGGTAGAGGAAAAGCAGTTGTTGTTGAAACTGGAATGAATACAGAAGTAGGAAAAATTGCAGATATAATAAATACTGCAGAAGACCAAGGAACACCACTTCAACAAAAATTAAATAAACTTGGAAAAACATTAGGTATAGTAGCATTAGTAATTTGTGCAGTAATATTTGTAGTAGGTCTTCTTTATGGAAAAGAACCTATACATATGTTTATGACAGCTGTTAGTTTAGCAGTTGCAGCAATTCCAGAAGGACTTCCAGCAGTATTTACAATAGTACTTGCAATTGGAGTACAAAGAATGGTAAAAAGAAATGCTATTGTTAAGAAGCTTCCAGCAGTTGAAACATTAGGAAGTGCATCAGTTATATGTTCTGATAAAACAGGAACACTAACACAAAACAAAATGACAGTAGAAAAAATATTTTGTGATGGAACATTAGTTAATTTAGATGATTCAAAAGAAATGATAGATATTAAAAAATTAGTATATGCAAGTATGCTATGTAATGATACAAAAATATCTGATAATCACGAACTTACAGGAGATCCAACAGAAACAGCGCTAGTAGATATGGCTTTTAAATTAGACTTTGACCCATCAGTATATGGAATGTTTCCAAGAGTATCAGAAATACCATTTGATTCAGATAGAAAATTAATGACAACGGTACATGAAGAAGATGGTAAGTATGTAGTATATACAAAAGGTGGAGTAGATGAGCTTTTATCAATTTGTAATTCGTATATACTAGAGGGAGATGTAAAACAAGATTTAAACGAATATAAAGAAATAATTAGAAAATACAATATGGAAATGGCAAAAGATGCTTTGAGGGTTTTAGCAATGGGATACAAGATATTAGACCATAAACCTACAGCAGAAGATAAAGAAAATCTAGAATCTGGTTTAACATACATTGGCATGGTTGGTATGATAGATCCACCAAGACTAGAAGTAAAAGATGCAGTAGCAAAATGTAAATCAGCTGGAATAAAAACAGTAATGATTACAGGAGACCATAAAATTACAGCAACAGCGATAGCAAAAAGTTTAGGAATATTAGAAGATGAGTCAGAAGCAATAACAGGAACAGAATTAGAAGAAATGAGTGACGAAGACTTAATAAAAAATGTAAGAAAATATTCTGTTTATGCTAGAGTATCACCAGAACACAAAGTAAGAATAGTGAAAGCATGGCAAGCAAATGGAGAAATAGTTGCAATGACTGGCGACGGAGTAAATGATGCACCTTCACTTAAAATTGCGGATATAGGTTGTGCAATGGGAATGGTAGGAACAGATGTTGCAAAAGAAGCGGCAGATGTAATTTTAACAGATGATAACTTTGCAACAGTAGTATCAGCAGTAGAAGAGGGGAGAAGAATATATGATAATATATTAAAAGCAATACAATTTCTATTATCAAGTAATATAGGAGAAATAGTAGTACTATTTGTAGCAATATTAATAACACCACTTTTATCAAAAGCATTTAACATTGATATAACTTTGATAGAAACATTACTTCCAATACATATATTATGGATTAACTTAGTAACAGATTCACTTCCAGCATTAGCACTTGCAGTTGATCCTGCAGCAAAAGATGTAATGGAAAGAAAACCACAAAAAAATAAAAAAGGAATATTTACAAAAGGAATGACATGGAGAATAGTATATCAAGGCATAATGATAGGTTTAATTACACTTACAGCATTTGTAATAGGACTTACAACTCCAGACAAAACACCAGAAGAAAAAGTAAAAATTGGCCAAACAATGGCATTCTATGTATTAGCACTTTCAGAATTAGTTCATGTATACAATGTAAGAGATAATAAGAGATCAATATTTAAAACAGGAATATTTAACAATAGTAAATTAATACTAGCAACCGTAGTATCTGCAGGATTAATGTTTGTAATACTAGCATCACAAGGATTAAGAGATATATTCAGTTTAGCAACATTACCAACAATGCACATAGTAGAAATAGTTCTTTTAGTATTTGCACCTGTGATAATAGTAGAATTATTAAAACTATTTAAAATAAACACAACTAAAGACGAAATGTAAAATAAAAATTTAAACAAAAGGGGAGATACCCCTTTTGATTAAACAATAAAATTTAATTAAAATTACTTGACAGAACCCAGCTAAAATGCTAAAATAAATCTTGTCAGTTAAATATATGCGGATGTGGCGGAACTGGCAGACGCGCTGGTCTTAGGAACCAGTGTCATTGACGTGGGGGTTCAAGTCCCTTCATCCGCACCATAGTAAGAAAACAGAGATTTTTACATCTCTGTTTTTTGATAAAATAATGTTATTTTACTGCAATATTACTGCAACCAAATTTTAATTAGCTTTTTTTAATTGTTCAAAAGCAAATTCTTGTGATACATCTATATAAACATCTGTAACGTTACTATTTTCAACATGACCTGCTAAATATTGAATTGCTGAAATATCTATACCCGCTTCTTTCCATTGTGTTATCCTATCATGTCTTAATCTATGATTGTGCAATTGTTTTTTTGATATTTTATATTTTTTATTTATACTTTCTAACCAATCGTTTACTCTTCTGGGATTTATAAAAGTATTATTTTCGTAATCCCAAAATAACAATCCATACATATTAACAATTTTTAAACTTAATTGATTATTAATAATATCTTCTAATTCTTCATCAATAGGAAAATTTCTTTCTCCTTCATCAATACCAGTTTCTTTATTATATGTTTTTGTGTGTTCTCCCACAATAAGTTTTCCGCTTTCATCTTTAGTAAGTGTGTTATGAATATGAAGAGTTTTTTCATTTTTATTAATATCATTTTTAGAACGTGCTAGAACTTCGCCAATTCTCATAGATGTTAGCCATTCCATTTTTACAATATTTCTAAATTTATGATTTTTTTCTTCATTATCTAAAACAGATTTAAGTTTTTCTCTTTCATCTGTAGTAAGAGGATAAACTTTTTTAGTTTTTTTGTCAGACATTGGCTTTATTAAATTTTCATCTTGCATAATATTAAATGGTATTAGCTGAATAGAAGGGGAGGAAGCAATAGAAAAAGCTTTTTTTAACAATCTCCACATTTTATTAATATCGCTTTGAGAATATATTTTCATATTTTCTTTTGAAGATTGTATGTCATTTAAAGTAACTTTTTGAATAGGTCTATTAATAAATTTATAGCAACATTTTTCTATTGATTTTAAAGTGTTTTTATCCCTATTATATGAATTGCCTTTTGTTATACCGTCATTAAATTTTTGTTTAATATGTTTTTCTATAATGTTTTTAACTGTATCATTTCTTTTCTCAATATATGTACCTTGATTTATATCGTTTATTATTTTAGTAAACCTTTTTTTAAATTCTGTTAAACTTTCGTTTTTCTTTTGATAGGTTGTTTTCCTTTGTCCATCTATAGTTGTATATTGTGCCATATATCTATTACTTGCTTTATGGAATGTAATACTTCCTTCGCCATTTCCTCTTTTTTTGTTCATAATTATTATTTCCTTTCGTTATTATTTTAATATGATTGTTTTATTTAATATGATATTACTATCTTGAAAACCTTTTAAATATGCTTGTTTTAATTGCATATAATATAATATTGATTTAAGTTCTTCGTAGTTTTCTAATAAACTTATATCGTTTTTTAATACACGTTTTAATTTATTAAAAACCTTAAAATAATCCTGATTTATTTTCTCATATTCTTTTGTATGTATTAGATTTGTATAACTTTCATCTAGTCTTTCTTCTATAAAGCACTGTAAATTTTCAAATAAGTTGTTTTTCTTATTTTGCATAGTTTTCGCTTCCTTTCATTTTAATTTTATAAAATATATATTTTATTTATAAATTGTACATTTTAATTATATATTATACATTTAAAGCTGTCAATATAATTTTAAAAAAAATCTATTAAATTTAAAGTACACATTTGACAAATATAAAACTATATTTTATAATAAAATTACTTTAAAAAGGAAAGAGGGTTAATAAATGAGCATAAAAGAACAAATAAAAATAGCATTAATTCAAAGAAACATGACGCTGACAGAACTATATAATCAATTAAAAGCCAAATATAATAAAGATTACAGCTTACAAAATTTAAGTTCAAAAATAAATAGAAACACTCTAAAATATGTAGAAGTACAAGAAATTGCTGATATACTACAATATGATATTGTATGGCAAGATAGTATTAATAAATAAAATAGAAGCGGTTTAATATATGTTTATCCATATAATCCGCTTCTATTTTTATAAGAATTATTTTTTAAGTATATATAATTATATACTTTCGATATTAAATAATCATATACATTAACCTACGGTATGCTAGAAGCATTTAAAATTGATTTTAGAATTGTCCTATAATAACTGTTTTTGAAAATATAATATTCATTCTTTTTTTATCTTTGAATGGAATATTCCAATATGCTCCATTTATTTGATTTTTTATATAATATGTTTTTGTAGGTTCTCCTAATTTTGCCTTTAATCTGTTATATACAGAATTGCGACTTGTATAGCATTTTACACATTTTGTAAAGTAATCTACAGTTATTATTGTTTCTTGTTCTTCTATATTTGTTTTATAAAATTTATTCATATTTCTTCAAATCCTTTTTATTTTATAATATTTTTTAGTTATATAAATGTAATTAAAATACTTATATATCGTATGTTAAATCACTCATATCATATATGTTAAATCACATATATTGACATTAATTTTATAGTGCTAATATGTGTTAAATACTATAACAGCAATTTTCTTTATAGTTTTTGAAATTCTAATACTTAATTGTTTTTTTAAAAAACTTTGGTTCTAACTTTATAATATATGTGAAATAACATATCCTTTATATTCTTACCATCAACTATCAACTTTTTTTTGTTTTCTTTTATATCTTTTATATGTATTAGGAATATAAAATTTATCAGTGTTATAATATTTCCAATTATCTACAAAGCCATATATATTAATACTCATTGTAGGAACACCGCTTACTACTTGTCTAATAAAACCATATTCTATTAATTTGTCTATATCATTTCTAAAAGTTCTTGTATCGCCATATAATGTTTTTACTTCACTTGTGGGAATAGATATATTGTCTTTATTAGTAATAAGTGTCCTAGAATTTACTGTAAACTTTGATTTTAAATGTAAATATAAACCGTTGTTGTCTTAATTTTAATTGTTTCCAAGCAAGTGAATGTTGCATATCTCTACATATTTTCGTAAAATCATATTTTTGATTAAAACTTTCAAAGTCATAGTTTGTTGGTGGTTTAGGTCTATTGTTTTTTGTCATTTGATAAGATCTCCTTTTTGTTCAAAGTTTTTCAAAATTATTGTAAAATATATAGAAATGTAGTAAAATAAATATAAATAGCTTATATAAGTTATTTGCAGGAAAGAGGATTTTATAAGGTTGTACAAGGTCTTTAAAAATTCTCTTCAATTTTGTTTTATTTATATTCATTTTATACTCCTTATTGATTTTTGTTTGTTCTCCTTTTGCTTAAATATTCTTTAAATGCACCTAACTCTATTTGATAGTGTTTACCGCTTCTTAATACAAGGAAAATCGCTGTCATAGGCAAAAGTATTGTTTACAACATTTTCACACCAACCAGTAATTTCTCGTACATCTTCTTTATTAAGCATAATTATTTGCTTATTAGCAATTTGTTTTTGATCTTTTGTCATTTATAAATCCTCCTATCTAATTTTGTCTAGTTTTGTCTAGTTCTTTTTTTGCCTTGTTTAGCCAATATCTTTTATTAATTTCTTTGACTTTTTCTTTGTTATTATCTCGCCATTTTTTAGCCTTTTCATTTCTTAGCTTTCTTGCCATTTCTTCAATTTCATCCATGTTTTGCACCTCCTTTAAAAATAGTTATTGACATTATAATCATCATCTTGTATAATAAAATTATAATATACAAGATAATGTTTATGTTGATATACTATCATGATGTTGTATACGTGTCAATACATATACAAGATGTTGTATGTGCATTTATATTTTAAACTAGTTAAATATGGAGATGTATAATATGGAATTGAGTGAAAAATTGAAAAAATTAAGGAATGAAAAAGGAAAAACACAACAACAAGCAAGTGATGAAATGAAAATAGCTATATCATCTTTAAGAAATTACGAGAATGGTAAAATTCCAGATACTACACAACTAAAGATTATCAAAAATTATTATGGTGTAACTTATGAATACTTATTAGAGAATGATTGCGAAAACAGAATGAATGAAACTGTAGAAATTGGAAAAGTTTTAGGACTTTCAGATAAAGCTATTGAAAAAATTAAAAATATAAATATAATTGATATGGATTTTGGAAAAAACGATAAAGATAAATGGATTGTAGAAGAAAATATAAGAATGTTTAATTCATTATTAGAGAATTTTGATGGTTTACAAGATTTTTTATTTGATTTATGTATATTAGAAGGAAACTTAGAAATTTATGAAGGAATAAGAGATATATCACACATGAGAGACTTATACACTTATTTAATAGATTGTTTTTATAATGATAAAAATAAATTAAATGAGATTTTAAAACATATAGATAATAAAATAATGCAAACTATTAACTTATTACAAATTGGATATCTGTTTGAATATAATAAAAATGACGTGGATTGTTTAAAAAAATGTAAAAATGATTTAATTAGTCGATTAAACCAAAAGAAGATGACATATAAATCAAAAAATCAAATACTTGAAGATTTTAATGAAATTGGTGATATATCCATGGAAATTATGTATTTATTAAAAAAAGAAATAATATTTAATAGATATAAATTAAGTAGTAATATTAATGATTTTATTAATACATACAAAGGAATAGATTTATAGAAATATTTTTTAGAGATGAGGAAATAAATACATATCACAAGGAAAGAAAAAAACAAAATTATACTAGGAAGAAATTAAAAGACACACAATTCTGACATAGAAGAATAAATTTATTAATTAAACTACATAAAATAATTATATAATTACTCATAGATTACTAGTTAATTTAGAAGCGGTATTAAAAGAATGTTAAGTTTTGCTAATTTTTATTAGAACTTAATTTTAATATTTATAAAAAACTCAAGTTTAGTCAAGTTTTATATTATTAAATTTATAATTTTCTTTGTGTTCTCTTTGCGAAAAATCATAAATTCTCATGCTTCCGTTCTTGCTTCATTTAATTTTTTATCAGGGTTCATTCAAGGTTAAATATAGACTACCCCCTCACGTATATACTGTACCGATTATATGAATGCTCTTACGTCGTTCTACATCTGTATATCGTTTTAATATAGTAGGGGGGATATATGTAAAGATAAATTTTACAAATGCTCTTACGTCGTTCGACTATAAAGGCACATACTTTTTAGTAAGTGCTTTTTATTATTTTATTTGCATATTTTATATATTTTTTAGTAGAATTTTCTATTTTCCTTAAGAATATATGTCCTGCATCTTCGGGTTCTTTAATCGTAATATATTTTGCAATATGCTCCTGAATTTCTTTGTCATTTACTATATTCATTGATATATTTTCTTTTTCATATATTTTAATTATCTTTTCTTGATTTGTTTCTGCTAATATTTGCTTTTTAATATTTTCTTCTTTTTCATTAAGCATTTTATTTTACCTCTTTTACCAAATTATTTAATTCTTTTTCTAAATATATTTTTCCTTCATCAATACTAGTTTCTTTATTATATATTTTTGTGTGTTCTCTAAAATAAGTTTTTTCTATTCATTTTTGTAAATAGTAAGTGCTACTTATTTATTTCTTTTATTAAATAATTTTTGTAAGCCTCTAAAGTTTCTTCTTTGTAGTTCCAACCCCTAGGCTTTTCATTATTCTTTTTCTCATATTCATTAATTAATTTTTTTACTTCATTTGGTATATTTATCATACATTTTCACAACCTTTGCAAGAAAATTACTCGGAAAAGTACTTGTTTTATTTAATTTCCTTCAATCATTTATTAATTTATGATATTCAAAGTTTCTCTATTGCTGATATATTTAGATTATAGTATAATAAATATCGTATTGCAACTTATAATTTTATACTGCAATAAATACTGCAACATAACAATATTATAAGCATACATCAAATATATTTTAAATATATAGTTAAAGTGTAGTACTATTTGTATAAGATTTAAAAGAATATTATATATATAATAAAAATATTATAAAAATATATAAAAAAAGCTTCTTTAGGTCTTAGGAACCAGTGTCATTGACGTGGGGGTTCAAGTCCCTTCATCCGCACCAACGACGTATCTGTTCGAACTTTTAGAACTGATAGATACAAATACCATTCTGAAAAAGAATGGTATTTTTTTATTAACTTTAGCGTTAAACCCCCAGCTATGCTGGGGAGTCCAATAAAACTTATAGTTATGATTAATGTAACA
>CANQVU010000033.1 GCA_947627415.1 uncultured Clostridia bacterium | reverse complement strand
CAGATGCAGAAAATTATTTAGGACAAAAAGTAACAGAAGCTGTTATAACAGTTCCAGCATATTTTAGTGATAGTCAAAGACAAGCAACAAAAGATGCAGGTAAAATAGCAGGTTTAAATGTTCTAAGAATTATAAATGAGCCAACAGCAGCAGCACTTGCTTATGGTATGGATAAAGAAGATAAAGATCAAAAAATTATGGTATATGATTTAGGTGGAGGAACATTCGATGTATCTATACTAGACATTGGTGATGGAGTATTTGAAGTTTTAGCAACAAGTGGTAACAATAGACTTGGTGGAGATGACTTCGATGAAAGAATAATGAAATACCTAGTAGAAGAATTCAAAAAAGAACAAGGAATAGATTTATCTACAGATAAAATGGCTATGCAAAGATTAAAAGAAGCGGCAGAAAAAGCAAAAATAGAATTATCTGGTGTTGGACAAACAAATATTAATTTACCATTTATAACAGCAGACGCTTCAGGACCAAAACATTTAGATGTAACTTTAACAAGAGCTAAGTTTGAAGAACTAATAAGTGATTTAATAGATGCTACAACAGGACCTGTAAATCAAGCTTTAAAAGATGCGGGATTAACAGCAGATAAGATTGACCAAGTATTATTAGTTGGTGGATCTACAAGAGTCCCAGCAGTTCAAGAAGCTGTTAAAAAAATAACAAATAAAGAGCCAAATAAAGGAATAAATCCTGATGAATGTGTTGCAATTGGTGCATCAATTCAAGGTGGAGTTCTTTCTGGAGATGTTAAAGACTTAGTATTATTAGATGTAACACCTTTGTCTCTAGGTATTGAAACTTATGGTGGGGTATTTACTAAATTAATAGAAAGAAATACAACAATACCAACAAAGAAATCACAAGTATTTTCAACAGCTGCAGATGGCCAAACAAGCGTTGAAGTACATGTTCTACAAGGTGAACGTGAAATGGCAGCATATAATAAAACACTTGGAAGATTCCAATTAACTGGAATACCAGCAGCTCCAAGAGGAATACCACAAATAGAAGTTACATTTGATATTGATGCAAATGGTATAGTTCATGTATCTGCAAAGGATATGGCAACAGGAAATGAACAAAATGTTTCTATAACAGCAAGTACAAATCTTTCAGAAGATGATATTCAAAAAGCTGTAAAAGATGCAGAAGCACATGCTAGTGAAGATAAAAAGAAAAAAGAAGAAGTAGAAGTTAAAAATAATGCAGAGAGTTTAGTATACAGTAGCCAAAAAACATTAGATGATTTAGGAGATAAAATAAGTGGTGAAGAAAAGGCTAAAGTTGAGGCAGAAATTGAAAATGTAAAAAAAGCATTAGAAACAAATAATGTAGATACAATTAAAGAAGCTACAGAAAAATTAACTACAGTATTCTATCAAATATCTGAACAATTATATAAACAAACTGCAGCAAACAATAATACAGCAGATGGAGCAAATGCAGAAGGACAAAATTCAGATGCAGGAGCAAATAATAATGGTAACGTTTATGATGCAGATTATAAAGTAGAAGACGACGGAGACAACAAGTAAAATGAATGAAAGTTTTTAATTCATTTTAAATTAATGCTAAAGACAATGTAGGGGCGGAATCTATTTCCGCCCGAACAATAGTGGGCAGATATTGAATCTGCCCATACAGTATGAATATACGAAGATTTTTTAATTATATGTGTAATATTTGCATATTATAGATATAATTAAAAAATTGAAGGAGAGAAATAAATGGCAAATAAAAGAGACTATTATGAAGTGTTAGGTGTAAGTAAAACAGCAACAGATGAAGAACTAAAAAAAGCATATAGAAAACTTGCAAAAAAATATCATCCAGATGCTAATCCAGATAATAAAAAAGAGGCAGAAGAAAAATTTAAAGAAGTTTCAGAAGCATATGAAACATTATCTGATCCACAAAAAAGAAGAATGTATGACCAATTTGGACATGACGGACCACAAGGATTTGGCGGTGGTGGACCTGGAGGTGGATATTATTCATATTCAACATCAGGATTCGATGGATTTTCAGATTTTGGAGATATAGGAGATATATTCTCTTCATTCTTTGGTGGAGGATTTGGAGGAAGAGGAGCAAAACAAAAAGCAGGACCAAAAAAAGGAAGAGATCTAAAATACAGTATGAATATTACTTTTGAAGAATCATATTTAGGAGTAGAAAAGGAAATATCAATATCGAGAGAAGAAGAATGTCCTACATGTCATGGCACAAAAGCAAAGCCTGGAACAACAGTAGAAACTTGCAAAGCTTGTAATGGTACGGGAACTATAAAACAGACTGTATCTACAATACTTGGACAAATGCAAACAACAAAAACTTGTCCAAATTGTAATGGCGAAGGCAAAGTAATAAAAGAAAAATGTCCAGATTGTAGACGGTAGAGGAAAAATAAGAAAACCAGTAAAAATAAAAGTAAAAATACCAGCTGGTATATCAGATAATCAAACTGTAGTATTAAGAGGAGAAGGAGAGCCAGGAGAAAAAGGTGGACCAAAAGGAGATTTATATATTGTAGTTGGTATAAAAAGACATAGTATTTTTTCAAGAAATGGTGATAATGTGATTTGTGAAGTCCCAATTACATTTACACAAGCAACACTTGGAGCAGACTTAAAAATACCAATGGTAGATGGAAAACAAGAAAGTTATAAAATACCAGAAGGAACACAGACAGGAAGTAAATTTACAATAAGAAATAAAGGATTTAAATCAGTAAATGGAAATTGGAATGGAGACTTTATTTTTACAGTTGTAGTTCAAACACCAAAAAGATTAACTGCAGAACAAAGAGATTTATTAAATAAACTTGCAAAAACAATGAATGAACAACCACCAGTAAAGAAAAGAGGAATATTTGGGTAAATTAGCAAAAGAGGCAAAAAAGGGGACAGACCCCTTTTTTGCTAATTTTTAAGAAGGAGAAAGATATGCCAAAGTTTTTTGTGGAAAGTGAGCAAATAAAAGATAATAAAATTTTTATAATAGGCGAGGATGTAAACCATATAAAAAATGTTTTAAGATTAAATATAGATGATGATATACAAGTGTGTAATGTAGATACACAAACTAATTATACTTGTGGAATAGCGAAATTAAATAATGACAGTATTGAGTGTAATATATTAAAACAGATACTATCTGAAAACGAACCAAACGTATATATAAACGTTTTCCAAGGAATTCCTAAAGCAGATAAAATGGAATTAATAATACAAAAATCTGTAGAATTGGGAGTGTGTGAAATAACTCCTGTAGAAACGAAAAGATGTGTTGTAAAAATAGATGAAAAAGTAAAACAAAAAAAGATTGATAGATGGCAAAAAATATCAGAAGTAGCAGCAAAACAATGTGGAAGAGATATTGTTCCTAAAATTAATTATATAGCAAATATTAAAAATATTTGTAATTTAATTACTGAATATGATATAGTATTACTAGCATATGAAAATGAACAAGTAAATACATTAAAAAGTGAGCTATCAAAAATAAAAAACACAAAAAATAAAGATTTAAAGATTGCTATTATTATAGGACCAGAAGGTGGATTAGATAAAGAAGAAGTGGATTATTTAAAAGAAAATGGTGCGAAAGTTATAACATTAGGAAAAAGAATTTTAAGAACAGAAACAGTAGCATTTGTTTTAACAAGCATAATAATGTATGAATTAGGGGACTTAGGAGGAATTATTTAATGAAGAAGAGTGCAATTGCAAAAATAGAAAAAGAGATAGATGAAAAAACCAAATTGCCATATGAAATTAAAGATAAAATAAAAAAAGAAGTATTTACTAATATAGTTGTATCTGCAGTAATAATAACTTATTTTATTTTTATAGTTTTAGGAAGCAAACGGAGCTATAAAAAATGTTAGAACAATAGATTTAAATATTTTTAGCCTCTTATTTTTGGGAATTGCTATAGTTTTATTTGAAATTGCATATAGAAAAGATAGTGGAAACTTAGCAATGTATGGTATAGAATCTTTAATAGTAGCTATATTTACATTATTTTTACCATATATAATATTTGAACTAAATGAGACTTATAAAAAATATTATTTGATGGCAAGTATATATATTGCAGCTTATTATATTTTAAAATCAATATATGTATTTACAAAAATAAGGACTAAATACATGAATAGCATTAGTGATGTAAAAGAAATAGTAAAAATGGAAAAAACAAAAAGAATTATTAAAGAAGAGCTAGAAGAAGTTGAAGAAGAGGCTAAATCTGAATACAAAAGCAAAAATGAGAAAAAGGTAAAAGTTCAAGAGAAAGAAGTAGCTAAAGAAGAAATAAAAATAGATACTTCTAAAAAGAGAGGAAGACCTAAAAAGGAGAACTCAGATAAAGCTGTTAAAGAAAGTAAAAAAGAAAATACTACACCTAAAAAAAGAGGAAGACCTAATAAAAAAACGGAAACAAAAGGTGATAAAAACAAACCCAAAGTAACAGAAATGCCTAAAAAAAGGGGAAGACCAAGAAAGGTGGTAACAAGCGATGATTAAAAGTATGACAGGATTTGGAAGAGCTATATATGAAAATGAAGGTAGAGAATATTTAATCGAAATAAAATCAGTTAATAATAGATTTAATGATATAAATATAAGAATGCCTAGAAGTCTTAGTTATTTGGAAGAAAAAATAAAAAAAGAAATATTAAAATCAATAACAAGAGGAAAAATTGATTTATTTGTGACATTTAATAATAATAGCGATAAAGGGAAAAACATTAAATTAAATACAGATATTGCAAAAAAATATATAGATGAATTAAGAAAATTATCAGAAGAATCAAATATTATTGATAACATTAATATTATGGATATTTCAAAACTCCCAGATGTATTAAATATAAAAATGGAAGAGGATTCAGAGGAAATAATAGAAAAAGAATTAATGGTTGCATTAAATGAAGCAATAAAGAGTTTCATAGATATGAGGGAAAAAGAAGGAAATAAAATAAAATTAGATTTAGAGAATAGAATTAAAATAATTTCAGATAAAATTAAGCAAATTTCTAATATTTCTACTGGACTTGTAGAAGAATATATAGTAAAATTAGAAGCAAGAATAAAAGAATTATTGAAAACTGATGTTGTAGATCAAACAAGACTTGCACAAGAGATAGTTATTTATTCTGATAAATGTTCTGTTGAAGAAGAAATAACAAGACTTAAAAGTCATATATCACAATTTTTAAATTTAACAAGTGAAAATGTAGCTGTTGGAAAAAAATTAGATTTTTTAATACAAGAAATGAATAGAGAAACAAATACAATAGGATCAAAAGCTAACAATTTAGAAATAACAAATTTAGTTGTAGATATAAAAACAGAACTAGAGGATATTAGGGAGCAAGTACAGAATATAGAATAAAATGATAAAAACTAAAGTACTGACATTAGATAAAGGAGGAGTTTATGCAATTAATAAATATAGGATTTGGAAATATTGTTTCTGCAAATAGAGTTATAACAATTGTAAGCCCAGAGTCAGCACCAATAAAAAGATTGGTGCAAGAGGCAAAAGACTCTAAGATGGCAGTTGACGCAACTTGCGGAAGGAGAACAAGAGCAGTAATAATAATGGACTCAGGACATGTAATACTTTCAGCTGTACAACCAGAAACAGTTGCATCAAGATTAGATAAAGATGTTAGTAAAGAAGAAATAGAAGAATAAAATAATTGGATATTAACGAAATAAAAAATTTCGACGTCGTCAGGATGCAACAAACACTTTACATTTAGGCGAGTATAGTTAAATTAACCTTGTTTTAATAAAAATCCCATATATGGGTTGGAATAAAAATAGAATTTTCTATAAAATAATAAAATAAAGAGGAGTTGAAAGATATGATTATAAGACCTACTGTTACAGATTTATTAAAAATATTTAATAACAGGTTTGAATTAGTAATTGTTACTTCAAAAAGAGCAAGACAAATAGCTACAGGAAGTACACCACTTACTAAAGTAAATGAAAAATCATCTGTTACACTTGCTGCAAATGAGATTGCAGAAGGAAAGGTGATAAAATGTTAGTATTATTATCAGGAGTATCAGGTGCAGGAAAAGACACAATAAAAAAAGAATTATTAAAAAGAATGGATAATGTGACAACAATGCCCTCATATACTGATAGATTACCTAGACCGGGAGAAATAGATGGGGAGATATATAATTTCGTAACAACAGAAGAATTCGAACAAAAAATTAAAGAAGGTGAGTTTTACGAATATTCTGTTCATCATGAACATTACTATGGAACTTCGAAAAAAGTATTAAATAAAAAAATAGAGGATGGAAAGATTATTGTAAAAGATATAGAAGTTAATGGAACTGAAAATTTACTTAAACTGCTAAAAAATGAAATAAAAATAGTAACAATATTTTTGAGAGTTCCAAAAGATGAGTTAAGAAGAAGATTAGAACATAGAGTAGAAAAGGCAAGCATAAAAGAAATAGAGTTAAGACTTAATAGATTTGATTATGAGGAATCTAAAATAGGAATATATGACTATGTTATAAAAAATGATAATTTAGAAAAAACTGTTCAAATAATAATGACTATAATAAAAAATGAATATAATTTAAAATAATTCCAAAAAATGTAAATAATTATTGACAATTATAAATATAGATGATAGACTAAGTATACAACTTTAGTCTATCTTTTTGACAAAAAATATAGAAAGGAGGTAAAACATGTCTAAAGAATTTGAACAAAAAGTTTTAGAATTCATTGATATTTCACAAAATAATTTTCAAAAACTAGATAACAAGATAGATGCATTAGAATCTAAAATGAATAACAAAATAGATGCATTAGAATCTAAAATGAACAATAAAATAGACGCATTAGAATCTAAAGTTAATGACAGAATAAATACATTAGAAATTACAATGAATGATACAATAGCTAATATAAATACTAGAATAGAAACATTGACTAGTTCTGTTATATTAATAGAGCACAAAGTTATGACTGAATTTCCAGCATTACTTGAAGCTTTTGACCTTCATTTACAAAGACACAAAGATTATGATGAAAAAAATTCATATTTAAGTGCAAAAGTAGAAGAAGATTCAATGAGAATATCAATTTTAGAAGACCAAATGAAATTCATAAAAAATAATTAAATCTTAATCAAATAATCTTTATAATTCAAAAAAATAAAGGGGTTTAAATATATAATTGAAAATTACAATTATATATCTAAGCCCCTTTATTAAAATAAAATTAACATTCTTGTTAATAATCAATATTTTTGATATAATTGTAAAAGGTGAAAAAATGATAGCAGAAGTAATAATAAATACAATAGCAAAAGAACTAAATAAGATCTATGATTATATAATTCCAGATTCTATTTTGAATGAAATAAAAATAGGATCTAGAGTTTTTGTACCATTTGGAAAAACAAATCAAGAAGAAGGTTTTGTTATTGGAATAAAAGAAACTTCAAAATTTGCTAATAAAGAAATTATAAAATTAGAAGATAATATATTAACTGAAGAAAATATAAGTCTTGCAAAAATTATGTCTAGAAGATATTTTTGCAATATATCAGATTGTATAAGGCTAATGCTTCCACCAGGAAATACTACTAAAAATATTAATAATAGAGTAAAAGATAAGAAAGCAAATTTTGTATACCTAAAAAAAGATATAGAAGAAATAGAATTTCATATAGAAGAAGGAATAATTAAATCAGAAAAACAAAAAAGGATACTTACTTTTTTATTTGAAAATGAAGGAATACATATTTTAGATTTAGAGTTATTAACAGATACATCAAGGAGTATAATAAAAACTTTAGAAAAAAACGGATATATTGAAATAATAAAAGAAAAAATAGAGAGAAATCCTTTTGCACATAAAGATATAAAGAAAGATAAAAAACTTAAATTAACTGAAGAACAGCAATATGCATATGACAAAATAAGTAATAGTAAGTATAAGGAATTTTTGATATATGGTGTAACAGGATCACGGGAAAACAGAAATATATTTACAATTAATAGAAAATGTAATAAAACAAAATAAAACAGCAATTGTATTAGTTCCAGAAATATCACTCACTCCGCAAATGGTAGATAGATTTTTAGCAAGATTTGGAGACTGTATTGCAGTACTACATAGCAAACTTTCGGTTGGAGAAAGATATGATGAGTGGCAAAAAATAAAGGAAAACAAAGCAAAAATTGTAATAGGAGCAAGGTCTGCAATATTTGCTCCAGTAGAAAATTTAGGAATAATAATAATTGATGAAGAACACGATTCATCATATAAATCAGAGATGTCACCTAGATATAGTGCAAAAGAAATTGCAAACTTTATGGCAAAACAAAATAATATTCCATTAGTGCTAGGAAGCGCTACACCTTCTATAAATACATTTGCAAAAGCTAAAAGAGGAAAAATAGAATTAATAACCCTTACCAAAAGGGCTAATAAATCTTCTCTTCCAGATGTAAATATAGTAGACTTAAGGCAAGAACTAGCAAATGGAAATAGGTCAATAATAAGTAATAAGTTATATGACGAAATAGAAAAAAATTTAAAAAACAAGGAACAAACAATACTATTTTTAAACAGAAGAGGATTTTCAACATTTGTAATGTGTAGAGATTGTGGTTATACGGTTAAATGCAAAAGGTGTAATATAAATTTAACATACCACGAATACTCAAATACACTAAAATGTCACTATTGTGGATATGAAACTAAAAATTTACATATTTGCCCTAGTTGCAAAAGTAAAAATATAAAATACTTTGGAACAGGAACAGAAAAATTAGAAAACGAAATAAAAAAATTATTTCCAACAGCAACTACAATAAGAATGGATATAGATACTGTAACTAAGAAAAATTCACATGAAGAAATATTAAATAAATTTAAAAATGAAAATATTGATATATTAATAGGAACACAAATGGTTGTGAAAGGACATCATTTTCCAAATGTTACTCTAGTAGGAGTAATTGCTGCAGATAGTAGTTTAAATATTGAAGATTATAGAGCAAATGAGAGAACATTTGATATACTCACACAAGTAGCAGGAAGAGCAGGAAGAGAAAAAGAAGGAAGAGTGATTATTCAAACATATAATCCAGAGAACTTTGTAATTGAGTGTGCAAAAAAACAAGACTATGATGATTTTTATAATACAGAGATAGAACTTAGAAGGCAATTGAAATATCCACCATTTTGCGATATAATAATGTTTGGAGTAAGTTCTAGCAATAAACAGGAAGTAGAACTCGCATCAAAGAAATTACATAGTATATTAGAAAAAAATTGCAAAAACTATAATGTAAGATTAGATATATATAGACCAGTTGCATCTCCAATAAGTAAAATTAAAAATAAATATAGATGGAGAATAATAGCAAAATGTAATTTAAGTAATACAATTGTAAATTTAGTAAATGCTACATTAGAAGAATATTATAAACTAAAATTTAGAAACACAAGAATTATAGCGGATATTAATCCAAATAATATGAATTAAGGGGGAAAAAATATGGCAATTAGAATGATACGAGAAGAAGGAGACGAAATACTAAAAAAGAAATCAAGAGAAGTAGAAAAAATTGATGAAAAAGTACAAGAACTAATACAAGATATGCTAGAAACAATGCACAAATTAAACGGAGTAGGACTTGCCGCAGTACAAGTAGGTATTTTAAAAAGAATAGTAGTTATAGATATATATGAAGAAGGAGTAAAGCCATATATATTAATAAATCCAGAGATAATAGAGACAAAAGGAGAGCAAACAGTTGAAGAAGGATGCCTTAGCTTTCCAAACAAATTTGCAAAAATTGTAAGGCCAAAGGAAGTTATAGCAAGAGCATTAAATGAAAAAGGAGAACAGATAGAAATCAAAGCTAAAGATTTGTTAGCACAAGCCATATGCCATGAAATAGATCATTTAAATGGAGAAGTCTTTGTTGATAAAATAATACCTGGAACTTTAGAAATACTTACACCAGAAGAGACTATTGAAAAAAAAGAAAATAGAAAGAAATAAAAGGAGGAATTTCTTTGAAAATAATATTTATGGGAACTCCAGATTTTGCAAGAGATTCCCTAAAAGCGATTTATGAAAAAGGTCATGAAATTCTATCAGTTATAACAGTTCCAGACAAACCAAAAGGCAGGAACATGAAACTTATATATAGCGAAGTTAAAGAATATGCTCTTTCTAAAAATTTAGAACTTCTTCAACCAGATAGATTAAGAGAAAATACTGAAATAATAGAAAAAATAAGAGATATAAATCCAGATATCATATGCGTTGTAGCATATGGAAGAATACTTCCAAAAGAAATATTAGAAATTCCAAAATATGGTTGTATAAATGTTCATCCCTCATTACTTCCTAAATATAGGGGATCTGCACCAATACAATGGGCAATTATTAATGGAGATAAAAAAACAGGTGTAACAACTATGTACTTAAATGAAGAAATGGATGCAGGAGACATAATTTTAAGAGAAGAGGTTACAATAGGAGAAAATGAAACTTCAGGAGAATTATGGAACAGATTATCAAAAATAGGAGCAGAGCTTTTAGTAAAAACATTGGAACAAATTCAAAATGGAACAGCACTACGAGAAAAGCAAGGAGATAATTTTAGTATTGCTCCAATGCTTAATAAAGAAATGGCAAAAATAGACTGGGAGAATAAAACAGCAAAAGAAATTAAAAATCTAGTAAGAGGATTAAATCCTATAATGGGTGCATACAGCAAACTTAATGATAAAAAGATAAAGTTTTGGAAAGTAGATACAATAAATACAGATAAATTCATAGAAAAATATCAAGAATTTAAAGGATATGAATATAGATTTTCAGAGATAGAACCAGGAACTATTTTATATATAGATAAAAAAGAAGGAATATATATAATGACAAAAGATGAAATATTACTTGTGTTAGAAGTGCAAGGAGAAAATGCCAGAAGAATGACAGCTCCTGAATTCTTAAGAGGAAATAAAATAGAAGTAGTAGATAAATTTGAATAATAAGATGGGGACTGTCCTAAATTTTTAAAGAAAATTCTAGAGACTGTCCCTTATTTATTCATTTTGTAAATTAGAAAGCATAAGCCCAATAATAAAAGATATGAAAAATAATGCTATTGAAATAAATCCATGTATATCAAATGTAAAACCAGGATAAATTACAAATATAGAACCAAGAATAAAGCCAATAATTCCAAAATAGGTATATGATTTTACAAACTTAAATAAAAAGTTAATTAAAAACAAAAATATGGTTCCACCAATAAAAAGACCAACTCCAATTGGAAGAAGAATAGATAAATTCAAAGTAGAAATGGCAGACAAATATATTTCATACAGACCAAGCATCATAAGTATTACAGTTTTACTAACACCAGGAATAATTATTCCTGCAGACATCAAAGCACCTGCAAGTATTAAATAAGAATTAGAATTTATGTATGATATTATATTTAAAGTATTTTCTAATGCAACAAGATATATACTAAAAGAAAGAGTAATAAGCATACAAAGAATATGAAGTAATGTTATTTTCTTTATATTAGCTTGTTTTATTACTAATTTCAAACTACCTAAAATCAAACCAATAAATGTAAAAGAAGTCTCAATGTAAAACCTATCAAAAACTATTTTTAATAAATTACCAAAAATAAAAATGCCAATAAAAGTTCCAATAGCAATTGGTAAAAGAAATTTTAGATTATTTTTTATATCTTTAAAAAAATGTAAGATGCTATCAACAATTTTTTCGTACAAACCAAAACAGCATAAAAAAACTCCGACTACTTATTCCAGGAAGTATTGCACCTGCACCAATTAAAATACCTGCAAAAAGATTAGACATAAATTTTCTCCAATATAAGAATTAGTAAATTGTAATTTGTATAATTGTTTTGGAAGAATTCAATATAAATATAATAGATGTTAAGCCATTTTTCGGGGTCCGGCATTATCTTCAAAGGACTTCTGCCGGGAGACAAAATGGTTAACAGATAGTATATTTATATTGAATTTATTGTCTACACCAATTCGCTAGGACGGAGGAAAAAATTCCATTTCTGCAAAATAAATTTTTTCCTCACGTCCTGACGCTCAAACAACAATTTAAGTTACAATTAATTTTATGCTTTTCTATAAAAAATTATTATAATATTTAGATTTAAGGCAAACCTAAATATGAGGTGATTATTTTTATGTTTATACCAAAAGCAATATATTATGAGCCTAAATCTAGAGAATACGAACTAGGTGAAAGATTATTACAGACATATGAAAAACAAGGAGTTACATTAATACCAATAGAAAATCATAATAATATTGAAGAAATGAGAAAAAAACAAAATTCAGAATTTGCAAATATGAAGCAAAATATAATAATAGGAATAAGAAAAACACATAAATTTGTTCCAAATCATAAAGTGTCCGATTTTTTAGTACCTTATACGTCATCAGGTTGCATTGCAATGTGTATGTATTGTTATCTTGTTTGTAATTATAATAAATGTTCATATTTGAGATTATTTGTAAATAGAGAAGAAATGTTAGATAAAATAATAAAAGTTGCAAATCAAAGTGATAAAGACTTAACATTTGAAATAGGTAGTAATAGTGATTTAATATTGGAAAATACAATTACAAACAATTTAGAATGGACTATAGAGAATTTTAGCAAATCTGAAAAAGGTTATTTAACTTTTCCAACCAAATTTGATATGGTAGATTCAATATTAGATCTAGATCATAATGGAAAGATAATTGTAAGAATGAGTATGAATCCTGAAGAAATAATAAATAGAGTAGAATTTGGTACATCTAGATTAGATAATAGAATTAAGGCTATAAATAAACTAAAAGAAGCGGGATATAAGGTGGGAATATTAATTGCACCAATAGTATTAGTTGATAATTGGAAAACACTATATGAAGAACTTATTAAAAAATTGTCAGAGGAATTAAGTAATGAAGTAAAAAAAGAAGCAATATTTGAGTTAATATTTATGACATATAGCTATGTCCATAAAATGATAAATAAAGAGGCATTCCCAAATGCAATAGATTTATTTAATCCAGAAATCATGACAGGAAGAGGCAGAGGTAAATATATGTATAAAAAAGAAGTGAGAGAAGACGGAGAAGAATTTTTAAGAAAGATAATGAAAAAATACTTTCCTGATAATAAAATTTTATATATTGTGTAATATAGGTTTAAAATAGATATGTCACAATGAAGTAGAAAAAAGGTATTGAAAAGGAAGTACCAAAAGTGATAAAGTT
>CANQVU010000032.1 GCA_947627415.1 uncultured Clostridia bacterium | reverse complement strand
GAGGAACAAATGAAAACATATAATAAAATATATGAAATGAAAGATTTTAAAAATATAAGGGATATAATTGATAATTCAGCTAAATTATATTCAAGCAAAAATGCATTTATAATCAAAGAAAAAGAAGGAAAAAACATAAAATATAAAAATATTACATATAAAGAATTCAAAAATCAAATTAATTATTTGGGAACAGCTTTAATAGAGTTAGGATTGAAAGATAAAAGGGTAGCAATAATAGGTAAAAATAGATATGAATGGGCACTTGCATATTTTACAGTATTGAATGGAGTAGGAGTTACAGTTCCACTTGATAAAGGATTAAAAGAAGAAGAGTTAATATCATGTTTAGTGAGAAGCAAGGCAGATTGTATAGTATTTGAAAAAGAGTATTTAGATATTATGAAGAAGTCAAAAGAAGATAAAAATGTAAATCTGAAAAAATACATATGTATGGATGATGTTAAAGAAGAAGGAATAGAAAATTTAAGCAATCTATTAAAAGATGGAAAAAAATTATTAGAAAAAGGAAATAAAGAATATTTAAATGCAATAATTGACGAAGAAAAAATGGCTAGTATAATATTTACATCTGGAACAACATCTGTGTCAAAAGCCGTAATGTTATCACATAAGAATATTGCATCAAACATTGTAGATATGAGCTATGTAGAATATGCAGATGATACTGATGTTAATATGGCATTTTTACCATTTCATCATACTTTTGGATCAACGGGACTTTTATTCTTTTTATCACATGGTTCAACGAATGTATTTTGTGATGGGTTAAGACATATACAAAGCAACTTAAAAGAATATAAAGTAACAGTATTTGTTTGTGTTCCATTATTATTGGAAACAATGTATAAAAAAATAATGGCACAAGTAGAAAAACAAGGAAAAACAAAGTTAATTAAATATGGAGTAAAAATAAGCAAATTTTTACTTAAATTTGGAATAGATATAAGAAGAAAATTATTCAAAGAAATTATAGATAATTTGGGCGGAGAACTAAGATTTATAGTAAGTGGTGCTTCAGCAATAGATAGAAAAGTAGCTGAAGGGCTTAATAATTTTGGAATATTAACAGTTCAAGGGTATGGACTAACAGAAACATCACCTGTACTTGCAGCTGAAAATATTAAAACAATAAAATATGGTTCAGTTGGTATACCAATGCTTAATGTAGATATAAAAATAGATAATCCAGATAGCGAAGGAATTGGCGAGATAATTGCAAAAGGACCAAATGTAATGCTAGGGTATTATGAAAATGAAGAAGCTACAAACGAAGTATTAAAAGACGGATGGTTCCATACAGGGGACTTAGGATATATAGATAAAGATGGCTTTATATTTATTACAGGAAGAAAGAAAAATGTTATTGTTTTAAAGAACGGAAAAAATATTTTCCCAGAAGAATTGGAAAGCTTAATTACGTCGCTTCCTTATGTAGAAGAAAATATGGTATTTGGAAAGCCTAAAGATGATGATTTATTATTATCTGTAAAAGTTGTGTATAATGAAGAATATGTAAAAGAAAAATATCCAAATATATCTGAAGAAGATTTAAAGGCTATGATTTGGAATGATATAAAAGAAATAAACAAAAAACTTCCTAATTATAAACATATAAAGAATTTAATAATAACAAACGAACCAATGATAAAAACAACAACTGCAAAAATTAAGAGATATGAAGAAGAAAAAAGACTTTAATCCTATTGAAAATAATTTAATATAGTAATAAAATACATATATATTGATATATATATGTATTTTATTATTTTGAAGGGAGATAAAATGAATTATCAAGAAGCGGTTAATTTTATAAAGGAAAAAGTAGGAACTACAATTCCTGAAACAGCCATAGTATTAGGATCAGGATTGGGAGTTTTAAAAGAAGAGATTCAAAACAAGATTATTTTAAAATATGAAGGTATACCAGGATTCCCTATATCTACTGTAGAAGGACATGCAGGAGAATTAATAGTAGGGGAATTATCCAACAGAAAGATTATTGCAATGAATGGTAGATTTCATTATTATGAAGGATATGATGTAAAACAAACAGTATTTCCAATAAGAGTATTTAGTCTATTAGGAGTAAAGAATATTATACTTACAAATGCTGCAGGTGGAATAAATTTAAATTATAAACCAGGCGATTTTATGGTTGTGAATGACCATTTAAGCTTTTTTGCAGAATCTGTATTAAGAGGAAAGAATGAAGATGAATTTGGAGTACGTTTTCCAGATATGACAGAAGTTTATGATAAAGAAGAAATAAAAAAGATTAAAGCTATTATAGAAAAGTGTTCAGGAGTAGCAAGAGAAGGTGTATATGCATATATGAAAGGACCTTGCTTTGAAACACCAGCAGAAATAAGGGCACTTAGGACTTTAGGAGCAGACGCAGTAGGGATGTCTACAGTTCCAGAAGCAATAGTTGCAAAACATTCAGGAATGAAAGTTGTTGCAGTTTCTTGCATTACAAATATGGCAGCAGGAGTAATTGATAATAAATTATCACATGAAGAAGTGAAAGAAACAGCAGACAGAGTAAAAGATCAGTTTAAAGAAATTATAAAAGAATATTTAGAACAATAATTAAAAAAGTATACTAAGAAGTAATTTTCAAAAAAAGAGGTAGATATATGTCTACCTCTTTTACAATATAATCATAATCCACAAAATAATGCATAAACATATTGTAGGAGGATTATATATGTTTTTTGTATACAATAAAGACAAAATAATATCAGTTGCAATTGCTTTAAGTACAGTATTAGTATTATTTTTACTTGCTGCAACTTTTAAACAAAATTCTTTAAATAACACTGTAGAGACTTCTGCAAATGCATCTAAATTATTACCAATATATAATGTAGATACCGAAGAGAATAAAATAGCATTAACTATTAATTGTGCATGGAATGCGGATGATATTGATTTAATATTAGAAACACTTTCTAATAATGAAGTGAAAGCTACATTTTTTATAGTAGGAGATTGGGCAAATAAATTTCCAGATGCAGTAAAAAAAATAAGTGAGAGTGGAAACGAAATAGCTAATCATTCGGAATCACACGCACATGTAAACAACTTAAGCTATGATAAAAATTTAGAAGAAATAAATAAATGCTCAGACAGAATAAAATCTATAACTGGAAATGGAACAACATTGTACAGAGGACCTTATGGAGAATATAATGATACTGTAGTAAAAGCTGCAAAGGATTCAAACCATATAATGATACAATGGTCAATAGATACACTAGATTATAACGGCCTTTCTGCAGAACAAATGTGGGAAAGAATAGAACCAAAACTAGAAAAAGGAAGTATTATTTTAATGCATAATGGAACGGAAAATACAGCAATTAGTTTAGATATGATTATAAAAAAGATAAAAGAAAAAGGATATGAGGCAGTAACAGTATCAGAATTGATATATAAGGATAATTATACAATAGATAATAATGGTATGCAGCATAAAAATTAAAATAATAGACATTAAAATTAGTGTTTTAAAAAACACTAATTTTTTGTAATATTTATCTTGTCCATGAATACAATTTATTAGTATTGTACAAAGGAGAGATATATATGTGGCATACTATGCAATTGGGTGAAATCCTAAGAAAGTTAAAAACTGATTTAAATACTGGTTTAAGAGAAGAGCAAATAGAAAGTATAAGTAAGATTTATGGAAAAAACAAACTAGTGGAGAGTAAGAAAGAAAATTTATTTGTAAAATTTATAAAACAATTTAATGACTTTATGATAATTATTTTAATTGCAGCAGCAGTATTATCTGCGATTATAGCATATATAGAAGGGACAAGCGATTATTTAGACTCAATAATAATATTATTTATAGTTGTTTTAAATGCTATTATGGGTGTAATACAAGAAGCAAAAGCTGAAAAATCATTAGAAGCATTAAAGAAGATGTCAGCACCAAGTGCTAAGGTAAAAAGAGATGGAATTATAAAGCAAATCCCAAGTACACAAGTAGTTCCTGGTGATTATATAATTATTGAAGCAGGTTCATATATTCCCGCAGATAGCAGACTTATAAAATCATATAATTTAAAAGTAGAAGAATCTGCTTTAACAGGTGAAACAGTTCCAGTTTTAAAAGATGAGAAGGCTATATTAAAAGAAAATATACCTATAGGAGATATGATAAATATGGTATGGGGAGCAACAGTTGCTGTATCAGGACACGCTGAGGGAATTGTAACAGATATAGGTATGAATACAAAAGTAGGAAAAATAGCAAGTTTGATAATATCAGATGAGTCACCAGAAACACCACTTCAAAAGAAACTTGGAGAAGTTCGGAAAAAAATTAGGACTAGCTGCTCTTACAATATGCTTTTTAATATTTATAATAGGAATATTTAAAAAAATACCTGTAAATGAAATGTTTATGACTTCTGTAGGACTTGCAGTTGCAGCAATTCCAGAGGGATTGCCTGCAATTGTAACAATATTATTATCAATTGGTGTAACAAAGATGGCAAAAAGGAATAGTATTATTAGAAAACTTCCTGCAGTAGAGACATTAGGAAGTTCATCTGTTATATGTTCAGATAAAACTGGTACTTTAACTCAAAATAAGATGAAGGTAATAAAAATAGAAGGAGCTTATGATAATATAAAGGATAAAGATGAAAAATTTTTACTTAAAATTGCTTCAATGTGTACAGATTGTAATATTTTATATAGGGATGGAAAAACACTTGTAGAAGGAGAACCAACAGAGGTCGCAATAGTAAATGCTGCTTTAGAGAAAGGACAAAATAAAGATGAAATATATAGAGTAGAAAAAAGAATAAATGATATACCATTTGATTCCGAAAGAAAGCTAATGTCAACAATACATAAGATAGGAAATAAATACAGATTAATAACAAAAGGTGCACCAGATGTTTTGATAAATAGATGCACAAAAGTATATATTAATGGGGAAAATGATAATTTAATAAATGGCTATAAGTTAATGATATTAAATAAAAATGAAAATATGGCTAAAGAAGCATTAAGAGTAATTGCTGTAGCTTATTGCGACTTAGAAACGCTTCCTAACAAAATAGATAGTAGAATAGAAAACAATTTAACATTTGTAGGATTAGTAGGAATGATTGATCCTCCTAGAGAAGGAGTAAAAGAAGCTGTAAGTACATGCAATAGAGCAGGAATAAAAACAGTAATGATTACAGGTGACCATATAATTACAGCAAAGTCAATCGCTAAAGAATTAGGAATTTTAAAGTTAGGTGATATTGCAATTACAGGAGAAGAATTAGATAAAATTCCACAAGAAGAATTAGAAAAAAACATAATGAATTATTCAGTATTTGCAAGGGTATCGCCAGAACATAAAGTAAGAATAGTAAAAGCATTTCAAAATAAACGGAAAGATTGTGGCAATGACAGGAGATCGGAGTAAATGATGCTCCGGCACTAAAAATAGCAGATATTGGTGTATCAATGGGTAAACGGAGGTACAGATGTTGCTAAAAATGCATCTGACATGATTTTAGCAGATGATAATTTTGTTACAATAATAGATGCTGTAAAAACTGGAAGACATATTTATGATAATATAAAAAAAGCAATACATTTTTTAATATCTACAAATATAGGAGAAATAGTTGCAATTTTTTTAGGACTTTTATTAGGATTAGATACTCCACTTCTAGCAATACAATTATTATGGATTAATTTGATAACAGATTCTTTTCCTGCAATAGCTTTGGGATTAGAATCAGCAGATAAAAATATAATGAATAGAAAACCAAATGAATCAAAAAAAGGATTGTTTGCAGATGGATTATGGGAAAAAATATTTATAGAAGGAACAATGATAGGAATACTTACATTATTTGCTTTTAGTCTAGGCTGTAAGCTTTATGGATTGGAAGTAGGAAGAACAATGGCATTTGTATCACTTGGTATGTTAGAATTAGTCCATAGTTTCAATATTAGAACTGAGGAATCAATATTTAAAGTTGGAATATTTAATAATATTTACCTAACGTGTGCAGTTATATTGGGAATAATTATGCAATTAGCAGTTGTTTTAATTCCACAAATAGCCAATGTATTTAACGTTGTTTTATTAAATAAAGAGCAATGGATTTATACAATTATAATATCGGTATTACCAATATTTATAATGGAAGGACAAAAGCTATTAAACAAGACTAAATTTGTGAAAATTATATATAAGGCTGAAACAAGATAAAATTTTATACTTTTAGATAAAAGCTTGCAATATTTGTAGTTATTATGTATAATATATTCGTATTATTTAACTTTTGTTACAATAATATTATATATATATTACAATTGTATTATTTATATTGACATATAAAAAAAATGAAATAAAATATATGTATCAAAAGAGGTATTTTAGCTTATGAGAGTAATAAGTGGGATTGCAAGAGGTAAAAAATTATTTTCATTAGAAGGATTAGAAACAAGACCCACATTAGATAGAGTAAAAGAAGCTTTATTTAATATTTTACAATTTAATTTAAAAGATGCTAACATACTAGATTTATTTTCTGGTAGCGGAGCACTTGCAATAGAAGCTTTAAGCAGAGGTGCAAACAGCGCTGTACTTTGTGATAATTCAAATAAAGCGATTAAAATAATAAATAAAAATTTAGAAGCTACTAGAGTTAAAGATAAAGCCATGGTTCTAAACAAAGATTACTTGAAAGCATTGCAGAAATTAAAGGATGAATTTAGAAAGTTTGATATAATATTTTTAGATCCTCCATATAAAAGTGATTATATTTTAAAATCAATTGAAAAAATAATAGAAAACAACTTATTAGCTAAAGATGGAATTATAATTGCAGAAACGGATGATAAAAATAATATAGATAAAATAAAAAATATAGATAGTATAGACATTTATGATACTAGAAAATACGGAATCGTACATATCATATTTATTCGAAAGGGGTAAAAAAATGGAAATTTTTACATTACTAGAGACATTAGAAGATTTAATGGAGAGAAGCAGAAATGTGCCATTTACTGAAAAAGGAATTGTTGATAAAGAGGAAGTCCTTGAAATAATTAAAGAGATAAGATTAAAACTTCCAGACGAACTAAAACAGGCTAAATGGGTAAAAGAAGAAAGAGGACGTATTTTAGAAGAAGCACAAAGAGAAGCTGATGGAATTGTAAAAGAAGCAGAAAATAGGATAATTGCTATGATAGATGAACATGAAATCACAAAAAAAGCTTATGAGCAAAAGGCTGAAATTATTGAGACAGCAAATGAGATGTCAAGAGAAATATCTAAAGGAACAAAAGAATATGCAGACAGCATATTAGCAAATCTTGAAACAGCAATAAATAATGTTAGTATAACCATTAACGAAGCTATAAAAACAATAGAGAACAATAGAAAAGAACTTAAATAAAGATAATATAATAGGAAGTCAGAAATTAAAATGGAAGTCAAAAAATTTAGGATTTCCTATAATGCTGGCTTTTTTATTTAGTAGTAAAGAATTAGATAAATTGTAATTTGTATCATGTTCGGTGAATTCAGGACAGTCCCAAAAATCCCCAAAATTGGTGATTTTTTAGGGACAGTCCCTAGAATTCCCCTCACACAACCAACAATTTAATAAAATGAGGAGAAACAAATGCCAAAAGGAAGAAGAAGTAAAAAGAAAAATAAAAGCAAATTAGATTTACAAGTGATTACCTTAATAGTTGCTAGTATTTTATTAGCAGTATTGATATATACAAAATCAGGATATATAGGAAAAACATTAAGTCCAATCTTAGGCGGAATTATGGGCTGGATAAAATATATAATACCAATTGGAACATTTGCAATTGCAATATTTTTAGCGTGTGATGAAGACAAAGAAAACTTCATGAAAAAGATAATGCAATATGCAATTCTTTTGTTGTGCATAACTATTATAATGACAGTTATTCAAGTATCACAAGGAAAATTAAATACAACTAAAGAATTTGAAGATATTATTATAGAAGCTTATAACAAAGGAACAAAAAACATGGGTGGAGGAGCAGTTGGAGCAATTTGTGGAATTACTCTTATAGACTTATTAGGAAAAGTAGGAACTGTTATATTTGCTATAGGAGTTGCATTAATTACTTCTATATTTTTATTTGATATAAAACCAGCAGAACTTTTAAAACAATATATAGAATCTAGAAAAGAAAGAAAGAAAGAAGAAAAAATAGAAAGAAACGAAAGAACAAAGCAAAGACAATTAAAAATTGAAGATATCCCTACAGAAAAAGAAGAGAAAAAGAAAAAAAGAAAAGGTGAAATGCCAGAAACTAATTTAATAACAGAGGATCAGATAAATATAAAAATTGCAAGTAATGAACCACAAGAAGGATTATTTAAAAAGGAAGAAGAAGCAAAAGAAGATAAATCTAGAGAAGTTTTAGTATTAGAGCATACATTAACAGTAGAGGATGAAAATTATGAATTTCCACCAATAGACTTTTTAAAACCAGGTAAATTTGCTACAAAATTAGGAAAAAAGGCAGTAACTGATACAGCAAATAAATTACAGAAAACTTTATATAGTTTTGGTGTATCTGCAAAGGTGGAAAATGTTTCAGTAGGACCATCTATTACAAGATATGAATTAAAACCTGCAGAAGGTGTAAGAGTAAACAAAATTGCAAATTTAGCAGATGATATAGCTCTAAGTCTTGCTGCTGAAACTATAAGAATTGAAGCACCTATTCCAGGCAAACAAGCAGTAGGAATAGAAATACCAAACAAAGAAAAAGAAGTTGTTTCATTAAGAGATATAATTGATAGTTCTGAATTTAAAAAAGCTAAATCAAAATTATCTTTTGCACTTGGAAAAGATGCAGCAGGTGAAGCAGTAGTTACAGATATTGCAAAAATGCCACACGTTTTAATTGCAGGAAGTACTGGATCTGGGAAAAGTGTTTGCATAAACACCTTAATTACAAGCATTATATATAAATCAAAACCAAGTGAAGTAAAACTTGTAATGGTTGATCCAAAAGTTGTTGAACTTTCGGTATATAATGGTATACCACATTTATTAATACCAGTAGTAACAGATCCTAAAAAAGCCGCTGGAGCACTTGCATGGGCAGTACAAGAAATGGTAAATAGATATCACTTATTTGCAGAAAAAAATGTAAGAGACATTGCAGGATATAATGAAGCATTGGAAAAAGAAGGAACAGAAGGAAAACTTCCTCAAATAGTAATAATAATAGATGAACTTGCAGATTTAATGATGGTTGCAAAAAATGATGTTGAAGATGCTATATGTAGATTAGCTCAAATGGCAAGAGCTGCAGGGATGCATCTAGTAATTGCAACACAAAGACCATCTGTAGATGTAATTACAGGTATAATCAAAGCAAACATTGCAAGTAGAATTTCCTTTGCAGTAACTTCACAAGTAGATTCAAGAACAATATTGGATTCAGCAGGAGCAGAAAAACTTTTAGGAAAAGGAGATATGCTATTTTTCCCAACGGGGGTATTAAAACCAATAAGAATACAAGGTGCATTTGTATCAGATGCAGAAGTGGAAAAAATAGTTAGTTTCTTAAAGGAGAATGGTGGACCTACATATAGTGAGGATGTGTTAGAAAAAATAGAAAAAGCTAATTCTACAGATAAAGAATTAGATGAGCAAGACGAAGATGAAGTTGATCCATTCTTAATGGATGCAATAGATACAGTTGTAGATTTAGGACAAGCATCAGCATCTTTTATACAAAGAAGATTTAAAGTTGGATATGCAAGAGCAGGAAGGATAATAGATCAGATGGAGGCAAGAGGTATAATTTCAGGATATGAGGGAAGCAAACCAAGACAAGTTCTAGTATCAAAGGAACAATGGCAAGAACTAAAAATGGCAAAGCCACAATCAGATGAAATAACAGAAGAATAGTATTTATATAAACACGAGAGAAAGAAGGGTAAAAAGTGTCTAAAGAAGATTTATTTTCTAAACTTAATATTAAAGACTATAATAATCAACTAGAAAATGTTTTAGAAAACAAGTCTTTTTCTGAAAGTTCAAAGAATATCCTTCTTAATATTTTGTATAAAATGGAAAATGCTTATGATGATTATAAAAAAGTAACAGCAAATGCAGACTTAAAAAAAGAGTTACTAGAAGAAATAATAGACATTATACAGAATTATTGCGAAGAAATTGAAATAATAAAACCAAAAATAAATGAAAAAACAAAGCTAGGGAACAAAAGATATATTGTAGAAAAAGATAAAAATAAAATAATATCATATCCAAATGAAAAAGGCGTTTTTTATGCTTTAAATCATTTAAAAGATAATAGATTTATATTAGATAATAAATATAGTATTATAAAAGAGCCGATAGAAAACTTACTAAATCAAGGTTATATAATGGATAGAGAAGAAATTATAAGGGATTTTGACGGTTGGACATGGAATATTGTACCAGAAGAAATAGAAAATAAAAAATATAATCTTATATACAAAAATATAAAAATTTTACTAGGGAGTAGTTTTTTAAATAGCTGTATAGATAATAATAAAATAATTGACTTAATAACTGAACTTGAAATTAAATTCAGTGAAATTTATAAAGATGATGATGAAATATTTGACATATTGAAATTAATATATCAGATAGCTATTATAGAAAATATAAAAGACGATGCAACTAAAAAAGAAAGTATATTAAGCACAAAAGAAGAACTAAAAAAAGAATTAGAGAAAATGGAAAATAAAAAAGAATATTTACAAGAAATAGCTAATTCAAAAAAAATAATAGGAAGAGAAATAAAACAAATTGATGAAAAAACAAATAGTAATAAATTATTAAGAGAAAGTTTTATAGAAGAAAACAAACTTTTAGAAGAAGAAAAAAGAATATTTAGCCTTAGTGAGTATAGTGATATACTTCAAAATAAAAGAGAATATCTTTTAAAAGAACTAGAAGAATATAGTAAACTTATGAAACCAATGAATTTTGTAAAGAGAAAATCAGAAATTTCCCAAAAATACGAATTATTAAAATCAATAAATTTTGATGTAGATTTTGATGCAGAAACAGATAGATTGTTAATAGAATTGCAAAAAAAATTTTTAAAAATTTTTAATGAGAAATTTAAAAATATTCAATCTAAAAAAGAAATAATTGAACATATATATTTATTTAGATACTATAAATTAATATATATAAACAATGAAAAACAAATAAAAGATATAGATGAATTATCAGAAGAAATAAGAAAAACAGAAAAGCATTTAATAACAAAAGCTTGCAAATTAAAAGCAGTAAATATACTATGTCAGAATATAGAAAAAAATTATGAATTAGTATCAAAAATATTGAGTTACAACATTATAGACTTAGAAGATGTAAGTTTAGAATTTAAAAAACATGATAAAAACATTGTACTAAGTATTTATGATGACAACATAATAGAAGATTCTATAATATATGATGGAAATGAAGAATTAAATGTTAAATTTAATAAAAAAATGAAATTATTTAATTGATAAATTGTAATTTGTATAATTGTTTTTAAATTAATTTGATTAGTAAAATAGTTTAAATATAATTTTTGAAATAGGAGCTTCGAATCCAAAATTATTATGAAATAATAATTTTTGTGAAGAAGGACGTCTTGAAAAAATTATATTAAACTATTTTACAGTAATAAATAAAACAAACAACAATTCATAAAAAGGAGTGTTAAAATGAATATTAGTTTTTTAGGAGCAACAAAAACTGTTACAGGTTCAAATTTTTTATTAGAAGGAGCAGGAAAGAAAATTTTAATAGATTGTGGACTTTATCAAGGTAAAGCTGCAGAAGAAAGAGAGAACTATGCAGATTTTCCATATAATGTTCAAGAAATAGATTTTTTATTACTTACACATGCACACATAGATCACTCTGGTAAAATACCAAAGTTATATGTAGAGGGATATAGAAATCCAGTAATTGCAACGAAAGCAACATGTGACCTATGTTCTATAATGCTTCCAGATAGTGGACATATACAAGAAATGGAAAATGAGTGGAAAAACAGAAAAAGAATAAGAAAAGGACTTCCTGAAAGACCACCACTATATACAGCACAAGATGCAATAGACTGTATAGAGATATTTAAACCAGTACAATATGATGAAATAGTAGAGCTTACACCTGATATTCATGTAAGATTTAATGATGCAGGACATATGCTTGGTTCTAGTATAATAGAAGTTTGGATTAAAGAAAATGGGGAAGAAAAGAAAATAGTATTTACAGGTGATTTAGGAAATAACGATATACCACTTTTAGATTCACCAACAATGATAGAATCTGCAGATTATTTAGTAATGGAATCTACATATGGTGGAAGACTTCATATGAGAAATGACGATAAAGCAGAAATGTTTTTAAACATAGTTGCAGAAACTTTGGATAAAGGTGGAAATGTAGTAATACCTTCATTTGCAGTTGGAAGGACACAAGAGATATTGTATGAACTAAATAAATTAAAAGAAGAAAGAGAAGACCAAGAGTTCATAGAAAAATATGAAAAGTTAATGAAAGCACCAGTATATGTAGATAGTCCACTTGCAATATCTGCAACTGAAATATTTAGACAAAATATGAATCTTTTTGAAGAAGAGGTAAGAGAAGAAATACAAAGAGGAGATAATCCACTGGAATTTCCAGGATTGAGATTCACACAAACAGCAGAAGAATCAAGAGAGTTAAATGAAAGTACTACACCATCAATAATTATATCTGCAAGTGGTATGTGCGAAGTAGGACGTATAAAACATCATTTAAAACACAACTTATGGAATCCAAATAGTACAATACTGTTTGTAGGATATCAAGCACCAGGCACACTCGGAGCAAAAATTGTAAATGGAGAAAAGAAAGTAAAAATATTTGGAGAAGAAATTGCAGTAAATGCAAGAATAGAGTATATAGAAGGATATTCTGGGCATGCAGACCAAGAGTGGCTTTTAAATTTTGTATATTCATTCATAACAAAACCAAAACATATATTCTTAGTACATGGTGAGCCAGAAGGACAAAAAATATTAAAAGAAAAAATAATAGAAACAACAAATATACCAGTCACAATACCTGACTATGGCGATAATTACAAATTAGATGATAAGATATCTATTGAATCAAAACTAGATATTGCAGACAAAAACAAATATCTAAGATTAGAAGTAATAGACAGACTATCAACACTAAAAGAAGAACTAGAAGATATGGCCATCATGATAAAAGAAGACATTGTAGACGAAGACAAAAAAGACGAAGAAATAGCTGCAATAAACGACAAAATAAAAGAACTAGAACAACAAATAGTAAAAATAATATCATAAAACAAATGCAAACGTCGTAGGGGCGGGCCTTGTGTCCGCCCGCAAGAAAACGAACCAACAACAAAACAAATACAAACATTGTAGGGGTCGCTGCCCTCGGCGACCCGCAAAAAAGAAATAGCTAACAATAAAACAAATACAAATGTTGTAGGGGGCGGGCCTCGTGTCCGCCCGCAAGAAAACGAAACAACAACAAAACAAATGCAAACATTGTAGGGGTCGCTGCCCTCGGCGACCCGCAAAAAAGAAATAGCTAACAATAAAACAAATACAAATGTTGT
>CANQVU010000031.1 GCA_947627415.1 uncultured Clostridia bacterium | reverse complement strand
TATTTTGTTTTCGTTCAAAAATATTATATCACTAGGAGTTTGAGGTTTCAATTTTCATTTAAGTTAACAGATTGAAATATATAATAAGGAGAAATAATGAAACGGGAAAATATATTTAGTAGCTACTCCAATTGGAAATTTAGAAGATATTACTATTCGCGCAATTAGAATATTAAAGGAAGTAGATTTAATTGCAGCAGAAGATACTAGGCATACATTAAAATTATTAAATCATCTAGAAATTACAAAACCATTAATTAGCTATTATAAGCAAAATGAAAAAGTAAAAAGTAATATATTAATTAACAAAGTCCTAAAAGGAGAAAATATAGCAATTGTTTCTGATGCAGGAACTCCAGGGATATCAGATCCTGGAGAAGAAATAGTTAAGAAAGCAATAAAAAATGAGATAGAAATAATACCTATTCCAGGTGCTTGTGCCGCAATAAATGCATTAATTGCATCTGGATTAAATACTAAAGAATTTACATTCATAGGATTTTTATCAGTAAATAAAAAAGAGAAACAAGAAAAACTAGAGGAAGTAAAAAAATTAAAACAAACATTAATTTTTTATGAGGCTCCACATAAGTTAATAAACACTCTTGAAGATATGAAAGAAATCTTAGGAGATAGAAATGTTGTTTTAGCTAAAGAACTTACAAAAATACATGAGGAATATATGAGAGGAAAAATATCTGAAATTATTCAGAAACAAAAAGATCCTAAAGGGGAATTTGTAATTATTATAGAGGGAAGCAAAAAAAGCGAAAAAGAAGAAAAACAGAAAGTTTTAAATGATTTAAGTCTAGAGGAACATTTTGAATATTACAAAAAACAAAACTATGAAAAAAAAGAAATAATAAAAAAAATAGCTAAAGATAGAAATACAAATAAAAATGAAATATATCAATACTTTTTAAATAAATAAAGTGAATAAAAAAGAGGACTTCATTATCCTCTTTTTATTTATTCTGCTTTTAAATTAGAAATTTTATTTGCACATTTTTCACAAATTAATTTTCCTTGATAATCTATTAATTTTTTTGAATTTCCGCAAAAAATACAATTTGGTTCATATTTCTTTAAAATTATTGAATTGCCATCTACATATATTTCCATAGGATCTTTTTCAGTAATTCCAAACTTATTTCTTAATTCTATTGGTAGAACAACTCTACCCAATTCATCTACTCTTCTTATTATTCCTGTTGATTTCATAAATTACCCCCTTAAAATTACATTTTTCGACATATCGATTTTAATCAATAATACCACAATTTATATAAAAGGTCAATAAAACTTTTCCTTTTTCTGTAAATTATTTTATCATATAAAATATATTTTGGGAATACAATAATTTTAGATAATGTAAGATTTTTAAAAGGGTATCTTATAAAATTTATAATTGATATTTTTAAGGAGATAAAATGCTAAATATAATTTGGCCTATATTTATAATCATTTCTTTTATATATGCAATTTTAAATGGCAGAGTTGAAGAAATAAATAATTCGGTTTTTGAATCTACAAAATCCGCAATTGAACTATCTATTTCTTTGCTTGGCACAATTTGTCTTTGGAATGGTATTATGCAAATTGCATCTAAAACAAATATAGTAAAGCATTTAAGCAAATTATTGAATCCCATTATTAAAAAATTATTTCCAGATATTAAAAAAGAAGAAAAAGTACATGAAGAAATAACAATGAATATGATTGCAAATATTATGGGACTTGGGAATGCAGCAACTCCACTTGGATTAAAAGCTATGCAATCGATGCAAAGAAAAAATGCTGATAAAAATAGATTATCAAATTCAATGGCAATGTTTATTGTTGTAAACACAGCATCTATTCAATTAATACCAACGACTGTTATAGCAATTAGAAGTTCTTTAGGCTCAAACAATCCTACAGCAATGATAATTCCTGTGTGGATAGCAACAATTTGTGCAGCATTAGCTGCAACAATTTCAGCAAAACTTTTGATGAAAAAATTTTAATAGAGTAAATAGTCTCTGAAATTTGCTAATTACTTATAAATATTTAAATCGACAAATAAAAACTTGTTGAAGGGACATAAATTGTTTAAATGGAGGTTTTTATTAATGGCAGTTATCAATTATTTATCTAATTTAGCAATTCCGTTTACTATTTTATTGATACTTACATATGGATTAATTGAAAAAAATAAAGTTTTTGATACCTTTTTAGATGGAGCAAAAGAAGGAATTGAAATTGTCGTAAAAATATTTCCCACATTAATAGGGCTATTTGTTGCTATTGGGGCTCTGAGATATTCAGGAATATTAGACTTTATAATAAGATTAATTTATCCAATTGTAAAATTCTTTAATATTCCTACAGAAATAATGCCACTTGCTATACTAAGGCCTATTTCAGGAAGTGCATCTATAGCAATAGGAAGTGATATTATGACTCAGTATGGAGTAGATAGCAAATTAGGACTTATTGCTTCTACAATAATGGGATCAACCGAAACAACATTATACACAATTGCAGTATATACAAGTGTAGTTGGGATAAAAAAGATAAGATTTGTTTTAGTTGCTGCACTAATTGGAGACTTAGTAGGAATGTTGAGTTCTGTAATAATTTGGAACTTTATGTCGTAAAGTTTTTATTGACATTTTTTGGAAAAGGTTGTATTATAATAATAAATTTAATCTAAAAATATTTAATTTAAAAAAATTTTAATCAAAGATTTTAGGTGAAAGAATGATTTTTAAATTCTTATTATTTTTTCTCATATTTTTTACTGTCAGAAAAATTATCATAAAAAAATTTTCAAAAAAAATTCTTAAAATAATAAAAAAGTAAATTTTAGTACTATTAATTAATTTATTGTTTGTTATTCATTGAAAAATTCAAAAATTCAAGGAATAAGATGTTTTAATATATCTAAAAATAGATGGCATATTTTCAAATATTTGTAGAAATTAATTAAACAGATGCCTCTTTTATTGTGGTACATAATAAAGTTTTTAATCTTGCAGGGAAAAAAATAAGAGACTATTTATAAAATTAAAGCCCATACTATATAAATAGTTTTTATCATCATTTCCCTGCAGCCCCCATAAATTTAAGTCTATAAAGATTTATTTCTAATAAAAGGATATTCTTAAGTTTTAAGAGTATCCTTTTTCCTTACATTTTATATAACTTCAAAAAGTTTAGTAGGTTTATCCCTTGGAGCTATATCAATAGATAAATTTGTACAATTTAAAGTTTCATTTTTTATTGTTTCATATACAAGCTCCGGGAAATTATTTTCTTTACTCAAATGCACTAATAATGCTTTTTCTAATCCAAAATCATATAAGTTTGCTAAAGCTTTTGCCGCGGATATATTAGATAAATGCCCGGTATCACTTAGTATTCTCTGCTTTAAAATATATGGGTATGAGGAACATTTTAATATTTCTGGATCATAATTAGATTCTAATAAAATGCAAGAACTATTTTTTAAATTATTTAATAATTCTTCTGAAACATATCCAATATCTGTTGCAATACTAATTTTTTTATTAGAATTATACAAATTAAATCCGCAAGGATCAGCGGCATCATGGGGTATATGAAAGGGTAATATTTTAATATCACCTATTGAAAATGTTTCTGAAATATTAAAAATTCTTTTATTAACATCTGGAATTTTACTTGCTATATTGTCAATAGCTTCCCAGGTTTTTTTATTTGCAAATACAGGTATATTATATTTATTAGACAATGTAGCAATACTTTTAGTATGATCTATGTGGTCATGCGTAACTAGTATTGCATCAATGTTTTCACCATTAACATGTATTTCTTCAAGTGCAGAAACTATTTTTTTTAAGGATACACCAGCATCAATAATTATATTAGTAGTGTCAGATTGCACGAAAAAACTATTTCCACTACTTCCACTATATAAACTACAATATTTAAACATTTTCTCATCCTTTACTCTACTACTCTTACTATATCTGCCCCGATATTTCTAAACTTTTCTTCAATATTTTCATATCCTCGATCAATATGTTCTAGATTATATACTTCTGTTCTACCTTCTGCAGCTATTCCTGCAACTATTAATGCAGCGCCTGCACGTAAATCTGTTGAATACACAGAAGCGCCACTTAATTTTGTAACTCCTTCAAAAATTGCAGATTTTCCTTGAGCAGTTATTTGAGCTCCCATTTTATTTAATTCATTTGTGTATTGAAATCTAGATTCCCATATACTTTCGTTTATTATACTTGTACCTTCTGCCAAAGACAACACTACACCCATTTGAGGTTGTAAATCTGTTGGGAACCCAGGATATGGAAGAGTTTTAATAATTGCTTTTGAAGGCCTTTTATCACACCAAACTCTTAATTTATCTCCATTCATATCTACATTTCCACCAATTTCTAGTATCTTAGCAGTTATACATTCTAAATGCTTTGTTATACAATTTTTTATTATTAAATCTCCCTTTGAAGCAATAGCAGCTAACATAAATGTACCAGCTTCAATTTGGTCTGGAACAACGCTGTAACTTTGTCCTCCTTTTAAAGATTTAACACCATTTATTTTAATCATATCTGTTCCAGCACCACGAATATCAGCACCCATTGTATTTAGAAAATTTGCAATATCAACTATGTGAGGTTCTTTTGCAGCATTATCTATAATTGTAGTTCCTTCTGCAAGAACACTTGCAAGCATTACATTTATAGTTGCTCCGACTGAAACAATATCCATATATATATTCGATCCAATAAGATGTTTAGCAGTTGCTCTTACATTACCGCCAGTAATTTCAACTTCAGCACCTAAAGCCTCAAAACCTTTAATATGTTGGTCTATTGGTCTTGCACCTAGATTACAACCTCCAGGAAGTCCAACTTCTATCTCTTTTTTTCTTCCGAGCATTGAGCCAATTAAGTAGTACGAAGCTCTAAATTTTCTAGTTAAATCTATAGGGGCAATTGTGTTTGTTATATTTCTTGTATCAATTTCTATACTGTTTTTATCTATCCATTTTATTTTTGCCCCAAGGCCTTCTAGAATTTGACAAGATAATTTAACATCCATTATATTTGGTACATTGTTAATTGTACAAACTCCATCTATTAATAAAGTAGCAGGTAAGATTGCAACAGCAGAGTTTTTAGCACCACTTATATTAACTTCTCCCTTTAATGGAGTTGGGCCATTTATTATTAGTTTTTCCATATAATCCCCCTTAAATAGCTACAATTACTATTTCATTTATTACAAACAAATTAGAGTGTAAATATACACTCTAATTATATAAAAAATATATCATAAGTTTAAAAGTTTTACAATGTTTTTTTACGATTGTGCTAATTTTATCCCAATATTTTGAAACATCTCAACAATTTTAAATTTAAAACTTATTTCGTTATTATTTTCTGATAGTAAATCATATTCTTCATCTGATAAATTTTCCTTTATAATTTGCTTAGATTCTTCTGGAACAATTCCACTAGTTACATCAACAAAACACAAAGGAGGAAACATTACACACCACCAATTTTGGCCTTTTGCTTCACCGATTTCTATTTTTAAAGCATCATAAAAACCTGCAGGAAAGGAAATGTCTCCATATGTTTTTGTAGGAAATGCAAAATTACCAATATTCAATTTAACTGAATAATTATATCCATTTTCTTGTATTGTTTTTTCAGCTATTTTCTGAATTTCATCAATATTTTCGTTTGCTAAGTTAATTACATCTTCTTTAGAATCCAAATCATTTGAAACACTATTTATATATTCTAATACTTTGTCTCTTACAATATACTTTAGATTTTGATCTTCCTTAGAATCACTATTTGCAATAACATGAAGCCTAAACACACTATCTTGAATATCTGTAGATACTGCATTAACATATGAAAAAGCGCATATAAAAGTATAAACAAATAATAATAGTAGTAATAGTACTAAACATTTAATATTTGAAATTGATATAAAATTTAAAACTTTTTTCATTATACCCTCCATTACAATTTATACTATGTCAAATTGTTTTACCGATAAATTATAAAATTGTAAAATTATTTCTTTAAAAAAAGTATTAACCAAATTTTAAAAAATATACATTCATTGTCGAATTAATGCATACGATAAATATTGACATACGAAAAAATAAATGGTAAAATTTACCAGTAGAAAAACTTACGGGAGGACGGAAAATGGGGGATATTAATAGTGTAAAAAGAGTATGTGGATTTTACGTAAGCAGTATGCATTTAATAACTATGATTTTACCATATATAAAAACCCAGAATATTAGAAATGTAAAATTTGAAACAATTCTAGAATATAATTTAAAAGAAAATTTAAAAAATGTGTTATCTAATTTAGTAATAAAAGATGAAGAAAAAGAAAAAATTTTAAATATAAATTGGAATAGAAATAGAATACAAAAATATTCTAATATTGAAAAAAGTTTAAAAAATATATTAGAAAATAATAAAGAAATAGACATATTAATAAGTGGAAGCAGAAAATATATTGAAGAAGCAAATAAAGTAGTAGATAAATTTATTAATAAAAATATTAATAAATTAAAAGAAAAGAAAATAACAATTATTGATTGCTATGAAGTGACAGAATTCGATGATAATATAAGAGAAATATTAGATACACACGAACTAATTATAAATACTTCAGGAATCCATAAAATTGAGGACATCTTTGAAGACTATAAAAAAATCAATTATGGAAATCAAGCCTAAATAAAAAATTTTTAATTAGCATAAAAATTAATATAAATATGATAAAAATAAAAAGAGCCATTTATTAAAATGGCTTTTTCATACATTTACTTCTTCTGATACTTTTTTTAATATAGTATTTTTACTTTCATATTTTTTATAGTTTATTTTAGTACAAATAAATTCATATAAAGTTGAACACATTTGCCCCATAATTGTACAAAAAGGAGTTGGAGTAAGAGATACTAATGTTCTAATTATGTAGGCAATTATCATGTTTGAAGTCATTTTAAATGCAGAGTCTTCTAATTGTAAAAAGCAAATTTTTATTTCTATAAATGGTCCAAGCATAAAATCTAATATATGTAAAGAAATAAATATGCTAACAATTTTTAAATCTGGTTTATAGAAAGGATAGGCTATTAAAGACATCAATAATACTGATAAAATTATTAAACTATATAATTTTATTGCATTTTTTAAATGCTCAGAATAATTAAACTTTTTCTTTACTATATCTACTTTTGCAACGGTTTTCACTGAATCTGTAAGATCCCATTGCATATCTGTTACTAATGTGGCAAATGTGATTGCTATTATATATTTTTCTCCAAATTGAAAAGAGTTACTAAATCCAAATAAATATATAATAAAAAACATAAAGTTTATACTAAATGATACAGAATTATACTTAAAACAATTTTTTAAATTAATTTTGAAATCAATTTTTTCAATATTTTTTATAATAATAATTATATCCATAAAAAACATTACAATAATAGTTATAAATACGGTTATAAATTGACTTCTAGTAATGAGAGCGATACTTATCAAAGTTATAAAATTAATAGAATTAAATAATATTGTAATTTTGTTTGCTTCTTTATTTTTTTCTTTATAATAAAGTTTTGTTAATACTAATTGTAAAACTGTATGGAAAAAAATTTGAAACATAGAATATATACAAAATGTTTTATATATGTTAATATCCATATTCATAAAATTTATATATTTATCTACATTTATAACTATAAAACCATAAGCAAGAAAACTAAAAATTACTCCATAAAAAATTCCATTATCTCCTGCATGTTTATTTTTATCTCTATAAATACATATATTAGCTCCTACACCAAATATAGAAACAATTATTGCCATTAAGCATTGTAGAGGGTATGTTAATGTAAATATATTAATTAAATTGTTATCTAATATAATTCCCAATAAGAACCATGATATTATTGGAACTATTGATATGACTAGTATATCAAAACTTACTCTTAATAATCTCTTCATATTTATTCATATATTCTTTCTATTAATATGGTATTTATAATAAATCATTCATATCATAAAAAAATAAAATATACAATAATAGTAAATTTTGAAAAATGAAAATATTCTAAGGAATAGTTATATTGACGAAAAGAATAAATTGATATAATATAGCATTGAATAATAAATAGATAGGAGATGATATTTTGGAAAATAAATATGATGAAGCAAAAAAGAAATTAGAAAAATATAACCAAACACATCTATTATCACATTATCAAAAGTTAGATGATACAAAGAAAGAATATTTATTAAATCAAATTATTAATATAGACTTTGACCAAATAAATAAATTATATGAGCAAACAAAAATAGAAATAAAATCAGACACAGATAAAATAGAACCTATATCATATATAGAAAAAGAAAAATTATCAGAAGAAGAAAAAGAAAAATATTTTAACTTGGGAGCTGATGAGATAAAGAAAGGGAAACTAGCTGTTGTTACAATGGCAGGACGGACAAGGAACAAGACTTCGGGCATAGTGGACCTAAAGGGACATATATGTTAAATGTAAAACCAAATTCAAAATCTTTATTTGAAATACTATGTGATAATTTAAAAGAAGCAAAAAATAAATATAATGTAATAGTACCATGGTATATAATGACAAGTAGAGAAAACAATAATCAAACTGTAGATTTTTTTGAGAAAAACAATTATTTTAATTATCCGAAAGATGCAATACAATTTTTTATTCAAGGGGAGCTTCCAATGGTAGATACGGATGGGAAGATTCTTTTAACCGAAGATGGAGTCATCAAAGAAGCAGCAGATGGACATGGCGGAATTTTTGAAGCAATGTTTAAAAACAATGTTGTAAATAATATGAAAGAAAAAGGTATAGAATGGATTTTTATTGGGCCAATTGATAATCCGCTTACAAAAATGGTAGATGAAATATTAATAGGTCTTTCAAAAGAAAAACAGGTTTTAGAAGCAGGGAAATCTTTAGTAAAGGCAAATCCCGAAGAAAAAGTAGGAGTATTTTGTAAGAAAAATGGGAAACCAAGTGTAATAGAATATACAGAAATAACTAATGAAATGGCACATAAAGTGGATGATAACAACAATTTAATGTATGGAGAATCACACATAAATTGTAATATGTTTAATATTAAGGGATTAGAAATTATAGGGAATCAAAAACTTCCATATCATAGTGCATTTAAAAAAGCAACATATTTAGACAAAAATGGGAATATTATAAAACCAGAGGATCCAAATGCATACAAATTTGAAAGTTTTATATTTGATGCATTTAATAAGTTAGATAACATGTTAATTTTAAGAGTAAAAAGAGAAGAAGAATTTGCACCTGTTAAAAATAAAGAAGGCATAGATAGTGCAGAAACAGCAGTAGAATTATACAATAATTTTCACAATAAAATTAAATAAATTGTAATTTGGTTGAGAATAATTTGAGCGCCCGGACGTGAGGGAAAAATTTATTTCACAGAAATGGAAATTTTCCTCCGCCCTAGCAAATAGATGTAGGCAATGGGATCAATAGAAATATATCCTCACAAACAATAATTAAATGAAAGGAATGAAAAAATGGAATACTTAGAAAAATATAAAGAATGGTTAGACAGCAATGAGATTGACGAAGAGACTAAAGAAGATTTAAGAAAAATAAAAGATAATGATGAAGAAATAAAAGACAGTTTTTATAAAGAATTAGAATTTGGAACAGCAGGCCTTCGTGGAATTGTAGGACCAGGAACTAATAGGATGAATAAATATACAGTTGGAAAAGCAACTCAAGGACTTGCAAACTATATTATCAAAAAAAATGGTCAAGATAAAGGAGTTGCAGTTGCTTATGATTCAAGAAATATGTCTGAGGAATTTAGCAAACTTGCTTGTCTAATATTAAATGCTAATGGAATAAAAACATACAGATTTAAATCTCTAAGACCAACACCAGAATTATCTTTTACTGTTAGAGAATTAAATTGTATTTCTGGGATAGTAATTACTGCAAGTCACAATCCACCAAAATATAATGGATATAAAGTTTATTGGAGTGATGGGGCACAAATATCTTATCCTGTAGATGAAGAAATAACAGAAGAAGTAAATAATATAAAAAGCTATTCACAAATAAAAGAAATTACAGAAGAAAATGCTATAAAAAAAGGATTATATAATGTAATTGGTGAAGAAATAGATAATAAATATATAGAATATTTAAAATCTATTTCATTGAATCCAGAAATTATAAAAAAACAAGCAAAAAACATAAAAATTGTTTACACACCACTTCATGGAACAGGGAAAAAATTAGCTACAAGGATTTTAGATGAATTAGGATTTACTAACGTATATGTAGTTAAGGAACAAGCAGAGCCAGATGGTAATTTTCCAACAGTATCTTATCCAAATCCAGAAGATCCGGCCTCATTTGAACTTGCATTAAAACTTGCAAAAGAGGTAGACGCAGATATTGTTATTGCAAATGATCCAGATGCAGATAGAATAGGTCTTCATGTGAAGGATAGCAAAACAAAAGAATACATATTGTTTAATGGAAATATGATAGGGCTTACAGTGGCAGATTATTTAATAAATCAACAAAGAGAAAAAGGACTACTTAAAGAAAATACAGCATTAATAAAAACAATAGTGTCATCAAATATGACAGATAAAATATGCAAAACAAACGGTGTTGCACTATTTGAAGTCTTGACAGGATTTAAAAATATAGCGGCAAAAATAAAAGAATTTGAAGAGAAAAATACATATAAATGTATAATGGGATATGAGGAAAGCTATGGTTGCTTGGTTGGAGATAAGGTAAGAGATAAAGATGGAATTGCAGCATTAATGTTACTTGCAGAAGCGGCAACATTCTATAAAGAAAAAGGACTTACATTATGGGATAATATGTTAAATATGTATAAAAAATACGGTTATTATAAGGAAAACCAAGTATCTATAGTTTTAGAAGGTGCAGATGGTGCTGAAAAGATAAAGGAAATGATGGAAAAAGTAAGGAATAATCCTCCAAAACAAATAGGTAAGTATAAAGTACTAAAATTTAGAGATTATTTAAATGGAACAGTAAAAGATTATAAAACAGAAGAAATAAAAAAAGAAGATTTACCAAAATCGAATGTATTGTATTTTGAATTAGAAAATGATTTTTGGTGCTGCGTAAGACCTTCAGGAACAGAACCTAAAATAAAATTCTATATGGGAGTAAAAGGTAATAGCTTAGAAAACGCAAATGAACTTATAGAAGAATTAACAGAAGGAATGAAAGAATTAATAAAAAAGCATTGAGCCAAAACATGTTGACATAAAATTATAAAAATGATAAAATATTAATATAATTTACAATAGTTGTAAAAAATATAAAAAAGAGTATTGACTATTTACAATATTTGTAATATATTTCATACACGTAGAGAATATTTTTTATGATTATGCGTACAATTTAAATATGGTTATTTGAGGATAGTAAGGCAGCTATCACGCCAGAGATGGTCTTAAAAGAGATGTAGGGTACGCCGTCCTACCATATAACCAAGACTTAAAAAGAGGCACTTTTGAGTGCCTCTTTGAATTCCTAAAAGATTAAATCATTTAAACGGTATAAATTTTCCTATCCTTATATTATGCTCTAATTTATCTTCAGTTATAGGAAATATAGTTCTAAAAAGTAGCCCATTATTACCTTTTACTATTTTAATTCCAACCAAAGAAATTTCATTAAGTCTCTTTATATATTGAATGTTACCATTTTGATGAATACCTACATAGTCAGGTGAGCTTAGAATTAATGGAATAGACTTAATTGCTTGGTAATAGTTAGTAGTAGAAGAATACTCTTTTTTATGTTTTTGACAATGTTCTTCTATTCTATTAGACCATATATTTATATTTTGAGGTTTCAAATCTAAATGTAACATTTCAATAACTTCTTTACTTAATTCTCCAATTTTAATATTTTTGCTTTTACTTTTATTAAACTTTTGTAAATCTAATTTTTGCAAAATAAAATCTCCTTTATAATAATATAAAAATTATACATAAAAGAGATAAAACATGCAACAACAATTGTAAAAAAATTCCAAAAAAATCATTTTTTCCATCCTTTTATATTTCCTCTTTTTATAGCACCATAGATATTTGCTTTAACATTGGGGATTTCCTTTTGAAATTCCCATATTAATCTTTTCATGTTTTCTCTTTTAGATATTCCGATCCATTGGGCAACATTTTGGCATAACTTCAATATTGTTTTTCTTTACAAATGTCTTGATACTTTTTTCAGGAGCGTAAATAAGGGGCCTTATTAATGTTATTTTTGATCTATCCATATAGGATGTTGGGGCAAATGTATTAATATTCCCACCATATAGCAAATTTAAGAAGAAAGTTTCTAAAACATCGTCCTCATTATGACCTAATGCAATTTTATTACATCCCTCTCTAATTGCTGTGCTGTTTAATATACCTCTTCGAAGGTTTGCGCATAGAGAACATGGATTTTTTTCTTTTCTTATATCAAATACTATTTCTTTTATATGACTTTGCTCTTCTACATATTGGACTTCAATATTTTCACAAGTTTTTTTCAGAAAATCACTATTAAAAAATTCGAAACCAGGATTGATGCTAATTGCTATAATCTCAAATTTTTTATCATAAAATCTCTGTAATGCTTTTAGCCCCATTAACAGAGTGATAGAATCTTTTCCACCAGAAAGGCCAACAGCTATTTTATCGCCATCATCAATCATATTATAATCATCTACAGCTTTTCTGATATAACTTAAAATTCTCTGCATAAAATACCTTCCTTTTATTTAGGTTTTTAATTATTTAATTACTTGAGAAAAAAGGGGTGTGTCCCCTTTCTTTTCTTTATATTATAATATAAGATATAATTCTTGTCAAAGATAAGAAATTAGTGTATAATATACCATACATGCACTTATAGCTCAGTAGGATAGAGTGCTCCCCTCTTAAGAGTTTAAAAAAACAAATAGGTCTTGGGAAAATAGACAAAAATAGTCGCAAAGAGGTGGTTGTTTATCTAAGTTGTATATATATGTCCTCGTAGCTCAGTTGGATAGAGCGCGGACCTCCTAAGTCCGGTCTTGCGGTGGTTCGATTCCACTCGGGGACACCATTTTTATAAATATATATGTAAATATATTTATAACCTCTATAATAAAAGAAAGAGTCTTTTATTAGGAGGCTTTTTTATGAATAAAGAAAAGTATATATTTTGTAAAAGATAATTTGTATATAATAAAGATTATAAAGAAAAATCCAGATATTCACTACGACAAGTGTTTTAATTGCAATTTAGAAGAAGCTATAAAAATTCGTAATAAAATATTGAAAAATAATAATGTTCTATTAAAGAAAAAAGAAAATAAAAACAAAAACATTTTAATAGAAAAATATATTTATAAACTGCCATTGATAAATACAGGCTATTTATTAGAAGTGGAAATTACTACTATTCAAAAACATTTAAAACATTATCGAAAGCTAGAAAACAAAGAAAAATAAAAATGTCAGAAAAACATTGATAAATAATAAAAATAAAAAAGACAATGTTAATATAACCGAGTTTGTGAATATATGGTTTTTAGTTTATTGTTTTAAAGAACTAAAAACTACAACATCTTATTCTATGATGAATGTATTAGATAAATATGTACTAAAATTAAGAAGGCTTAATATTTAGTGTTGAATTAGTGGTAATACTATTGAAAAATCAAAAAAATAATGATATAATATTTACATAATTTTGTGAAAATTCCAGAAAATATTTTTTTTGGAGTCAAGCAAATGTCTATAAAAAAAGGAGTGTGATATTACAAGTATTTTGTAACCAGAACCAAAAAAATTTAATAAGGAGGGCTACATAGTGTTACAATTAC
>CANQVU010000030.1 GCA_947627415.1 uncultured Clostridia bacterium | reverse complement strand
TACAAATTCAAATAACAGTAATAACAATAATACATGTGGCTGTAGATATGCTAGATATAGAAGATTTTAGCAAATTGCAATTTGTATGAGGGAAATTCTAGGGACTGTCCCTAAAAATCACCAATTTTGGGGATTTTGGGGACTGTCCTGAATTCCCACCAATTCGCTAGGACGGAGGAAAAAATTCCATTTCTGCGAAATAAATTTTTTCCTCACGTCCAGACGCTCAAACAACAATTTATTTTATGTATTGAAAACAAAATATAAAATGTGATATATTGTTTGCAAAGGAGAACAATATTATGCAAAAAAGAGTTATAGCAGTTTATGGAGGTTCATTTAATCCTCCGATTAATTCACATATTATACTTGCAAAACAAATTATGGAAAACTGCAAAATTATAGAAAAGTTAATTTTTGTTCCAGTAAGCACAAAATACCAAAAGTTAGATTTAGCAGATGATAATCATAGATACAATATGCTAAAATTAATATGTGAAAACGAGGACAAGTTAGAAGTATCTGATATAGAATTAAAGCAAAATAAACAGTTATATACAATAGAAACATTGGATTATTTTAAACAACAATATGGACAAGACTATGATATATATTTTATTATGGGAACAGATAATCTAAAAGAATTAGAAACTTGGAATAATCCTGAAAGACTATTAAAAGATTATAAAATCATAGTTTTAGAAAGAAGTGATGATAAACTTGAAGAAATAATCTCTATGAATAGTTTTTTAAATAACAATAAGGAATCATTAATAAAAATAGAGGGAATAAGCAAAATAGATTTAAGTTCAAGCTTTATAAGAGATAGAATACAAAATGGAGAAAGCGTAGAAGAATATATGCCAAAAAAAGTTTTAGAATATATTAAAACCAATGAATTATATAAATTTTAAATAAATAAAAATACAACTAATAACAAAGTATAATTAGTTATATTTTATGACAATTGTAATATATTTAAATTAATAAAAATATTGACAAAAAATGTAAGATAAGATATTAATTTATATGAGGTGAATATAATGGAACGCAAAAGAAAAAAATTTATATTATTTATTTTAATAATAGTTATAGCATTTAATATTAAAGTATTTGGAGCTGAAGAAATAAAAACTGTTGAAAAATCAGCAGAATTTGAAAAATGGGAAAATTTATCAGAAGAAGAAAGAAAAAATTCAATACAGCCACCATATCAAACAATAACCTTTAAAGATAGTGTTAAGCGTTCGACATATAATAATTTATTGAATTTAAGAGGAAGCACTTTATCAAAGTACTATTCTTTAAAAGATGATATTAATTTCATAGTAAAAAATCAACAACAAACTAATTTATGTTGGGCCTTCTCATTTACTTCAGCATTAGAAAGCACGATTGCAAAAAAATACAATAAAGATTCATTAGAATATTCCCCAATTTATACAGACTATGTAGTTACAAGAAATTTTAGGAAAGATATAGGGGATGGAGCAAATTCTGATATTGCTATAGCAAGTGCAGTAGCAGGTAATGGTTTAACATATGAAACAGATTTACCTTTTAATAATTATTATAATGAAGATAACAATTCTAGAGAATCTTTCTACTTATCATACGACAATATAGATTTAAGCAATATAAATCCAAAAGTAAAAATTAATGAAACAACTAGTTTCGCACCAATATATAAGTCATATTCAGAAGATTCAATTACGTATAAAGACAGTTCTGCACTATTTGGTGCAACAAAATATACAGATGAAGAAGTCGAAGCAATAAGAACTCAAATAAAGAGACATATAAAAGATTATGGAGCAGTAATGTCTACAGTATGCACACAAAACATATCAAGTAATTATAACGAGGCAACAAATGCATTTTATACAGATTATTCTATGTTAAGTAGTGACCATGCAGTTACAATAGTAGGATGGGATGACGACTACAGTAAAACAAATTTTATTGAAACTAATCAGCCTTTAAATGATGGAGCATATATAGTATTAAATTCTTGGGGAAATAGTTTTGGTAATGAAGGATACTTTTATGTATCATATGATGATGCATTTATAGAGCAATATGTTAGCGGGATAGATGATGTACAAGAATATTCAGAACAAGAAAAAGATTATGACAATTTATATCAATATGATAAATTAGGCTCATCAATCGAATTCTATTTTTTAAATGATAATTTAACGCAAATGTTAACAGAAGGATATTTAGCAAATGTGTTTTCAAGAGAAGATACTAATAAATATGAATATGTAACAGAAGTGGGAATATTTGTCCCAGTTACACAAGGAGTAGAAATATATATAGATTATATGAATGCAGATATGGAAGATTATGAATTAGTTGCTTCATATAAGGGATCAAATGCATTAGAGCCTGGATATCATAACTTAAAACTTTCGTCACCAATAAAGATAGAAGGAAAAGAATTTGCTGTAATTGTTAAATATATAAATTCAGAAGGCGCTATGTATGCACTGGAGTGTAATTTGAAAGATACAGGCTTAACGGAAGCAGAAAACTATTTTTCAACAGCAACATCTAATAAAGGTGAGAGTTATATATCAAATGATGGTTCTAATTGGACAGATATAAGTGAATATAAAATTGCATTATCTCAAGATGAATTAACAACATATAAAAATACGAATGCATGTATAAAAGCATTTACAGTTACATCTGAAGAGCCTAAAGAAATACCTGTAACAAGTGTGGAAATAGCAGAAGAAAATATAACTATTGATAAAGGTAATACTGCAAACGTTGTTGCAACAATAAAACCAGATAATGCAACAAATAAAAATGTAACATGGAGTAGTTTAGATGAAGATATAGCCACAGTATCAAATGGTGTAATAAAAGGAGAAAGTGCTGGGACAACAACAGTAACAGTAACAACAGAAGATGGAGAAATGACAGATAGTGTTAGAGTTACGGTTATTGAAAATGAAGGAACTAAAACAGTTAATGTAACAGGAGTTAAATTAGACATTGAATTAGAAGAAGGAGTTCAACTACAAATAGATAAAGGATCTACATATACTCTTAATGCAATAGTAGAACCAAGTAATGCAACTAATAAAAATATATCTTGGGAAAGTTCTGACAATACTATTGCAACAGTAAAAAATGGAGTAATAACAGGAATATCAGAAGGAACAGCAACTATAACAGTAACAACAGAGGATGGTAATAAAACAGCAAGTGTTGTAGTAAAAGTAACAGGTAATAGTAATATAAAAGTAGAAAGTGTAAAACTTAATAAAGATACATTAAATCTTGAAGTAGGAGATACCACGAATTTAGTAGTAACATTTAATCCAGTTAATGCAAATAACAAAAATGTAACATGGTCAAGTTCTAATGAAAAGGTAGCAAGTATAACTAAAACTGGAATTATAACAGCATTAGAAAAAGGAGAAACAATAATAACAGTAACAACAGAGGACGGTAATAAAACTGCAAGTTGTAAGTTAACAGTTACAGAAAAAACAAATACAGATGATGATATTTATAAAAGCGATGGAAATGGCAATACTACAAATAAAAAAGATAATACTATTGCGAAAACTGAATTTCCAAATACCGGATTAAGAATAGTATTGATAGTATTGGTATTAGGAGTAACATTAATAGGAGTTATATCATTTATAAAATATAAAAAATATTCAGAAATAAAATAAAGATAAAAAATGAACTAATCTAAGTGATTGGTTCATTTTTATATATAATTAAAATTCGATAAATTTATAAACTGCCTCTGCAAATCCACCTGCTTCAACAGGACTTTGAGTTGTATAGTTTGCAACTTGTTTTAATTCATCATAAGCATTTGCTACTGCAACTCCAACGCCTGAATTTTTAACCATATCTAAATCATTTAAATTATCACCAATTGCCATAATTTCATCATTGTTAACATTTAGATAATTTCCTAAAATTTTTAAAGCAGTATCTTTATTTATATTTTTTGGTGTAATATCTAAGTATTCGTATTCTTTATTAATTATATCATCTTTATATTTACCATATTTTCTAATTGTTGTGATGGATATATCTTCCTTTTGTAGTATTTCATCTTTAATGCTTGATAGATCAGTATTAGAAGAAATTATTAGTTTACAAACATTAACTTTATTAAATGTTATGTATTGCTTTATATCATCTACAATAGTTATATTTAAAGAAGTTTCAAAATGCTTATCTTGTTGTAACTTGTAATTTCTTAAATCCATATATTTAAGTTCCTTTTCGCTTATTATTTCATTATCAGTATATATATGAATATGCAAATTATGTGCTCTTGCTATATCAATGCAAGAATTAATTTCGGAATCAGTTAATAATTTTTTATAAATTTCCTCACCAGTCTTTAAATTTATAATTTGATTTCCGATTTCCAAATATTCCATAAGATGCATTAAATTTATCACACATTCCTTTAATGATAGGATATGTTTTGCCGTGTGCATATAACAAAATTTATATTTTTATTATTTATATCGTTTATTGCTTTAATGTTATTTTCAAAAATTGTATTATCTTTGCTAATTATAGTTCCATCTAAATCACTTGCAACTAATTTTATCATTTTTGCTTCTCCTTTATAGATAACAAATGAATTATTTAATTAATATAATTCAATCATCTTTTTAATTATACCATAAAATGGTAAAATAGTAAAGAAAAATTATGTAAAATGGGTAAAAAGGGGTCAGACCCCTTTTTACCCAAAAACAACAATTTATCTATAACATCATTGATAAAAATTAAAATTTGTAATATAATACAGGCATAAAAGGAGAGATTTTATGCTTGATTTTGTTCATTTACATGTTCATAGCGAATTTAGTTTGCTAGATGGAGCAAATAGAATAAAAGATTTACCTAAAAGGGCAAAAGAACTAGGAATGGATTCTATTGCTATTACTGACCATGGGGTAATGTTTGGCGTAGTTGACTTTTATAAAGCATGTAAAGCAGAAGGAGTAAAACCTATTATAGGATGTGAAGTGTATGTTGCTCCAAGAACAAGATTTGATAAAGAAGCAAACATTGATAATCACTACTATCATTTAATATTACTTGCCAAAAATCAAACAGGATATAAAAATTTAAGTAGATTAGTTTCGATGGGATTTATAGAAGGGTTTTATTATAAACCTCGTATAGATTATGAAATCTTAGAAAAATACCATGAAGGATTAATAGCTTTAAGTGCGTGTCTTGCAGGAAATGTCAATAGAGAAATTTTAAATAATAATATAGAAAAAGCAGAAGAAATAGCTTTATGGCATAAAAACTTATTTGGTGAAGATTATTATTTAGAAATACAACCAAACGGACTTCCAGAGCAAGTTTTAGTAAACCAGAAGTTAATAGAAATGTCTAAGAAATTAGATATTCCACTTGTTGCAACAAATGATGCACACTATTTAAAAAAAGAAGATGCGTATAATCATGAAATTTTGCTATGTATACAAACAGGAAAAAGAATGACAGATGAAGATAGAATGAGAATGGGAGCAGATGAATTCTATATTAAATCACCAGAAGAAATGGCAGAATATTTTAAAAATGTTCCAGAAGCTATTGAAAATACTGCTAAAATAGCAGAAAAATGCAATGTAGAATTTGAATTTGGTAATACAAAGCTTCCAAATTATGAAGTACCAAGCGAATTTAAAACTCATACTGATTATTTTAAATACTTAGCAAAAGAAGGATTAAAGAAAAGATATGGTGAAAATCCAAAAGAAGAAATTAAACAGCGTTTTGAGTATGAATTATCAGTTATAGAAAAAATGGGATATGTAGATTATTTCTTAATAGTTTGGGATTTTATTAATTATGCAAAAACAAACGGAATAAGTGTAGGCCCACGGTCGTGGTTCAGGAGCAGGTTCAATAGTTGCATATGCATTAGGAATAACAGATATAGACCCAATAAAATATAACTTACTTTTTGAAAGATTTTTGAATCCAGAAAGAATTAGTATGCCTGACTTTGACATAGATTTCGACTATGAAAGAAGAAGCGAAGTTATAGACTATGTTGGAAGAAAATACGGAAGAGACCATGTATCACAAATTATAACTTTTGGTACAATGTCTGCAAGAATGGTAATAAGAGATGTTGCAAGAGCATTAGATGTGCCATATAGCGAAGCAGATAAACTTGCAAAAATGGTACCAAATGAACTACATATTACTATAAAAAAGGCATTAGAGCAAAATAGAGAATTAGGTGAGCTATATGAAAAAGACGAAGAAACAAGAAAATTACTAGATATAGCAATGGGACTAGAAGGTATGCCAAGACAGGCATCTACTCATGCATGTGGAATAGTAATTACAAAAGATCCAGTTATAGACTATGTGCCTTTATATGTAAATGAGGGAACAATATCTACAGAATTTATAATGACAACCCTAGAAGAACTAGGACTATTAAAAATGGACTTTTTAGGTCTTAGAACTCTTACTGTAATATCAGATACAATTAAGCTCGTAAAAGAAGGTAGAGGAATAGATGTTAAAATAGATAAAGAAATGAATGATCCAAAAGTTTTTGAAGAAACTTGGAGAAGCGGAAATACATCTGGCGTATTCCAATTTGAAAGCCAAGGTATGACTAACTTTATGAAAGAATTAAAACCAGATAGCCTAGAAGATATAATAGCAGGAGTTTCTTTATATAGACCAGGTCCAATGGATCAAATACCAAGGTATATAAAAAACAAGCTAGATCCAGAGCATAGTGAATACACACATCCAAGTCTAATACCTATACTAAATGTAACTTATGGATGTATGGTATATCAAGAGCAAGTTATGCAAATAGTACGAGACTTAGCAGGGTATTCTTTACGGAAGAGCTGACCTAGTAAGACGTGCAATGGGAAAGAAAAAGTTAGATGTAATGGCAAAAGAAAGAGAATATTTCATAAATGGACAAACAGATGAAAATGGAAATATAATAATTCCAGGTTGTGTTAGAAACGGAATAAGCAAAGAAGATGCAAATAAAATATTTGATGAAATGGCCGAATTTGCAAAATACGCATTTAACAAATCACATGCTGCAGCTTATGCAGTAGTAGCTTATCAGACAGCATATTTAAAAACATATTATGCACCTGAATTTATGGCAGCAACACTAAACAGCTTTTTAGGAAATTTAGATAAAGTTCCAGAATACATAGATGAATGTAAAAGGTTAAAAATAGAAATTTTAAAACCAGATATTAACAAAAGTTATACTAAATTTACTGTTGACGGAAACAAAATAAGATTTGGACTTCGGAAGTGTAAAAAATGTTGGAAATGCTGTAGTTGATACTATTACAGCAGAAAGAGAAAAAAACGGTGAATTTAAAAGCTTTACAGACTTTTGTGAAAGAATGTCAGGGGAATCTGTAAATAAAAAATGTATAGAAAGTTTAATCAAGGCGGGAGCATTTGACGAATTTGAACAAACAAGAAGTACACTTCTTGCATCATTCGAGGGAATAATAGACACTATAAATGATACATCAAGAAAAACAATGCAAGGACAAGTTACAATGTTTGATTTAGGTCAAACAGAAGACGAAAAAATTGAAAATATGAAATATAGTTTTACTACATTAAAAGAATTTGATGAAAAAGAACTATTGTCAATGGAAAAAGAGATGCTCGGTATATATATATCAGGACACCCATTAGACAAAATAAAAGAAGCTATACAAAAAATTGCTACAATAAATACACTTCAAATGATGCAAATGAACGAAGAAAATAATTTAAGTGATGACGGGAAACAGGTAAAATATGTTGGAATAATAACTTCAATAAAAAAGAAATATACAAAAAGAAATACATTAATGGCATTCATGACAGTAGAAGATTTATATGGAAGTACAGAAATAATTGTATTTGACACATGCTACAGTAAATCACAAAGCATATTATTAGAAGAAAACATTGTATTAATAGATGGAAGATTAAGTATTAGAGAAGACGAACCAGTAAAAATAGTTGCAAACAGCATAAGTGAATTTAATGGCGAAAAAGGGGACAGACCCTTTTTTTACCAAACAGCTAAAATGGACAACCCAAAAACATTAACAATAAATATAACAAATATTACTGAAATACAAAAAGATAAATTAAGAGGTGCAATAAAATTCTTTTCGGGGGATAGAAATAATATTGCTGTTCAAGTGAATGATAATGGAGAGATAAAGCCATGTGGTGCAATATATTTTAATGAAGAAATACTTAAGGCTTTTGAAGAAATAGTGGGGGAAGAAAATATAGAAGTAAATTCATAATCTCAAAAAAATACGAATAAAATTAATAAAACCTATTGACTTTTTTATATAAAGGGTATAAATTATTAGCAGTCGAGTTAATCGACTGCTAATTTGCCACAAAAAATGACAAAAAGCAAAATCTAAGGGAGGAATGTGATTATGATAAAACCATTAGCAGACAGAGTACTAATCAAAATGGTAGAAGCAGAAGAAACAACAAAAAGTGGAATTATTCTATCAAGTGGATCTAAAGAAAAACCACAAATTGCCGAAGTAGTTGCAGTAGGACCAGGAACGGAAGATATAAAAATGTATATAAAAGAAGGTGACAAAGTTATTATAAATAAATATTCTGGAACAGAAGTAAAATATGAAGGTACAGAATATACGATAGTAAAGCAAGAGGATGTTCTTGCCATAGTAGAATAATAAGAAGGAGACGATTCATATGTCAAAAGAGATTAAATTTGGTGAAGATGCCAGAAAGAAAATGCTAAATGGCGTAAATATATTAGCAGACACAGTTAAGGTAACACTTGGACCTAAAGGAAGAAATGTTGTATTAGATAAAAGTTTTGGCGCACCATTAATTACAAATGATGGTGTTACAATAGCAAAAGAAATAGAGCTAGATGATCCTTATGAAAATGTAGGAGCAAGACTTGTAAAAGAAGTTGCAACAAAAACAAATGATATTGCAGGTGATGGTACAACAACAGCAACAGTTTTAGCACAAAGCATAATAAAAGAAGGAGTTAAAAATGTAGCTGCAGGTGGAGATACCATGGCAATAAAAAGAGGAATAGATAAAGCAGTTGAAGCAGCAGTAGAAGGATTAAAAGAAATTAGCTCTGAAATAAACGGTAAAGAGGATATTGCAAGAGTAGCAAGTATATCTGCAAATAATCAAGAAATAGGAGAATTAATTGCAGATGCAATGGAAAAAGTTTCTAAAGATGGAGTAATAACAATAGAAGAATCAAAAACTGCATCAACAGGATTAAATGTTGTTGAAGGAATGCAATTTGATAAAGGATATATATCTCCATATTTTGTAACAGATACAGATAAAATGGAATCTATAATGGAAAATCCATATATATTGATAACAGATAAAAAAATTAGTAATATTCAAGAAATATTACCATTACTAGAAAGCTTAATGCAACAATCAGGAAAATTAGTTATAATTGCAGATGATATAGAAAGTGAGGCTTTATCAACACTTGTACTAAACAAATTAAGAGGAGTTTTAAACGTAGTAGCAGTAAAGGCTCCAGGATTTGGAGATAGAAGAAAAGAAATGCTAGAGGATATAGCAATCCTTACAGGTGGAGAAGTTATAACTAGTGATTTAGGATTAGAATTAAAAGACACGGCTATAGAACAATTAGGAAGAGCAAGACAAGTAAAAGTGCAAAAAGAAAATACAATAATTGTAGATGGAGCTGGAGATAAAGATCAAATAGAGTCAAGAGTTAAACAAATAAAAACAGCATTAGAAGACACAACTAGTGAATTTGACAAAGAAAAGTTGCAAGAGCGTTTAGCTAAAATAGCAGGAGGAGTTGCAGTAATAGAAGTTGGTGCAGCAACAGAAGTTGAAATGAAAGAGAAGAAATTAAGAATAGAAGATGCACTTTCTGCAACAAAAGCAGCTGTTGAAGAAGGAATTGTAGCAGGTGGTGGAACAGCACTTGTAAACGTAGCTCCAAAGGTAGAAAAGGCAATAGAGACATTAAGTGAGGATGAAAGAATTGGAGCAAAGATAGTATTAAGAGCATTAGAAGAGCCAGTTAGACAAATTGCAGCAAATGCAGGACTTGAAGGTGCTGTTATATTAGATAAAATAAAATCAAGCAAACCTGGAATTGGATTTAATGCAGCAAAAGAAGAATATGTAGATATGAAAAAAGAAGGAATAGTAGATCCAACAAAAGTAACACGAAGCGCACTACAAAATGCAGCAAGTATAGCATCTATGATACTTACAACAGAAAGCGTAGTAACAGAAAAAAAAGAAAAAGAATGTAATTGTAATCATTCAAATCCAGGAATGCCAGAAGGAATGGATGGAATGTATTAATTAGAATTTAGAGATTGTCTATAAAAATTAATATTATTGTTAGGATTCAAAATAAAAAAGTAGAGAAAGGGTCACACCATATGGCGACCCATTCTCTGAAAGAATTACTTAAAATTCTAATTAAATATATTTGAAATATATTGACATGAATTTTTTGATATAATATACTCATAATATACAAAAGATTATGAGGTGATGAGATGGTTACAGACAAATTAGGGAAGATATTTGAAGATAGAAGAAAAGAAAATATTAAAGTAAATAAAGACAGAAGAAAGAAGAACAAAGCTAAGAAGCAAAACGAATCAAAATAAAGGATAGGTAAAATACTATCCTTTATTTTTATGCATTAATATGGAATTCTAGCAACATCCGTTGTTATTTCCACCGCAACAGCAGCATATTAATATTATAAGGATTATAATCCAGCAGCAATCTCCACCGAATCCGAATCCACATCCGCATCCTCCTCTGTTTTCTGGCATAGTATTCACCTCCTTAAATAATTAAGTACATCTCCTTAAAGCTTAAATAGGATAAATCCTAACAGCAGCATCCTCTGTTACCACATCCACAGAAAAGCAATAAGAATAAAATGATAAACCATAAAATTTCATCATTATTTGATGAGCAACAATTTCTCATGGCGCATATCTCCTTTCTAAACTTTAATTTGCTATTCATTTGTATGTCATGATATATATTATTCATTTTGAAAAAATGTGTTACTGCTAAGGTAATATTGAAATTCACATAAAAAGATGATATAATAGTAATAATAATTTTCATGATGAAAGATAATATGGAAAATAGCAAAAAGAAGACTGCTTCTTTTTGCTATTTTGGTATTTTTAAAAATACTATATTTGACAATAATATATAAAAGTAGTATAATAATAAAAGTTTATACCTAGTATGTAGGTAAAGTATGAGATTTTTGTATATAATAGTAATGATTCGGAAAAAATAATATTATTTAAGAATAATATTAATGAATGCTATTTAAGAGATAAATTGCATTTGTACATAAGAATAAATAATAATTTTATGATTAGTTAAAACGGAACATAGAAATAATATATGAAGCCAAAGAATCATTAGTTTAAGATATTAAACTATTTTTTTTGATGCGCGTTAATAATTTAATATTATGATTTTATGCAAAAGTTAGATACTATAAGAGAGGAGATAAAATGGAAGAAAAATCAAACAATAATGTTAATGAACCTATGGAAAAGCCTAAAAAAAGAAATTATAGGCCAAGAAAGAAAAAAACTGCTCAAACAAGAGAAGTAAAGGTTGAGCAAGTTAAATTTAAAAAAGAAAATTTAAAAATAATACCATTGGGTGGATTATTAGAGATAGGTAAAAATATTACAGTATTTGAATATGGAAATGATATTGTATTAGTAGATTGTGGATTAGCATTTCCAGAAGATGATATGCTTGGAATAGATTTAGTAATACCAGATTTATCATATTTAGAAAAAAACAAAGAAAAAATAAGAGGTCTAGTAATAACACATGGTCATGAGGATCACATAGGATCAATACCATATTTACTAAAACAAATGAATGTACCTATATATGGTACAAAATTAACAATAGGACTCATTGAACACAAACTAGAAGAACATAAATTGTTAAGAAGTACAAAATTAAAAGTAGTAAATCCAGGTCAAACAATTACATTGGGATCAATGAGGGTAGAATTTATAAGAACAACTCATAGTATACCAGATGCATGTTCTCTTGCCATCCATACACCAGTAGGAACAATAGTTCATACAGGAGATTTTAAAATTGATTACACACCTATTGATGGAGAAATGATAGATTTTGGAAGACTTGCAGCACTTGGGAATAAAGGCGTTTTGGCACTTATGTCAGACAGTACAAATGCAGAAAGAAAAGGATATACTATGTCTGAAAGCACAGTAGGAGAAGTGTTAGATAAATTGTTCATAAACTGTACAAAAAGAATAGTAGTTGCAACTTTCTCATCAAATGTTCACAGAGTACAACAAATAGTTAATTCAGCAGTAAAATATAAAAGAAAAATTGCAGTTTGTGGTAGAAGTATGATTAATATGATAGAAACTGCAAGAAAGTTTGGATATATAAAAGTACCTGATAATGTGTTTATAGACATAGATATGATTAAATCTTATCCTGATGATAGATTAGTTATAATTACAACTGGAAGCCAAGGAGAGACAATGTCTGCATTAACTAGAATGGCATCGGGAGAACACAAAAAGGTTCAAATAACACCAAATGACTTAATAATTATATCTGCAAATCCAATACCAGGGAATGAAAACTCTGTATCAAAAGTAATAGATGATTTAATGAAAATAGGTGCAGAAGTAGTATATAATGCCTTAGAAGATATACATGTTTCAGGACACGCGTGTCAAGAAGAACAAAAATTAATGATTAGTTTAGTAAGACCAAAATACTTTATACCAGTTCATGGTGAATATAGGCAACTAATAGCACATAGTGAAACTGCAAAAAAGGTTGGAGTAAATCCAGAGAATATATTTATAATGACAAATGGAAGAATATTAGAATTAAATGAATATGATGCAAAACTAACAGGAACAGTGCCAGTTGGAAAAATAATGGTAGACGGATTAGGAGTTGGAGATGTAGGAAATATTGTTTTAAGAGATAGACAACGTTTATCTCAAGATGGATTAATAATAATAGTATTAACTATGAATGCCCAAACGGGAACTGTAGTTGCAGGACCAGATGTACTTTCTAGAGGATTTGTTTATGTTAGAGAATCAGAAAACTTGATGGAAGATATAAAACAATTATTGAGGGAAGAAATCTCAAAATTTGAAGAAAAACATATAACAGATTGGTCAACAATAAAATCATTATTAAGGGAAGAATTAAGAGACTATATTCATAAAAAAACAAAAAGAGACCCGATGATTCTACCAATTATAATGGAAGTGTAATAAAAAGCAAAATGGCAAAAGAGAGAATATTTTCTTTTTGCCATTTTATTTTTTAAAATATTGATTATAAAAAAGTTTTATGTTATAAAAAAGATATAGTTAATATTACATAGGAAAAACAGTAATATCGTAATAAGGGGGAGATATTAAAAATGGAAACAATTGAACAATTAAATGAAGACTTTAACGTAAAGAAACCTAAAAAGAAGGGACTAATAGTAGGAGGAATAATTGCAGCAGTAATAGTTATTGCATTTATATTAGTATATTTTTTAGTACTTGCAAAACCACAATTCATATTTAATAGAGCTATTGATAAACTTTTCAAAATTGAATCAACAGATTATGATTCAATAAAATTAGATTCAAAAGTAAGGGTTTCAATAGAATCTGAAGATTCAAGCATGCAACAACAATTAGAAGAAATTGAAAAATATTCTTTAAAATTAGGTAGTCAAATGGATTTTGAGAACAAACAAGAAATTGTTGATTTAGGACTAGAATATGACAATAACCAAGTAGTTGATGCTCAAGTTTATTATAATGATGGAGAAATGTATACATACCTTGATGGATTATTCGATAAATATATTAAATTAGATGTAGATGAAGAACAAAAAGAGCAAATAGAAGCAATATTTGATACTGTTAGTTCAGAAGATAAAATTAAGAATAATAAAACTGTAACTAAAATAATAAAAAATGAATTAAAAGCACAAATAAAAGAAGAAGGAAAATTCGAAAAGGAAAAAACTACAATAGATGTTGGAGAAAAAGAAAAAAGAGTTACAAAAACAACACTTACATTATCTCAAAAAGGACTATACAATATAATTTCAAATATGTGTTTAAATTTAGCTAAAAATGATAAATTCTTAGATTGCTTTGAAAAATCACCAAAAGATGGATTAAAAGAAATAGCAGAGGAAATAAAATCTTTAGAAACAGATAGTAAAAATAAAATTAAAATATCTTTATACACGAAAGGTTTATTAGATAATTTGTTGGCTTTAGATGTAGAGATATATTCTGCTGATGAGTCACAAACTATAACAATATCAGTTGTAAAGGAAAATAAGGATTTATATACATATACTGTTTCTTCAAAAACAGAATCAACAAAAGTAGATGTAATAAAAGGTAATATAGAAATAGAAAAAGATAAAGACAGTAGGGATGAAAAATCAGGAAAAGCAACAATAACAATGAAAGTCGCTGAAACAGGAACTATAAAACTAGAAATGGATTACCTAGCAGAATTTAACAAAGGTATAGATAAAAAAGATGTATCAAACAGCATAAATATAACAGAAATAACAGAGCAAGATATGCAAAGTATTTTAGAAAAATTGATGGAAAGACCACTAATAGGTGATTTAATAAAAAATCAAATGAATGGTAATGGAATTAGTAGTATAGGAAGTGAGGATAATATAACAGATGGATCAGATAATGATATAACAGCACCTAAAATAACAACATCTCAAAATGAAGTAAAAGATGAAACTTACGGTTATTCAGTAACATATTCAGTACCTAAGGATTTTAAATATAAAAGCAATTATTCTTATGACTATACAAAATATTATAGTTTAGGAGATGATAATTCAGAATCTCAAATTGATGCAAATGTATCTTTAAAATGGTATACGAATGATGAATATAAAGATGATATAAATAGAAATTATGATTATTATAAAAAAGACACAAGCTATTACAAAGATATAGATTTGAGTGAAGAGAAAACAATAAAAGTAGGAGACAAAGAATTTAAGTATCAAGTATTATCTTATGAATCAAATTCTGAATACTATGATGAAAAATATGAAACAGCATATATTTGGTATAATTTAGATAATGAGTATATTTTTGCAGTAGAATTAGAATCAACAAATAAAGATATAAATGAAGATATAATAAAAGGATTTTTAAACATAAATATAACAAAACTAAATTAGTTTTAAATAATCTTTAAACACTTGAAAAAACAAAAATATATGATAAAATTAAACCGTATAAAGATGATTATCTTTATGCGGTTTATTAATACCAATATAAAGGTGATAAAAATGATAAAATTTACAAAAATGCATGGGCTAGGTAACGATTATGTATATATTGACTGCTATTCTGAGGAAGTAGACTTAGGAAACATATCAGACCTAGCTAAATTTATGAGTAATCGTCACTTTGGAATAGGATCGGACGGAATAATATTAATATGTAAAAGTGATGTTGCTGATTTTAAAATGAGAATGTTTAATTTTGATGGAAGCGAAGCAGAGATGTGCGGAAATGGCATAAGGTGTGTAGGTAAATTTGTTTATGACAAAGGACTAACTGATAAAGAAACTATCAAAATTGAAACATTAGCAGGAATTAAAGTGTTGAATCTTAATGTAAAAGATGGCAAAGTAGAAACAGTAAGAGTAGATATGGGAGAGCCAATATTCAGTCCTAAAGAAATACCAGTAATTTTTGAAAAAGGGACAGTAAAAGATTTAAAAATTAGAGCATTAGATAAAGAATTTAGTTTTACTTGTATTTCTATGGGAAATCCACATGCAATAACAATAGTAGAAAACACAAAAGAATTTGACATTGAAAAATATGGACCAATATTAGAAGTAGATAAACATTTTCCAAAAAGGTCTAACATAGAATTTATAGAAATAATGGATAAAAACAACGTAAAAATGAGAGTATGGGAAAGAGGAGCAGGAGAAACTCTTGCATGCGGTACAGGAGCATGCGCAACTACTGTTGCTTGTAATATAAATGGACTTACAGGAAGAAAAGTAAATGTTGAATTATTAGGGGGAACATTAGAAATAGAATGGGATGAAAAAACGAATCATGTATTTATGACAGGCCCGGCAGTAACAGTATTTGAAGGAACTGTCCCATAGAGGACGTTTCTCTGTGAAACATTTTGTCCAAAAAAATGTAGAGATTAATAAATTATTTTTTATGGATGAATATAATGGAGGGAAATGATATTAATGAAAGTTATAAAAAATAATGATGCTTTAAAAGGAGCAAATAGTGGCAAATGCAAATATTTGGAGTATTTTTTTGATGATAATGATATAGATTTAAGTGTAGCAACTATTACAGGAAGATATCCAGACAATGGATATTGTGTAAACCTAAGAAGTAAAGAATTAATATATTGTTTAGAAGGTAATGGTACTTTAAACTTTGAAAATAAAACAGTTAGTTTAAAAAAAGGTGATTCTATTCTTATATACCCTAATGAAAAATATTTTTGGGAAACTAATTATTGTATTGTATCTATGGTATGTACACCTGCTTGGACAGAAGAACAACATAAATTAATAAAATAAAAGTAAGAAAGGAGAAAGAATTATGTATAAAATTAACGAAAATTATTTAGAGTTACAAGATAGCTATTTATTTTCTACAATAGCAAAAAAATTAGAAGAATACAAAACTAAAAATCCGGATAAAGAAATAATAAAAATGGGAATTGGAGATGTAACAAGACCAATTGTACCAATTATAATAGAAGCAATGCACAAAGCAGTTGATGAAATGCAAAACGGAGCTACATTTAGAGGATATGGCCCAGAACAAGGGTATGAGTTTTTAAGAGAAAAAATATCTAAATGTGATTATATAGATAGAGGTGTAGATATAAATCCAGATGAAATATTTGTATCAGATGGCTCTAAGTGTGATGTAGCAAACATATTAGATATATTAGGAAATGAAAATAAAGTTGCAATAACAGATCCAGTATATCCAGTATACTTAGATACGAATGTAATGATAGGTGCTGCAGGAAAATATAATAAAGAAAAAGGTATATATGGAGATATAGTATATATACCAATAAAAGCAGAAAATAATTTTGTACCAGAACTTCCAAAAGAAAAGGTAGATTTAATATATTTATGTCTTCCTAATAATCCAACAGGGACAGTTTTAAATAAAGTTGAGTTAAAAAAATGGGTAGACTATGCAAGAGAAAATAAGGCATTAATATTATTTGATTCAGCGTATGAAAGATATATTACCGAAGAAAATGTTCCGCATAGCATATATGAAATAGAAGGAGCAAAAGAAGTTGCAATAGAATTTAGAAGTTTTTCTAAAACAGCAGGATTTAC
>CANQVU010000029.1 GCA_947627415.1 uncultured Clostridia bacterium | reverse complement strand
TAAATTAATAGCAGTTTTTTATTTTTAGTGCTATACTAACTTAAACGACCACTGCGACAGCAGTTTAGTGCAATTGTTGTTTGATGTTCGGAAAATTCAGAACATCAAACAAATTACAATTTATTTATTTTTATATTTTTCTCTTAAATATAAAAATCCTGAAATTATTAAAATAATTAATGACAACAATTGTGATATTCTTATATTTCCTAGCATTAAGCTATCTGTTCTTAATTCTTCTATTATCATTCTTGCAAAAGAATATATTATTAAATATATTAATGTTATTTGACCTTTATATTTCCTTTTATTTGATATTAAACCTAAAATTATAAATAATAAAAATGTAACTAATGACTCATATAAAAATGTAGGATGAACTTCAACATATTCTCCTTCTTTATAAATTCCCATTCTCCAAGGAAGGTTGCTTATGCTTCCATATGCTTCAATGTTTATAAAATTACCCCATCTACCTATTGATTGCCCGAAGTGCTAAACATGGAATAATATAATCAAACAAATCTAATAAATCTATTTTTCTCTTTTTGCAAAATATATAGCAAGTTATTCCGCCACCAATTATTCCGCCATATATTGCAAGTCCACCTGCTTTCAAATTAAATATTTGTATAGGATAATTTATATAATATTCCAAATTAAATAGTATGTAATAAAATCTTGCTGATATTATTGATATTGGAATAACATATAAGCTTAAATCTAATATATCAGAAAATTTAATGTTGAATTTTCCATCTTTAATTTTACAAATTATTAGTCCAATTATAAATGCAGACATCATAAGAATAGCATACCAATAGATATCTATATTTCCTATTGAAAATGCTATTCTTGATAATTGTAATTTTAAATTTAATAGAGGGAATGTTATTTCATTCATTTATTTTCCTTTTACTATAGATAACACTGTTTTATCTTTTAGGAATACTTCTTTTAAAATTTCATGTGTATATTCAGGTGTTATTTGTTTATAGTTTTCTAAGTAATCAAAACTATTTACATCTTTAAAATAATCTGTAATAAACATTCTTGCTATATCTGAAACATTGTTAAATTCTTTTACAGCATTTCCATATAACATATTTTTTATTCTTTCAAAATCGCTTAAATTTAACCCTTCCTTTTTTAATCTGTCTATTTCTTTCTCTATTTTTTCTAATACTTTATCTGGATTAGTCGACATTCCTGTTATTGCAATATGGGCATAATTGTCAGTAAATTCATATTCTAAAAATGGTTCAGAAATTAGCAATTCGTTTTCATATAATTCTTTGTATAGATTAGAACTTTTCCCTATAATCATATTTAGTAATATTTCAATTGCTATATGCTTTTTTACAATATCTTCATTCTTTTTTGGAACTTTATCTTTTATCCCTATAACAAATAAAGGCATACTTACTTCCATTGTTTGTTCTATTCTTTTTTCTATTATTTCTTCTGGTTCTTCTTTATATATTCTTTTTATTTCACCCTGATTTGGTTTTTCTATTAGTCTATTCTTGATTTCTTCTATTAGTTTTTCAGGCTCGAAATCTCCACAAAAACACATTACCATGTTTGATGGATTATAAAATGTATTATAGCATTTATATAAAATATCTTTATCAATTTTATATATTGATTCTACACTCCCTGCTATATCAATTTTTATAGGATTATTTTTATACATATTTCTCATTGCATTCATATACACTACCCAATCCGGATAATCATCATACATTTTTATTTCTTGAGCAATTATTCCCTTTTCTTTTTCCACATTCTCATCTGTAAAATATGGGTTTTGTACATAATCCATTAATTCATCTAATGCTGGATAAAAATTATCTGTTGCTTCAAAAAGGTATGTTGTATAATTATTAGTAGTATATGCATTTGCATTTACCCCTAAAGCAGTTAATATATCCAAGCTATTTGTTCCGTTTTCTTGTTCAAACATTTTATGCTCTAAAAAATGTGCTACACCGTCTGGTACTTCTGTTACATTTTCCTCTCCTGGTACAATAAATTTATTATCTATAGAGCCATAATGAGTTGCCCACATTACATATTTCTTTCTAATTCCTTTTTTAGGAATTATCATAACTGTTAGGCCATTTTCTAATTTTTCTATATATAATTTTTCTTTAACATATGAATTCTCTATAATTTGCATAAAATTCGATTCTCCTTTTTTATAAATTGTTGTTTGTTTTATGTTCGGGGAATTCTAGGGACTGTCCCTAAAAATCACCAATTTTGGGGATTTTGGGGACTGTCCTGAATTAACCGAACATAACACAAATTACAATTTATCTAATTTCTCAAAAAATATATTGTATTAATTTTAACTTTGTTTCCAATATTTTTAACATCCTCTAGCTTTACTTCATTTATTTTTTGCTCATATTCATCAAAAGTTGTAAGCATTCCAGATAATTCTTGACCTATATAGTATGTTATTTCAGAATCTTGTTCATCTTGTGCGGCTTGAATTCCAGAAATCATATATTTTTTGCTGTTTTCTAAATCTTCTTCTGTAAATTTTCCATTTTGCATCTCTTCTAATTGTTCTTTTATTATCTTCAATGCCTTTTCATAGTTTTCTATCTCTATTCCACATCTTATATAAATATTGTTTTTCTGTCTTACATAATTAGATCTAGCTGTGTATGCAAGACTTGCTTTTTCACGTACATTTTGAAATAGTTTTGACGTCGCACTTTCTCCGAAGTATTACATTATATATAGATACAGGAAATTTTGAGTTGTGGTCATTTATTTCTACATCTAATCCTATAACTAGTTTTCCTTGTGCCACGTCCATTTTTTCTTCTATTTCCTTTTCTTGTATTTCTTCCTTGTTTTCAGTTTGTTCATTATTTACAATATATTTTGGAGTTCTTTCTTTTAATTTCTTTATATTATCATTATTTTTTACAATCTCTAATATCTCTTTATTGTTTAATTCTCCTGAAATAAATATATCAATTTTGCTTGTATTTATTAATTCATCGTAATATTTATATAGATTTTCTGAATTGATTTTATCTAAATCTTCTACGTAACCGTATTTATATAATCCATATGGTTTATCTTTATACATTTCTTCTATACATCTGTTTAATGCATATTGATCTTTATTATCAATTTTTGATTCTATTAATCTCTTAATGTTATTTTTTTCAGCTTCTACATATTCATCTTTAAATTTATTATTTTCAGTAAAAGGATTTAATATTATATCTAATAGCAAATCTATACTATCTTTTGCTATTTTCTGTTTACTATTTTCTGGAATAAAATTATCATTTAAAGATTCTAAATAGAATTTTATAACATGATTATCTCCTATTTTTTCTATACCGCAATCAAAGCTCGCTCCATACATATCTTCTAATTTTTTTGATATTTCTTCTTGTGTATTTAGGTTTGCTGTTCCTCTCTTTAAAACTGCTGGAATAACAGTATCAAATGTAATTTTTTCTCTATTCAATGGTAATGTAATAAATACCGCCATCAAATTAGTTTTAAATTTATTTGTATCTATGCAATGCAACTTAATGCCTTGCTTTATTTCTTCTATACTATATGACATAAATATACTCCCTTTTCTAATGCATAATATTTATAAGGTTTGAGGTACATACTTCAGTCAAGCGTATTCCTCATAGGTTGAAGTATGTCCCTTTTTTAAATTATATTATTAACAATTAAATGCCAATTTATTCTTATTATTATAATTTATAACATCTAATCTCTAACTTCTAATTTAATAATTCTCTTACTACTTCATTAATTGCTTTTCCATCTGCTGCTGCACCTATTTTTTCTTTTGCTGCTTTCATTACTTTTCCCATATCTTTAATTGTCAATGCTCCTGTTTCTTCTATAACTTTTTTTACAATACTTGTTATTTCCTCTTTATTTAATTGTTTTGGTAAATACTCTGATATTATATCAATTTCCTCTTTTACTTGGTCAATTAAATCTTGTCTTCCACTTTTTTCGTAATCAGCTAAAGAATCTTTTCTTTTTTTAGACTCTTTTGCTATTATTTCTAATATTTGATTATCTTCTAGCTCTATTTGTTTATCTTTCTCAACTTGAAGAATTGCTGCTCTTATCATTTGAACAACATTTTTCTTTAATATTTGTTTTTCTTTCATAGCATCTTTTAGATCTGACATCAATTTTTCTTTTAACATATTCTTTTCCTCCTTCAAATTACAAATTTTTTTTACTCTTCTCTTCTTATTTTTCATTCTTTACTATTCATTTATGGGCGCAATTTAGTATTATTTACCGATGACGCCCCTACATATGATAAAAGGTGAAAAGTCTTAATATTTTTTCTAACTTCTCACCTCTAACTTCTAAACTCTATTTTAAAATTTTCTTTTTCTTGCTGCTTCTGATTTTTTCTTTCTTTTTACACTAGGTTTTTCGTAGTGTTCTCTTTTTCTAACCTCTTGTAAAACACCGTTTCTTACGCATTGTCTTTTAAATCTTTTTAATGCGTCTTCTATATTACCATTATTAACTTTTATTTCTGACACTTTATTTCCCTCCCCTCACTACTGCTACTTGTACCATTTAGTGGGATTTAACTTTAAGTATTATATCGTAAAACTTTGTAATTGTCAACGCTATTTTTATTAGTTTTAATTGTATTTTGTAGGTTTGTCAATATCGTTATATATATTGACATTTCAGTGTTTTTTTGGTATATTTATGTATACCTGTTGTATTTATTAACAAAAATTTATGCGATTTCGCAGAAAGGAGAATTTTGATGACAGGTAAATACATTATTCGGAGATTACCGGAAAATTCAATTGTTGAATATTCAACGCCAACGAAAAGTGGAAAATCTATTCCTCTTTTTAAAATTAACTCTGGAACTTTCTCTGATATTTCAGAAGAAATGCAAATACGTCCAAAATCAGCCCTTTTTTCTAAATGGGGATACAGACCTTGTGTATATGTTCTGCTGTATGATGACACTAAAAGCATTAGATGTCTATTTTTCTTTCAGCTTAAGTTTAAAACTCCACGTACACATCCATGGAATAAGGGTATTTCTGGACTTGATATTTGCAGATGTGTTGGTAAAAGCTCTTTAAAGCGCCATTGGGCCCGTGTTTTTACATGTATCAGAGAAAACTATGAAAGAATTGTCGGTTTTAAATCCCCTAATGATTCTTTGGAAATTATCCTATCCGATTAATCAAAATTCATTGTTAATAACAAAAACGGCTGTCACTTTGTGACATGCCGTTTTTGTTTATATGTTTTACTTGTCATATTCAAATAAATCTCCAAGTGGTCTTGCTTCGTTTAATCTTTTAATTGCTTCTGCAAATAGTGGAGCGATTGATACTACTTTTATTTTATCAATTCTTTTTTCTTCTTCAAGCGGAATTGTATTTGTTACTACTAATTCTTTTATTGGCGATTTCTCTATTCTTTCGATTGCAGGTCCAACTAAAACTCCATGTGTTGCTCCTGCATATATTTCTTTTGCTCCATGTTTCTCTAATATATGTGCTGCTTCTACTAATGTTCCTGCTGTACTTACTTCATCATCAAATATTACTGCAGTTTTTCCTTCTATATCACCTATAATATTTGTTGCTACAGCATTATCATTGTTTGATTCTCTTCTTTTATCAATTAATGCAAGTGGACATTCAAAGAATTTTGAATATTTATATGCTTTCTTAGAACTTCCAGCATCTGTTGCTACTACTACCATATTTTCTAATTGCTTTGCTTCAAAATATTTTTCTAATAAGTGCTTTGCTGTTACTCTATCACATATTATATTAAAATATGCTTGAATTGCTGGGTTATGTAAGTCACATGTAAGAACATGATCAACACCTGCTGCCTCTAGTAATGTCGCCATTAACTTTGCTGTTACTGGTACTCTTGATTGATCTTTTTTATCTGATCTTGAATACATAAAATATGGAAGTACTGCTGTTATTCTCCTTGCTCCTGCTCTTTTTGCAGCTTCAATTGTTATTAATAATTCCATAATTCTTTCATTTACTGGTGGTTGAGTAGTTTGAACAATATAAACATCTTGCTCTCTTACTGTTTCTTTTAATTGCACAAAACTATTATCATTAGCAAACTTAAAAGAATCTTTTTTTCCAACCGATATTCCTAAATTATCACACATCTCTTTTGTAAATTCTTCTGCCGAATTGCAGGCAAAAATTTTAATGTTATTCATTTTTATCCTCCTAATTAGATTTTTTTGTCGGATTTTAACACATTTATTTTAGCATTACTGTTTTATGATTTCAATATGATTTTTAAATTATTTCAAAATTTCTTCAAAATTTCTTTTTTTCCTTTTTTGGACGGACTAGATTTAGTCTTTTTTGAAAAAAGACTAAATCTAGTCCGTCCAAAAAAGGAAAAAAAGAAAAAAAGCAGAAGGGTGTTTGTTTTCCCTTCTGCTTTTATTTTATTCTACAGTTTCTCCTGTCTCTTCTTGTTTTTCTGTGTTTATTTTTATATTTCTATATGCTTGCATTCCTGTTCCTGCTGGTATTAATTTTCCTATTATAACGTTTTCTTTTAATCCTATTAATGAATCTACCTTTCCTTTTATTGCAGCTTCTGTTAATACCCTCGTTGTTTCTTGGAATGATGCTGCTGATAAGAAACTTTCTGTTGCAAGTGATGCTTTTGTTATACCAAGTAAAGCTCTTTTTCCGGTTGCAGGTCTTTTTCCTTCTGCTATCATTTTTTCATTTTCTTCATTAAATTCACTAATATCTACTAATGAACCTGCAAACATTCCTGTATCTCCATTGTCGTCTATTTTTATCTTTTTAAGCATTTGTCTTCCAATAACTTCAATATGTTTATCATTAATATCAACACCTTGGTTTCTATACACTTTTTGTACTTCTGATATTAAATATTTATATACTCCTTCAGGTCCTTTTATAGCTAATATTTCATTTGGATTTATTGATCCTTCTGTAATTGGATCTCCTGCTTTTATTTCGTCCCCGTCTTTTACTTTTAGTTTAGATCCAAAACTAATTGCATATGTTTTTGAATTATCTTTACTTGTTACTGTTACTTCTTTTCTCTTTTTAACTTCTTGGATTTTAACTGTTCCATCAATTTCAGATATTACAGCAAGACCTTTTGGTTTTCTTGCTTCAAATAGCTCTTCAACCCTAGGTAAACCTTGTGTGATATCTCCACCAGCTACACCACCTGTATGGAATGTTCTCATTGTAAGCTGTGTACCTGGCTCACCTATTGATTGTGCAGCAATTATACCAACTGCTTCTCCAATATTAACTTCTTTTCTTGTTGCAAGGCCCATACCATAACATTTAGCACATACACCATGTTTTGTTCTGCATCCTAATACTGAACGTACTTCTACTTTCTCTATTCCTGCTCCTACTATTTTGTCAGCTATATCTGGTGTAATTAATGTATTAGTATCTACTATTAATTCATTTGTTTTTGGATCATGTATATCATTTAATGCATATCTACCAACTAATCTTTCATGTAATTTCTCAATTACTTGATTTCCATCTTTAATGTCTTCTATTTCGATTCCTTCTGTTGTTCCACAATCGTGTTCTCTTACAATTATATCTTGAGATACATCAACTAATCTTCTTGTTAAGTAACCAGAGTCTGCTGTTCTTAATGCTGTATCTGCTAAACCTTTTCTTGCACCATGTGAAGAAATGAAATATTCTAGAACATCTAATCCTTCTCTGAAACATGATTTGATTGGTATTTCAACTGCTTTACCAGATGTATTTGCCATAAGTCCACGCATACCAGCAATTTGACGTAATTGGTTCATATTACCTCTTGCTCCAGATTGTGCCATCATATATATTGGATTTAAGTCATCAAAGTTGTCTTTCATTGCGTCTGTAACGTCATTTGTTGCTTTTTCCCATACTTTAATTATTGATGAATATCTTTCATCTTCTGTAATTAAACCTCTTTTATATTGTTTTCCTATTTCTTCTACTTGTTTTTCACTGTCTGCTAAAATTTTCTTTTTAGCTTCTGGTACTGCAACGTCATGAACTGATACTGTTATTGCACCTTTTGTAGAGTATTTAAATCCTAATGCTTTAATATAATCTAATAGTTCTGCTGATCTATTTAGTCCATGTTTATCTATACATTTAGCAATAATTGTTCCTAAATTTTTCTTCATAACTGGGAAATCTATCTCTAAATCGAATTCTTTTTCAGGGTCTGTTCTATCTACAAATCCTAAGTCTTGAGGAATTTCTTCGTTATATATAAGTCTTCCAACTGTTGCTTCTATTGTTTTTGTTTTCTTTTCTCCGTTTATCTCTTTTGTTAATCTTACTTTTACTTTAGCATGAAGACCAACATCTCCATTTTGATATGCAAGTAATGCTTCATCAACATCTTTAAAATACATACCTTCGCCTTTTTCGCCATCTATTTGTATTGTTAAATAGTAACTTCCAAGTATCATATCTTGTGTTGGTACTGTAACTGGCTTACCATCTTGTGGTTTTAAAAGGTTATTTACAGATAACATTAAGTATCTTGCTTCTGCTTGTGCTTCTGGTGATAGTGGAACGTGAACTGCCATTTGGTCACCATCGAAATCGGCATTAAATGCTGTACATACTAATGGATGAAGTTTTATTGCTCTTCCTTCTACTAGAACTGGCTCAAATGCTTGAATACCTAATCTGTGCAAAGTTGGTGCTCGGTTTAGCATTACTGGATGGTCTGCAATTACTTCTTCTAATATATCCCATACTTCTGGTCTTAATCTTTCTACCATTCTTTTTGCATTTTTTATATTGTGAGCAAGCCCTCTTCCTACTAATTCTCTCATTACGAAAGGCTTAAATAGTTCTATTGCCATTTCTTTTGGAAGTCCACATTGATAAATTTTTAGTTCTGGTCCAACTACTATAACTGAACGTCCTGAGTAATCAACACGTTTTCCAAGTAGGTTTTGACGGAAACGTCCTTGTTTTCCTTTAAGCATATCTGATAATGATTTTAAAGGTCTGTTACCAGCGCCCGTTACTGGTCTTCCACGTCTACCATTGTCTATTAATGCGTCTACAGATTCTTGTAACATTCTTTTTTCATTTCTTACAATTATTTCTGGCGCACCTAATTCTAATAATCTTTTTAATCTGTTATTTCTATTTATAACTCTTCTATATAAGTCATTTAAGTCAGATGTTGCAAATCTTCCACCATCTAATTGTACCATTGGTCTTATTTCTGGTGGTATTACTGGTATAACACTCATTACCATCCATTCTGGTTTGTTTCCAGATAATCTAAAACTTTCAACTGTATCTAATCTTTTAACAAGTTTTGATTTCTTTTGCTCACTTGCTTTTTCTAATTCTTTTTTTAGTTTAGCTGATAATTTATCTAAATCAACTTCTTGTAATAAAGTTCTTATTGCTTCTGCTCCCATTTTAGCAGTAAAAGAACCTTTCCCATATTTTTCTTCTGCTTCTCTATATTCTTTTTCTGTTAATACTTGACATTTTGTAAGATCTGTTGTTCCTTTATCAAGTACTATATATGATGCAAAATATATAACTTTTTCCAAACTTCTTGGTGAAATGTCTAATATTAATGCAACTCTACTTGGTATTCCTTTAAAGTACCAAATGTGAGCAACTGGTGCAGCAAGTTCAATATGTCCCATTCTTTCACGTCTTACTTTTGATTTTGTTACTTCAACTCCGGCATCTATCGCATATTATTCCTTTATATCTTACTCTTTTATATTTACCACAATGACATTCCCAGTCTTTTGTAGGTCCAAATATTTTTTCACAGAATAAACCATCTTTTTCTGGTTTTAGTGTTCTATAATTAATAGTCTCAGGTTTTTTTACTTCACCTTTTGACCATTCTCTTATTTTTTCATCAGATGCTAACCCTACTTTTAGTTTATTGAATATCTCTAATTCATCTTTTTCTTTGTTTTCCATTAAGGCTCTTTCCCCCTTTAAAATTCGAAGAATTTTGTATTATTAACTCTTCATGATTCATTATTCAACTTTTTGGGGACATACCCTAGAATTTTCCTTTGGAAAATTCTAGGTCAGTCCCTTCTTTACAATTGGGTTTTACAATATCTGTAAAATTAAATATACACTGCTCGAACAATTCCATCTTGTGATTTAATTTTATTATATTGTAGATATTAAATTATTTCAATTGTTTGTTATGGGTAGACAGTCCCTATAATTTTCATTTTACAATTGTAAATTCAGACCAGTCCCTTTTATTCGTCGATTATATCTTTATCATTCATTATATTATCTGTTGCAAGTTCATTATCAAAGATCTCATTTTCTTCTATTGCTATATCTTCTTCTTCAATTGAATCTTCATCAAAGTCTTCTTCTATAAAATCTCCTGATAGCTCTTCTTCATCAACTATAGCATCTTCTTCAGGTATAACCTTATTTAATTCTTCTAAATTTAGGTCTATTCCTTCTTCGATATTTTCTTTTAGTTCTAATTCTTCATCATCTTCTGAATACAAACGTACATCTAATCCTAAACTCTGTAATTCTTTTACTAAAACCTTAAAGCTTTCTGGAACTCCTGGTTCTGGAACATTTTCACCTTTAACTATAGCTTCATAAGTTTTTACTCTTCCTACAACATCGTCTGATTTAATTGTTAAGATTTCTTGTAAAGTGTATGCTGCACCATATGCTTCTAGTGCCCAAACCTCCATCTCTCCAAATCTTTGTCCACCAAATTGTGCTTTACCTCCAAGAGGTTGTTGTGTTACTAATGAGTATGGTCCAGTTGAACGAGCATGTATTTTATCATCTACTAAGTGATGAAGTTTTAACATGTACATTACACCAACTGTAATTGGTTTGTCAAAAGGCTCACCTGTTCTACCATCATATAGTATTGTTTTACCATCCTCTGATAGTCCTGATTCCTTTAATAATTCAATTATATCTTCTTCTGTTGCTCCATCAAATACAGGTGTTGCAACTTTAATTCCTAATAGTCTTGCAGCTGCACCCAAATGAACCTCTAAAACTTGACCAAGGTTCATACGTGAAGGCACACCAAGCGGATTTAAAACAACATCAACCGGTGTTCCGTCTGGCATAAATGGCATATCTTCAACTGGTAATATTCTTGAGATAACACCTTTGTTACCATGACGTCCAGCCATCTTGTCTCCAACTGATATTTTTCTTTTTTGAGCAATATATACTCTAATTACTTCATTAACTCCAGGTCCAAGTTCGTCTGAATTTTCTCTGTTATATACTTTTACATCTACTATTGTTCCTGCTTCTCCATGTGGTACTCTAAGTGATGTGTCTCTTACTTCTCTTGCTTTTTCTCCAAATATTGCACGAAGTAATCTTTCTTCTGCTGATAACTCAGTCTCTCCTTTTGGAGTAACTTTTCCTACTAATATATCTCCAGGTCTTACTTCTGCACCTATTCTTATAATTCCATTTTCATCTAAATCTTTTAAATTTTCTTCACCTATGTTTGGAATGTCTCTAGTTATTTCTTCTGCTCCAAGTTTTGTATCTCTACATTCACAATCATATTCTTCTATATGTATAGATGTATAAACGTCTTCTTTTACTAATCTTTCACTAAGTAATATAGCATCCTCGTAGTTATATCCTTCCCATGTTGTAAATGCTATAAGTACGTTTTTACCAAGTGCCATTTCACCATTTTGTGTAGAAGGTCCATCAGCTATAACATCATTTGCCTTTACTTTTTCTCCTTTTACAACTATTGGATGTTGATTTATACATGTACCACCATTTGTTCTTTTGAACTTACGTAGTTTATATGTATCTTTTTCACCTGATTTTGTTTTTATTATAATTTCATCTCCAGTAACCCTTTCAACAACGCCATCATTTTTTGCAAGTACAGTAATTCCAGAATCTTTTGCAGCTCTATATTCTATACCTGTTCCAACTATTGGTGAGTCTGTAATCATAAGAGGAACCGCTTGACGTTGCATGTTGGCACCCATTAATGCACGGTTAGCATCATCATGCTCCAAGAATGGTATCATTGCAGCACCTACAGATACTAATTGTTTTGGTGATATATCAATGTAATCTACCTTTTCTGGTTCAACTTCTATAATTTCGTCTAAATATCTAACTCTTATTAGCTTGTTTTTAAACTTTCCTTCTTTTGTCATAGGCTCTGTTGCTTGTGCAATAATATATTCATCTTCTTCATCCGCTGTCATATATGTAACTTCATCTGTTACTTTATGTGTTTTTGGATCTATTTTTCTATATGGTGTTTCTACAAATCCATATTCATTGATTACTGCAAATGTTGAAAGTGCAGATATAAGTCCAATGTTTGGTCCTTCTGGAGACTCTATTGGGCAAAGTCTTCCATAGTGTGTGTAGTGAACATCACGAACTTCGAATCCTGCTCTTTCCCTAGAAAGTCCTCCAGGTCCTAAAGCTGAAATCCTTCTTTTATGTGTTAGTTCTGATAATGGGTTTGTTTGATCCATAAATTGTGATAATTGTGAACTTCCAAAGAATTCCCTTATTGATGATGTTATTGGCTTTGTATTTATTAATGTTTGTGGTGTTATAACATCTAGATCTTGTATTGTCATTCTTTCACGAACGACTCTTTCTAATCTTGTAAGACCAATTCTAAATTGATTTTGTAATAATTCACCTACACATCTTATACGTCTATTTCCTAAATGGTCAATATCATCAACTTTTCCTAAACCATATTGTAGATTTAATAAATAGTTTACTGATGAAATCATATCTTCTGTTACTATATGTTTTGGAATTAATTCTTCTTCTCTCTCTTCAATTACTTTCTTTAAGTCTTTTTTATCTGTGTTTTCTAATATATTTTTTAATATTTCATAATTTACTAATTCTTTAATTTTTATTCCTAATTTTTCTGTATCAACATATGCATTTATATCTACTGTCCCATTTCCTATTATTCTAACTTTTTTGTCATCTACTTTTACATCAACAATATTTATTCCTAAATTTTGAATCTGTTTTGCTATCTCTTTAGATATAACTGCATCTTTCTCAACTAATATTTCTCCAGTTTCACTATTTAAAATATCACTATATGAAACCTGTCCAGCTATTCTTGATGCTAAGTTTAATTTTTTATTAAATTTATATCTTCCAACTTTTGCTAAGTCATATCTTCTTGGATCAAAGAATAGGTTGTTAAATAAATTTCTTGCTGCGTCAACTGTTGGAAGTTCCCCTGGTCTTAATTTTTTATATATTTCAACAATTGCTTCTTCGCTTGTTTTTACTGTATCTTTTGCTATTGTTGCAAGAATTTTTTCATCTTCTCCAAACACATCTATTATTTGTTCATCTGAAACTAATCCTATTGCTCTTAAAAGAACTGTTATAGGTAATTTTCTTGTTCTATCAATTCTTACATAGAATATATCATTACTATCTGTTTCATATTCTAACCATGCTCCTCTAATCGGCATAACTGTAGATTTATATAGTTTTTTCCCTGTTTTATCATAATCTGATTCATAGTAGCATCCTGGTGAACGCACTAACTGGCTTACTACAACTCTTTCAGCTCCATTAATTACAAATGTACCACTATCTGTCATTAATGGAAAGTCTCCTAAATAAATTTCTTGTTCTTTTATTTCTCCAGTTTCACGATTAATAAGCCTTACTTTTACATGTAATCTTGTAGAGTAAGTTGCATCTCTTTCTTTAGCTTCTTCTAAAGAATATTTAGTTTTTTCTTCCATATAATAATCGAAAAATTCAAGAACTAAATTGCCAGAATAATCAATAATTGGTGAAATATCTTTCAATACTTCTCCAAGGCCTTCTCTAACGAACCAATCATAAGAATCTTTTTGAACTTCAATTAAATTTGGGATTTCAATGAAATCACCTATTTTTGCAAATGTTTTTCTTGTTGTCTTTTCATATTTTAAGTCTTTTAACAAATAAATCAACTCCCTTGTTTTAATGAATAGTGAATAATGAATGATGAATAATTATTGTAATTTTTCGGCAAAGCTGAAAAATATCCATTATTATTCATTATTAATTTTTCATTTTTCATTATTAATTAATTTTACTTGAGCAGATATATTTATATAGAAATTTCAAGCTTATAAGCCATCTGATTTCTAATTTCTAAATTAAATAAGGTCCCTCTTAAATACTAATGTATTATATAGCTCAAAACTGTACTGCCCTATATCAATTTTAATTTATATAACCTTATATAGTATTTAATTCCTCCTTATTTAATTATTAAAACCACGCAAAAAAGTGTAGGAAAAGTAATTTTATTTTTTACTAATTTAGATGCATTAAACTCTTGCATCCCTACACTTTTATTCTATTATTAGCTTATATTACTATTTTTTTTATCTTAACCACCCTTGATATTATAAGAACCCTATCCACCATTACAATCAAATATTGTGGGTGGTATCTAGGAATCTTGTTGTTTTCACAATAAAAGCTACATATTTTAGTTGCAAAATATGTGCTTTACTATAATATCATACGGAAATGTGGCTTGTCAACATTTTTTAAAATTATTTTTTGCATTTTGTAATTTTCATAAATTAAGTAGCATGTTTTATAAATGTATAAATAGTAATTTATTTGAGAAGTGCAATGTGAAAGTGCGAATTTAGGGTAAATTGTACGAAGTCTTGCCATGAAATGACCTCACATTTATCCCCTCAACCTCCACAAACAACTATTTTTCACTGTTTTAAATTTACTATTTCATTTATTTTTCCAAGAAACTTTCCAATAATCGGTTCATCTATTATCCCATAATTTTTATGCACATAATTATTATTTTCAAAATTAATTTTCCATTCACATATAAAATAGCAATCTCCTACATTTACTTTATTACCTAACTCTAATGTAAAAAATTTTGGTATTCCATTTGTTATTACTAATGACAAATAAACTACTTGTCCATAGCATGTTACTGGCTTTGGCATTATAAAATTAAATACTTTTATTTCATTGTCCAAAATTGAATATGAAATATTAAAATCATCCGGTTTTATCTGTCTATCGATATCTATAATGTCAATATCATCTTCATACTCCACTTCCTGCCTTGTTTCATTCCATAATTTACAAAAATAGTGTTTTAGACTGTTAGGGCCTTGATTCAATAATAAAATCATTTTTTCCCATTCATAAAATACTAAATCCCTTATTTTTTCATGTGCTACTATATAATGAATACTTGATTTTTCTTTCATATTCTCTCCTATTATATATTTTCAATTCATTTTTATAATATCATAGTATGCATTTTTATATTGCTGAAATATAATTTTTAGTATGTATTAATAAACATAATATTTATTCTATTGGATCAAATCCCATATGTTTTTGTAATTCTTTATCTATTGTTTTTCTTACATACAAACCATTTTCTTTACAATATTTTTGTACAGCTTTTTCTGTTTCTATTCCAAATTTACCATTTGGATTTCCATTGAAAAGTCCTAATTCTTTTAGCTTTTTTTGTATTTCCATTACATCTGACCCGTACATTCCAGATTTTAAATCTCTTAGTCCTTTACCAAATGCACCATATATTCCGATCCACAATTATAACTTTAGTTCCTATTGGAACCATTTTATAAAGTTCTGCAACTTCATTATTATTCATTCTTATACATCCATGTGAACTAGACCATCCTACTGAGTATGGGTCTAAAGTTCCATGTATTCCAAATTGTCCCCAAGGAACATTAAGTCCCATCCAACTTCCGTCCGAAATCCTTCTCCCCATTTTGCTTTTGATATTATTTTCCATGTTCCTATTGGAGATGGTGTCGACCACTTTCCTCCTGAACATTTATATGTTTTTATTAATGCATCATTTTCAAACAAAAATAACTTTGAATCTTCTACATCAACTAATATTTTATATGTGCCACTATTACTAGTTGAAGTTTTTATTGCTTTTGATGATAAATATTTATTTGTTATAACTAATGCACAAATAATGATTATAATTATTAAAAATATTATTAAAATTGTTTTTAAGTTATATACTTTCATCATATTAATAATTATATTAAATTAATACTAATAAATGCATAAATTAATTCCCTAGTTTTTTAATTATTAATAATTGAAAATGTTAATTAAGTTTAAAATAATATATCTGAAATGAGAAAAAACTGTCAATTACTTTTTTGACAGTTTTTAATATATCTTATCATATATCCTTTTCCAATCCATCCCAAATTACAACTTCTTTTTGCTCTAGGCTCTTTTTCACATCTATAATTCTTTGATTGCTTGAACCCCTAAACCTTAATTTTGGATCTTTTAATTCTTCTACAAATTTTCCATCCACTATATAATCTATATTTTTGAGCATCTCTTTTGTAGATTTTCTGTTTTCCTTTTCTACCATTTCTCCTAAAATTTCTTTATCAAATGTAAAACCTGTATAACACCAAATTTTCTTATCTGGATATATTTGCTTTACCTTTCTTATTAATGGAACTAATCCCTCTTGATTTATTCTTTCAAAAGGTTCTCCTCCTAAAAGACTTAAGCCCGTAATATATTCCGGTTTTAAATCTTCTAATATTTCATCTTGTTCTTTACCTGTAAAATCATTTCCATAATTAAAGTCCCATGCCTCTTTATTAAAGCAATTCCTGCAATGATGGTTACATCCGCTTACAAATAGTGAAACTCTTACTCCTGGTCCATTTGCAATATCACATTTTTTTATTTTTGCATATTTCATATCTAGCCTCCATTCTGGAAGTTAGATATTAGACTTTAGAAATTAGAATTTTTATTTATAAATTTCTAACCTCTAATTTCTAACTTCTAACCTCTAATTACAAGTGTAATACTCTTGATTTTATTTCTTTGGTTTTACCCTCATTCCAAAAATTTTCTCCTAAATATCCACAAGTACGTCTTGTTACATTCATTTTATTCTTATCTTTATTTCCGCAGTTTGGACATTCCCATTCTAAATCATCATTTATAATTATTTCTCCGTCGAACCCACAAACATGACAATAATCAGATTTGGTATTGAATTCTGCATATTGAATATTATCATAAATGAATTTAACTAAATCTTCTAATGCTTTTAAATTATGTTGCATATTTGGAATTTCTATATATGAAATAGCTCCACCTGATGATAGTTGTTGGAATTCACTTTCAAATGATAATTTTTCAAACGCATCAATATTTTCTCTTACATCTACATGATATGAATTTGTGTAATATCCTTTATCTGTAATATCTTTTATTTCTCCAAATCTTTCTTTATCAATTTTTGCAAAACGATAGCATAAACTTTCTGCCGGTGTTCCATATAGGCCAAATCCTATTCCAGTTTCTTTTTTCCACTTGTCTGTTGTTGCTCTTAAGTGTTTCATTACTTTAATTGCAAAATCATGCCCCTTAGGTTCTGTATGTGATACACCTTTTACTAATTTTGTTAATTCATAAAGTCCAATATAACCTAATGAAATTGTTGAATAGCCACCCTTTAATAATTTATCTATTTTTTCTCCTGGTTCCATACGAGCTATTGCTCCATATCTCCAATGTATAGGACTAGTATTACTTATTGTCCCAAGTAAGGCATAATGTCTACACATTAGAGCTTCATAACATAAATCTAATCTTTCATCTAATAACTTCCAAAATTTTTCTTCATCTCCATCTGCAATAATTCCAATTTGAGGTAAATTAATGCTGACAACTCCTTGATTAAATCTTCCTTCAAATTTATAGTTACCATTTTCATCTTTCCAAGGAGATAAGAAGCTTCTACATCCCATCGGACTGAATACATTTCCTTCATAATTTTCACGCATTTTTTTAGCTGAAATGTAATCTGGGTATAATCTTTTTGATGAACATTTTACTGCAAGTTTTGTTAAATAATCATATTCTCCACCTTTTAAGCAGTTGTGCTCATCCAATACATATATCAATTTTGGAAATGCTGGTGTTATATATACACCTTTTTCGTTTTTAATTCCCTCGTATCTTTGTTTAAGTATTTCTTCTATTAACATTGCATTTTCTTTTATATATGGGTCATCTTTTTTCAAATTTAAAAACAATGTGACAAAAGGTGATTGGCCATTTGTTGTCATTAATGTGTTAATTTGGTATTGGATTGTTTGAACACCTGCAGATACTTCTTTTTTTAGCCTTTGATGCACAAGTTTTTCTATCATTTCTGAACTTAACTCATTTTTAAATTCTTTTTCTATTTGATTTTTAAATTTTTCATAACTTTTTCTAATATATTTACCTAAATGACTCACATCCACAGATTGCCCACCATATTGGTTTGATGCCACTGCAGCAATTATCTGCGTCATAATTGTACATGCAACTTGAAAACTTTTTGGAGACTCTATTAGTTTACCATTCATAACTGTTCCATTATCTAACATATCTCCTATGTTTATTAAACAACAGTTAAATATTGGTTGTAAAAAGTAATCCATATCATGGAAATGAAGTATTCCATCTTCGTGTGCTTTTGTAATTTTTTCAGGTAGCAAAATTCTTTTTGTTAAATCTTTTGAAACTTCTCCTGCTATGTAATCTCTTTGAGTTGATGCTAAAACTGCATTTTTATTAGAGTTTTCTTCAGATAGTTCTTTATTTTGATTTTTTATTAACCCTAAAATAGATTCATCTGTTGTATTTTGTTTCCTTACTAATGCTCTAGTATAGCGATAAATCATATATTTTTTTGCAAGTTCAAATTTCTTTCTGTCCATCAATTGTTGTTCTATAATATCCTGAATATCCTCTACCAAAATTCTTTTTTTGTCAAGGTCTTCAATATACTTTGTTATTTCTCTAATCTCTACTTTTGATAATCTCTCTTTAGGTTTTACTTCATTATTAGCTTTTTCAATTGCGACTTCAATTTTTTCTCTATTATAATCTACTGCTTTTCCATCTCTTTTTATTACTTTCATATCTGAACCTCCTTTAGTCCTTGCTTCATATAATCAAATTATATATCAATGTTTTTTATTTTCTGTTGCAATTGCAACAAATATCAAAAAATGTTTTTATAGTTTTCCTTTCTCTTGATACTGTAAGAGATTTTTAATTATTACATTTGTATTACAATTGTTTTCATTGCATTTTTCAATTTGATATAATATAATTGAAAAAAATTGTTGTTTGAGCAAGAGAATTCGGCATTTGAAATTTGAAATCTAGATTATAGAATTCAATAGAAATTATAAGA